>CALDYR010000079.1 GCA_937944405.1 uncultured Pirellulaceae bacterium
ATGATGTTTTGATGCTGATTTTCATACTGAAGTGCCGAATTTGGTGGGAATAGTGGGAAGGAAATTGATGAGGAAACCATCGGGCAGGGAAATTGCGGCAACCATAAGATTCCGCGCGTCGGTGAAAACCCGCACAATCGATCCAAGGCTTAAAAGAGAATTCGGCCTTTGGCAAAAGCAACATCGAACTTTTGCCTGCAAAACACGGACTAGTGGTCTGTCAGCATTAAGAATTAGGATTAGCCGTTTGGGCGTTAGCCCCGGTTTTTCGTTTCGGAACCGTGGCTATCGCCAAAACGGCTAACCCTAAAATCCAATGCTGACACTCCACTAGGTGCCCCTCTCAAGCCCCAACACAGCCAAACTTTCGGCATTCCCTGAACAGAGAACGCCGGCAGCACCTGCCGGTCAGGCAAGCTTTAACGGCAATAAGGCGGCAATGTAATCGTCATACAGCCGATGCATCGACGCACAATTGATGACTCGATACAAATGTCGGTCACAAAGTAAAAAGCAAATGCTTGGAAAGATCAGGCAAACCAACAGCGCCACCGAAGGGGAACTGGTATTTTATGAAAGGGATTCTGCCAACACCTTCACCATCCCTGTCAGCGCCACCGATCAGCCCAATCTACCGCAGGTCTTAATGTTAACATTTCACGCGGAGCATCACTTTGGAACGGATCCAGAGAAAACAATTCAAATTAGTCGATCTCCGCATGTGCGTGCTGATCGCGCTGACCGCAGTACCGGTCGCGCTGTACATTTTCTTTGGTGCCTACGCGCTTTGGAAAACAAATTTGCTGATCTGGCTGTGGTGGATCCTGCCGGCGGGTTGGACATTGACGTTCTTGCTGGTGAAGCTCTGGCCTGCCAAACCGATCGCCGACGCAGGCCCAATCGACGCCCCACACTGGACGCCACGTGATCAAGAAGCGGCAAAAATCGTGCTCAGATTTCAACAACAGATTGACACCCAACCACTGTCTCAGTTAACCAGCATCCAGTTTTACATCGACCAGTTTCAGAAACTGTCTCACGAACTGGCAACCTTCTATCACCCTGATGCCGCCGACCCGTTTTCGTCGTTGACGGTTCCCGAACTGGCGGCGGCGGTTCGACTGGTGGCTGACGATTTAGAACAAATCGTTTTAACCTCCCTGCCGGGCAGCCGATTGCTGACCGTCAGGCAATGGCGTGCTTTTGGAAAAACGCCCAAATGGGCAAACCGCATCCGCAACACGGTTTGGGCGGGTTCGATTTTGATCAACCCACTGAACATCGCGCGCTACTGTGTTTCGCGCGAGACGATCGACAAAGTCAGCAGCGGAATTCAATCGGAGCTACTGGCAACGGTTTACCTTCGATTCATCCGTCAAGTCGGTTTCTACTTGATCGAGATGAACAGTGGTCGTTTGCGCCACGGCGCGGACAAGTACCGTGCGGCATTGGAAGCATCACAAGATTCAGCCGAACAAACGCCGACACTTCAGGCCCTACAATCCGAAGTGGACAGTCATTGGGGAAAAAACGTCTGTGGACAAATCACCACCGGCGGCAAGCAACTGGCCAAAACATGGTTCCAAGAAAAAATCAACCGCCGTGGCAAGAAGTAATCCAACCATCGTAGGCGGTTACCTTACTTTAAGTATTTCTGGTAGGCAGCCACCGCCAGTTCATCGACGCGATCGTTTTCGACATGGCCGCTATGGCCAGCGACGCGCGTGTATTTGACTCGATGACGGGCGAGCTGTTGATCCAGTCGCATCCAGAATTCTTGATTCTTGACGGGAACGTTTTTACCTTTTTCCTTGCGTTGCCAACCGTTGGCTTTCCATTTTTTCATCCATTCGGTCATGCCTTTGCCGACGTACGTACTGTCGGTGAAAAGTTCAACACAGCAGGGACGCTTGAGCGCCGCTAAACCTTCGATCACCGCCAACAGTTCCATTTGATTATTGGTGGTGTGTTCCAAACCACCGGATTGTTCGGATTCTTTTCCTGACGGCAGGTGCCGCATCAAATACGCCCATCCGCCGGGGCCGGGATTTCCGCTACAGCCACCGTCGGTAAAAAGATGGATCTCGATTTTAGGTTCGGACACAGCAATCTTCGTAAATTTAATAGTGCAACGACCAAGTTATAAGCAAACCGTGGCCCGCTTTCAACCAACGTCGCTGATCGCCAACGCTCGACCGTAACGCGCGAACACCAATTGGCGTAAACGAGACAACGATTCATCCTTAAGGTCCGGATCGTCGGAAATCAAAAAGCGCGCGTCCACCTGCGCCCGCGCTAAGACCTCGGCGTCACGCACCAAATCAGCGATCATCAACGGTGGAAAACCGCTTTGTTGGGTACTGAATAAATTTCCAGGACCACGGATTTGTAAATCAATCTCTGCCAGCTCAAATCCGCTCTCGTTTTCTGAAAACGCCTTCAGCCGCTGATTGGATTGAGGATCATCCGACGACGCGAACACGCAAACGAACCCCGGGTGCTGCCCCCGACACACGCGCCCACGAAGCTGGTGCAATTGCGAAAGACCAAACCGTTCGGCCGACTCGATTGTCATCACCGTCGCGTTGCCCACATCGATTCCGACTTCGACAACGGTAGTGGATACAATCACCTGCGTTTTTCCAGCCGCGAAATCAGCCATCGCTGCCTCTTTTTCTTCCGGCGACTGCTTGCCGTGCAAGAGATCAACGCGGAAGTCACTAAACGGGCCGTTGGACAACATCTCGAACATACGTTCGGCGCTGCTCAATTGGGAATCGTCTTCGGCATCGACCAAAGGAGAAATCACAAACGCCTGCCGACCTTCGCGCAGCTTTTTTCTCACAAACTCCCACCATTGATCGCGGCTTTCCTCTTTGCCCAGGTAAGTATTTACCTTTTGACCAATGCCACTGGTCCGTTGCAAGGTCGACACGTCCAGATCACCAAACAGCGTCATCGAAATCGTTCTGGGAATAGGCGTCGCGGTCATCACCAAATAATGTGGATCGTGCCCCGATTGTTTCAACGTCGCGCGCTGACGAACGCCGAATTTATGCTGTTCATCGATCACGACCAGTCCCAAATTTTTAAACGGCACGTTCGACGCCACGACCGCTTGGGTTCCGATGACGATGTCGACTTCTCCTGCGGATATTTTTTCAGCCGTCGCGCTGCGCGTTTTCCCTTTCACGCCGCCGGTCCACAACGCCAACCGGACGCGCGTGTTGGCCAACAAATTCTTCAAGGTTTGAAAATGCTGGTTGGCCAGAATCGCGGTCGGAGCCATAATCGTTGCTTGATGGCCGTGAGCCACCGCCAGCAACATCGCACAGACCGCCACCGCCGTCTTCCCGCTACCGACTTCTCCGTGCAACAACCGGTTCATGGGAAAGGGTTGCCCCATATCGGTCGCGATTTCACCAAGGGCGATCTTTTGCGACTCTGTTAGCTCAAACGGCAATCGGCCCAACAATCGAGCACGAATCTTTGGCGTCATCCCCAATGCCGGTGATTTATTTTCCGACCGAATGCGATGACGGCGAATCGCCAAAGCTAATTGGAGAATAAACAGTTCCTGATAAACCAGTCGCCTCCGCGCTGATTCCACTTCGTCGTGATTCTTGGGCGCGTGAATCTGGCGGACCGCTTCGGAAATACCGCACACTTCCAAACGCTGTCGAAGGTGATCCGGAAACGCCTCGGTCACAACGTCGGCACACAGATTAACGACGCTGGCCACGACGCTGCGAATTTGTTTTTGAGAAATCCCGTCGGTCAACTTATAAACTGGCAACAAGCATTGATGGTCTTGGAGTGCTTCATCGGATTGAATCCAAGTCGTTTTCGGGTGGCTCATTTGAAAACGCCCGCCTTGAAATTTAGCCTTGCCCTGAAACATCACCTGTTGGCCAGGCCAAAACTTCTTCAACAGAAAGGACTGGTTGAACCACATGCCTCGCAGGTATTGATTGCCTTGTTGGATCAAAACGTAGCAGATATGAGCCCCTGACTGAGCGGTATGCTGATCCACATCGACAACAATCCCGACCACGTTAGCCAGTTGTTCGTTAGCTAATTCGTTGATTTGGTGTAATTGCGTGAAGTCTTGATAAGAACGGGGGAAGAAGAACAGCACGTCGGCCGCGTTGCGTAAATTTAATTTCTCCAGCAATTCGGCTCGCGCCGGCCCCACGCCTTTTAGGAACTGGACCGGTTGAGTCAGCAGTTCAGTCGGCGATTTTTCAGGGGCTTCAGGCATCGCTGTAGTTTACTGCTATTTTCAATGGTTCGCACATTTCGAACAACCGCATTACATCGCGTCGATCATCGTTCTCGCAAAATCACTAACATCAGTAATCACCGTGGCGGCCGTTTTCCCACCCTCAGCAGGATGGGCACAGGCGATCTTCCGGACAATCGCCGACCCCACGATCATTCCATCGGCGACCGGTTTGAGCAATTCGACGTGTTCAGGTTTACTGATCCCAAACCCGACGCAAATGGGAAGGTCAGTTTGCTGCCGCAGCCACCGCAAATTATCTAATAAATCCGGCGGCAGTTCAGTGCGTTCGCCCGTGATACCGGCAATCGACACGTAGTAAATAAAACCCGTGGTTTGCTGGGCGATCTCAATCGCGCGTTGTTTGGTCGTCGTCGGCGTAATCAACTGAATAAGGCTGAAATCAGCGGCCCGGCATTTCGCCGCAAATTCAGCCGATTCATCAACCGGCATGTCAGGCACAATCGCGCCAGCAACACCGGCAGCCTTCGCTTGTTTCAAATACTCGTCCAATCCCAACCGGTAGATAATGGCGTAACTAACCATGGTGACGATGGGCATCGACAATTGCGGCGTCGTGTTGGCGACCATATCAAAAATGGCTTCCAGTTTCACACCACCGTTGAGGGCGCGAGTGTAAGAGGCCTGGATGACAGGACCGTCGGCGATCGGGTCGCTGTAAGGGATTCCCAATTCTGCCAAATGGCAACCCGTTGCATCCAACGCCTTCAACAACGACTGAGTAAATTCTAAATCAGGATCGGCGGCGGTGACAAAGGGCATAAAGGCTTTTTTGCCTTCTGATCTCAGACGCGCGAACAGGTCGTCGATGGATGACATTTAACGTTTCAAAAATGTGGAATTCAGGATTTCAATTCTTAAACTTCGAAAATCAAAATTCGAGTTTCAATTTTCTAAAATTGTTCGGAGCCACGAAGGCGTTGAATTTCGGCCGCGTCTTTATCGCCGCGGCCCGATAAACAGATGACAACGATTTCGTCTTTGCCGCGTTCTTGGGCCACTTCCATGCCGGTGGCAATTGCGTGTGAAGATTCCAATGCCGGCAAAATGCCCTCAGTTCTTGCAATCAGGTCGAAAGTTTCTAAAGCCGCATCGTCTCGACAACTTCGGTATTGGACGCGCCCCGTTTTCTTCCAGTGGCTGTGTTCGGGGCCTACCCCTGGATAATCCAATCCTGCAGATGCTGAATGGACATCGTCGGTCTGACCGTCTTCGTCTTGCAGGACGTAGCTAAAACTGCCGTGCAAGACCCCCGGTTTACCAAAGGTAAGACTGGACGCGTGTTGGCCACGGTCATCGTTGTGCCCGCCGGCTTCGACCCCAATCAACGGCACGTCGGTCTCCGCCACAAAGGGATAGAACATTCCCGCAGCGTTGCTACCGCCGCCAACACAGGCCACCACCGCATCGGGCAAACGACCAAACCGAGTTTGAGATTGTTCGATCGTTTCGCGACCGATGATGGCTTGAAAATCACGCACTATCATCGGAAAGGGATGAGGCCCAACGACCGAACCGAGAATATAGTGCGTATCAGCGACGCTCCCCATCCAATCACGCATCGCTTCATTGACCGCATCACGCAAAGTGCGCGAACCGGTGGTCACCGGACGGATTTCCGCCCCCATCGTGCGCATCGATTGCACGTTAGGCGATTGACGACGGATGTCTTCTTCGCCCATGTAGACGATGCAGGGAAGCCCGAAATGAGCACACGCCGTTGCCGTGGCCACGCCGTGCTGGCCGGCTCCGGTTTCGGCGATGACGCGTTTCTTTCCCATACGCAAAGTCAACAACGCCTGGCCGATGGTACTATTGATTTTATGAGCACCGGTGTGATTGAGGTCTTCGCGTTTGAACCAAATCTGAGCTCCACCGCACCGCTGAGTCAGCCGTTTGGCGAAATACAACGGCGACGGACGGCCCACAAAGTCGCGCAATAGTTCGTCCAATTCCGATTGGAAAGTCGGGTCTTGGCGGGCGGCGAGGTATTCCTCTTCAAGCTGATCGAGCGCCGCGATCAGCGTTTCGGGAACATAGCGACCGCCAAAGTCGCCATAACGGCCTGTGTCGTCCGGTAGGGCGGCATCGGGGCTGGATTGATCTAGAAATGATGTGGGCATAGCGTACGCGATATGAGTTAATTTAGGATGATGATTTTGGAATCCCGGTACCAAATCGTCAACCGTTATTCGTTGGGATTGCGACTGTTTGAACCGTATTGTGGTGTTTTTAAGTAACGCACTGTATCCTACAACCGGTTCCGGCGGCCGTTCCACCTCCATCCAATCACCTTCATTCAATCATCACCATCGACCATTACCCCCGAGGAATTGATGCCCGAGCTGCCCGAAGTAGAAACGATGCGACGCGGCATCGGCGCGATCCAGAACGCGACAATCATCGCCGCCCAACGGACCCCGTGCAGTAAACGACCGATCGCCATCTCGCCTCCGATGGGAAGCTTCAACAAACGTATCTCCGGAAAAAAAATTGAACGTATCGATCGGTTAGGCAAACGCGTGGTTGTGGTGACCGAGGACGGGCACCGCGTCATTTTTGAACCCCGAATGACAGGGTTGGTTTTAATTACCCAGCCTCCCACAATCGAGCACCTACGTTTTCGGCTACGACTGAAGGATTGCGATGTGAAAGAATTGTTGTTCTGGGACAGACGTGGTTTAGGGAACGTCAGTTGCCTGACCGACGCCCAATACCAACAAAAACTCCTCAGTGGCAAGCTCGGCCCCGATGCTTTAGCGATCTCTGAAAGTGAATTTTGCGCGCGTTTTAAAAGCTCGGGACGCGAGGTAAAAGTGGCGTTATTGGACCAAGCGGCCGTCGCGGGGATCGGAAATCTCTACGCCAGCGAAATCCTGCACTTGGCGGGCGTCCACCCGCAGGCCCGATGCAATCGGTTAAGCGTTGGCCAATGGAATCGGATACACCAGCGGATGGTAGAGGTACTAGAACTGGCGATCGAATATGAGGGTTCGACATTGTCCGATGGAACCTATCGCAATGCCCTAAATAAGTCGGGCGGTTATCAAAACGAACATCGCGTCTACGACCGCGCAGGCCAGCAATGCCCGACCTGTGTACAAGCAGAGATCATCCGCATCGTGCAGTGCCAACGGTCGACGTTTTTCTGCAAACGCTGCCAGAAAAAAAGGTGATTGAAACCACCAAACCGCCTGCGCAGCCCCACCGTGCGAGTATCTCCAGCGCCACCCGAATCTTTGGCCTGATCTGCAAGTCAAACGCGGCAACTAAACGTACTAAACAAACAATTTGATCAAACGCACAAACCAGATGCTTCAACCTATTTTACTTGCCAGCGCGACGGGCTTGTACTGGGCCAGTTTTGATCAGGCGATGTTGGCGACGTTGATTTGCGAAATCGCTCCAGAAATTCCACGCGCTGCGGGGACAGGTGACTTCTGTGGCTCAAGCGGCAGCTTCAACGTGAAACACGTTCCCTTGCCAATCGAACTTTCAACGCGGATCTTACCGCCGTGGGCTTCGATGATATTTTTGCACGTTGCCAATCCGAGCCCCGTGCCACCCTTGCCGCTTTCATCTGGGCCAGTCTTGGTCGTAAAGTAAGGCTGGAAAATCTTCCGCATCGTTTCCTCCGTCATGCCGGTACCGTGGTCACGGACGCTGAGATCGACCGTGTTTGTCGACGGGTCTTGTCGCAACTTAATTACCAACTCACCGCCTTCGGACATCGCTTGGCGCGCATTGATCAACAGGTTCATAAACACTTGCTGGATCTGATTTCCGATCGCCGATACCGTCGGCAGGCCTTCCTCGATTTGCATGTCAATCGCGATGCGATATTTTTGCAACTCGCGCTCAAGCAACACCATCGTTTCATCGATCAATTCTGCCAGGTTTGTCTGTTCAAAATGCTCGCTGCGATTTCGCGCCATCCCCAAAACGGCATTGGTGATTTTGGTGGCCCGCATGCCGGCGGTATTGATTTTATCAAACGCCTTGTCGCGGGTTGCTTTGTCGTCATGACGCATGCCCATTTTGGCATAGTTAATTATCGTCATCAGCACATTATTAAATTCGTGCGTCGTGGTCCCAACCAATTCCCCCAAGGCAGTCATCCGCTGACATTGATCCAGCCGCTTTGTTAGCGCCGCGACTTGATTGCGCAGTTCATTAAGTTCGTCGAATTCAGCCTGTTGATGATCGCTCACAAAAATGCCTCAATTGGGTTGGTGGTGCAGTGGTGCTGTTCGATAAGGAAATTTTCACAACCAAAAGTTGCTAGCAGAGGAAAAGGCTGCAGGTGTGGATTGCCTTACGCTTACATGATCGGCAGTTTCCCCACCGACATTCAAGCTTGATCGAGAATCTACCGCTGGGCAGTTTTGGCAAACGGCGCAGTTTTTCACAACGCATTGTAGGCCAATTAAAATCGCCACTTTGAAGTTCAGTCGCGATACCAACAACGTAAAAATTGATGCCAGCGACTAGGGGCTTCGGAGCTCGTTCCCAAAGATGCGTCGACTGAACCTTCTTCCCATTTCGCCCAAATGTTTGGTAGCACCACGGTCTCGAGCGAGATCACGGTAATGTGATTCTCGGTCAACCATCGATTGGCCTCTTCGACAGCCTGGTCGAAGCTTTCGTGTTTGCCCTCTTTGAAGAAACCGGGCGCTTCGATCTCTTTAGGCACAAAATCTTTGTATTTAAGCATGGTAGAAACCCGTTCAGTGCAATCAAATCAAAATACAACTTCTATTTGCTTGCCCGGTAAATTTTCTGCGTTTGGATGTAACGTTCAACCGACCGTGGCGTGAGGTAACGATAGCTCATTTCATTTTCGACTGCCCGACGGATGGCTGTACTGCTGATGTCGACCAGCGGTGCCTCGATCGCCAGCGCTTTCATTTGGGCCAGCCGTTGCTGGTCAGCAAAGGGCGCCAGCAAATCGAAATTAACGGCTCCTTCTCCTGGACGCGCTACCACCAACGGTGTCGCCAATTCGACAATTCGGTGAGGTTGCTTCCAAGAATGAAAATGGTTTAACGAATCCCCGCCGACCAACAGGAACAGTTCATCGTCGGGGTGCTGTTGTCGTAACTGCTCCAGCGTATCGACAGTGTAGCTGACGCCGCCGCGTTCGATTTCAATACTTAACCGCAAGAACGACGAGTGTCCGCCGATCGCGAGATCGATCATTTCGGTGCGTTGGCGGTCGGAGCCTACCGCGCCGCCGGTTTTATGCGGGGACTGAGCGCTGGGGATGAACCACACTTGATCCAGATGCGCTTGCTCTCGGCAGTGTTCGGCCAAGATCAAGTGGCCGGTGTGAATGGGATCAAACGATCCGCCAAAAATTCCAATTCGCATGGTATCGCCCAGAAAAATGATCGGCCGCGCGGCAAACGCAGCACCTAATTTCAAGCGAAAAAATAGCAAAAACGGTTGCTCTTGAATACCGTCCATTCAACCGCGGCGCGAATTTGGTATCCTCCACGTTATGGCGGACGAGCAAAATTCTCTTTTCGAAACCGAACCCCAACCGTGGAATCTTGACGATCAAGACGACTGGTTGGCGGCGCGGATTGCGTTTGCCGAACAACCCTACGGTCCGTATGACTACGCAATTCCCTCGGAAATGGAGTCGGCGGTCAAACCGGGAGTGCGCATCGAAGTGCCCTTGGGACGGTCCAACCGCAAGATGACCGGTTATTGCATCGACATCATCGGCCCCTTTCATCCGCTGGCCGCTTCGGTGAATCCCAACCGCATGAAACCGATTGACCGCGTCGTCGATGCCGCGCCGCTGATCACGCCGGCGCTGCTGAAATTGGCGCACTGGATCGGCCAGTACTATGTGTGCGAACTTGGAATCGTGATCGAAACCATTATCCCTACCGGCGTGCGCAACGATTCGGGCACCCGCGAAATGTTGTTTATCAGCATCGCCGACGATGTGATGGGCAATTTCGATGCACACCGACTGACGCCGCTGCAGAAGAGAATTTTAGAAACGCTCGCCGAATCAAACCAGGACTGGACGCCGCGCGAACTGGGCGAAACGGTCGGCTGTACCCAAGGCCCAATCTCGACCCTGCGCAGACGTGGTTTAATCGTAACCACGGCGCGGCGTGTGCAACAAAAGACCCACGAAATTCGCGCTGAAGATCGTGTCGCTAATTTTAAACTCAACGAAGAACAGCAGCGCGCCTACAACGCGATCCTAGCACACATTGAGTCCGACTCGCATCGTACGTTTTTACTGCGCGGCATCACTGGCAGCGGCAAAACAGAGATCTACATCCAAGCCATCCAGAAAGTCGTCGAATACGGCCGACAGGCGATTGTACTGGTGCCAGAGATCAGCCTCACCCCTCAAACGCGCCAACGATTTCGGGCCCGATTTGATCACGTCGCCGTTTTACACTCCCACCTCACCGCCGCCCAACGCGCGTGGCACTGGAAACAGATCGCCGCCGGTAAAGTCCAAGTGATCATCGGAGCACGAAGCGCAATTTTTGCACCGACGCCTCGACTGGGGTTGATTGTGCTTGATGAAGAACACGACGGTTCGTTTAAGCAAGACAAAGCCCCGCGCTATCACGCCCGGGATGTCGCTAACTGGCGCGCCGCCAACGAAAACGTGCCCTTGGTGCTGGGCTCCGCGACGCCAGCCCTAGAGAGCTGGCAACATGCGAAATCCGGATCCTATACGCTGTTGCCACTGGAGAAACGCGTGCTTGACCGGCCGTTGCCGGACGTGGCGACCATCGACTTGCGCGTCGATTTTGGAGGACGAAAACGATTCAGCCCCATCAGCCAAAAACTACGCCAAGAAATAAACAACGCCATCGGCGACGGTGGACAAGTCATTCTATTGCTCAATCGGCGAGGATTTTCGACACGCATTCAGTGCCCCGGTTGCGGGCATGTCGAATACTGCCCCGATTGCTCCATCCCGCTGACACACCACATGCAGGGCAACAAAGCCGTCTGTCATTACTGCGATCATACGATTCCCGAACCAAGGGTCTGTCCCGACTGCGGCAATCCGGCGATGAAGTTCTCCGGCTTGGGCACGCAACGTTTGGAACAAGAAGTCAAAAAACTGTTCGACGTGCCAATCATGCGAATGGACACCGATACAATGCGAAAACCCGGCAGCCACGAAAAAGCACTGGCTCAATTTCGTGAAGGCGATGTAAAAATTTTGCTCGGGACACAAATGATTGCTAAAGGATTGGACTTCCCCAACGTGACTTTAGTCGGAGTCATCAACGCCGACAGCGCGTTGCATCTACCTGATTTCCGTGCCGCCGAACGCACCTTTGGTTTAGTCACCCAAGTCGCAGGGCGCACTGGGCGCGGCCAAAAAGGCGGACGCGTATTGGTCCAAACTTTCAACCCGGATAACAAAACCATCATCGCCGCCACCGGCCACGATTACATCGGATTCGCAAATACCGAACTGCCGGTCCGTGAAGAATTTGCTTATCCCCCCTTCGGGTTTTTGGCCCGCATTGTTGTCAAAAGCCCTATCCAATCCAAAGCCGAACAGATGGCCGAACACATCGCCGAATCGCTTAATGTCGCCGCTGAGGCACTCCAAACCCCCGTCGAAGTTCTCGGCCCATCGGTGGCTCCGGCAGAAAAGTTGCGTGGTTTCTATCGCTACCACATGCTTATCGGAACCACGACCGAAGGTGTCCTCCAACCGGTCATCGGACGCGCTAAAACTAAGCTTAAACCCATCGACGATGTACAGTGGATGGTCGACATCGACCCACAAGACATGCTGTGATCGCCTGCTGGCATCCCATCGCCGGAAATAGACGCGTCGCTTGCGCACCACAACCTGCTATAGAAGATCCGCCTGACGCTTCGTACAATCGGTATCCATCTCTATCGAAACTGGAACTTCATGTCTTATCGCGGCATCAAACGCATTCTCGGCGAATCGAGCCTGGAGAGGAAAATCCTCATCCTGTTCGGCGTCTGTTTGCTGCTATTGATTGCCGGTTCGTTTCTCTGGGTCAGCGGCGTCACCGAAAACGTTATCCGCCGCAACACGCGCGATAAAGCAAAGGGCCTGGTCGGCGATTTCATGCTGCGGACCCACCTCAACAGCGTGATGTTCAAAGAAGATCCCGATGCCAATCAATCTTCCCTACGATTGCTATACGAAGCGATCAGCACCGAAGTCAAAACAACTCAGTACGATGCCCAAACCGTCGTGCTGGAAAATTCCTTCAGCCGCACCGCCATCAATCCCGAGCTGGTCACTGAAGCCAACGAAGCAGCGCGTCTGCGAGAGATTTCTGTCGCGGCCGGCCAACAACAGGCGTTTCACAATCGGCTGATGAAGGACGCCGCCCTCGCTACCGACCGCGCGCCCAACCGCCAACCCAAAAACGATTCGCCTCAACCTATCGCCGCCGGCGACTTTAATTCGGTCGCCCCGGATGTCGAAGACGACTTCACCTTCGACCAAAATTACGTCTATTATGCCCCGGTGATCTTCAAACAGAGATGCATCCACTGCCATGACTACCAAGGAGATTCAGCCGAATTTTTAGCGCAAATAGAATCGGCAAAGGCGGAAGAGGTCGAAGAGATCGTATACAACATCCGCTCTCAAGCGCCACTGACCTTTTTGCGAATCAAACTGGACTACGAACAAGCCAAATCGGCGATCACCCGCAATCGCGCGATCCTGATTTCGGTTGCGATCGTAACGGCGGTTTTCTCGGTCGTCGCGTGTTGGTTGATTGTACGTTACGTCATCATGAAACCGCTGAAGCACTTGCAAGACGTTTCGGACGAAATCAGCCGTGGGCAAATGGACGTCCGCGCCGAACTGTTCACCGGCGATGAATTCGAAAGCCTGTCCAAATCATTTAATCGCATGGTACGGCACCTGTTAGACACCCAGTCAGAGCTGCGCGGTGTCAATGATGACCTTGACCGTAAGGTCGACGAACAGGCTCAATTGAATCTCAAGCTCTATGAAATGAACCAAGTCAAAAGTGAATTCCTGGCCAACATGAGCCACGAATTACGAACCCCGCTCAACAGCATTATTGGTTTTTCAGAAATTCTTGAGAACGCAAAAGGGTTAGAAGGAAAACAAGTCCGATTCGCCAAAAACATTCGTAATTCCGGCCGTTTGCTGCTGGATTTGATCAACGACATTCTTGACCTCGCAAAACTAGAAGCTGGAAAAATGGAGATTCGCCCAAGTGAGTTTCCCGTCAACCAACTGGTTCGACAGCTTTGTGACATGGTCCGCAATTTAGCCGAAAAGAAAAGCATCGCGTTGGTATTCAGAACCGACGCTTCTGACCCGAACCTGTTTCAAGACAAAATTAAGTTTCGTCAGATCCTGACCAACCTTATTTCAAACGCGATAAAATTTACACCTGAAGGCGGACGTATCATCGTTACCGCCAACCGCGTTAATAACAAATCGGATGACCGAATCATTCTCACCGTCGAAGACACCGGTGTCGGGATCGCCGAAGCCGATCAAGACATCATCTTCGAAAAATTTCGCCAAGGGCCGTCTGCGATCGGAAAGGATAGCCTCACACGCGAGGTTTCAGGTACTGGACTGGGGCTATCGATTGTGAAGGAACTTTGCAAACTGCTGGGCGGCGAAATAACGCTCTCCAGCGTCGTCGGAAAAGGCAGCACCTTCACCGTGTCGCTACCGTGCAACATCCAAGTCGTTCCCAAGATAAATTCCGAAATCGCAGAGACGATACAGGAGATCACCAAAGGTAGTCGCGTCGATTTCGCCCGCACCAACCAAACTCCCCAAGTGACCGCCGACGACGAAGCTGGAAGCAGAAATTCTGTCGACAACATCGCGCGCTGATTAACAATCAGCCTCGTCTCCAATCGGCCAACAGAATGGTTCCAACTATTTTGCCCAAATCAAAATTTTAAATCCGTAAATTTCACTTGACCCCAGCTCAATCATCTGACTAAAGTTGATTAAGCGATTCAACAACAGGAATTCTTTCCGGAGGTCGATCATGGACTCTGATCCAGATTTAGCCGTCAATCGTTATTTTGCTGGCATCGCCGAGGCCACATTTCAGGCCCACCTTGGCATCGTCGACCCGCCGTTGGTTGACTATCTCAGCGGTCTGCTGATACGTTTTGTCCACAACGATGTGGTGCACCGAATTCGCGGCGTCAGTGGACGCCGAATGCACAGCCTACCCGAAATGGTTGTCGAAGCGTCGGCGCGGTTGGGAGACGCCAAACGCGAACTCCATCAACACATCGGCGATTTCACGTTGTTCTGGGCCGGCGTCTACCCAGAAGCCCTCAAACAATCCGACGGCGGCGAAAAATTCGAAACCTACTGCTCCTTCGGAAAACGATCCTACCTCATGGCCAGCACCATCGAATCGGCGCGGGAAGACCTGCCGCCGGCGAATCTGCTTCAACGGTTGAGCGATCGATTTGATCTCTGCTGCTACGGGCTTAGAGAGGTCCGCCGAATGTGGGAAACCGGCGATGGTTCGAATCATCTACTAATCGGGTAAGCTGCACAGCAGAGTACTTCCGCGGCGAACAAAGCCCGACGTAATCACCCTTCGTCAGCTAGCACGGCCAATCACTCTATTCTGAGCTACGGGCAAATCCTACACTCAGACCCTCTTGATACATAATTCCAGATTCACGCAGGCAAGGAAGCCGCAATGTCTGACCTTCAACGTCCCCCCAGCCCAAGCAACGAATCTCCCTCCAAACCGCGCCGGCGAAGACGGTGGCCTTGGATTTTGTTAGCCCTACTGTTGCTGATTTTAGCATCGCCCAATCTGATCACGTTGTTCGGACTGGAACGGTACGCGATCGACATGGCGCTATCTGAATTCAAGGGTAAAGTCACCGTCGGTCGGTCGTCGATCGGATGGTTCCAACCGGTCATGCTCAAAAACGTTACGGCGGTCGACGAAAATGGGCAATCGCTGTTCAGCGCGGCCGAAGTACGCACATCAAAGCGTCTTTTTTCATTCATCAACACCAACGACTACGGCCATCTTGAACTGGCCCAGCCGGTCATCAATCTGCACCTGCGTCCCGATGGCAGCAATCTCGAAGATGCATTTGCCAACTACATTCCATCCAGCACACCCGAAAAAACAAACACACCTACCCAACTCGCTGGCCCCACTCGGCTGCCGCAGGTTGCCATCAGCATCATTGACGGTGCGGCAACGATCACCTCCAGCACCACACCAGAAGCCTGGTCAGTCGATCAATTGAACATGGCGACTGAAATTTCTTCAGAAACCGCTCCGATCGCGTCTGCCATCGCATGCCGCGTTACCTCGTTTATTCCCGACGCTGGCGGCACGTTAATCCCCCAGTCGTCGGGCATGCTGAATCTTTCGGCTCAGGTCGACGCCGGACAGAAACAACTTTCGCTCAACTCGATCAACGCTTCGGTGCAAAGCCAACAATTGCCGATGTCTATCGTCGGTCCGTTGGTTCAACGGCTGATCGGACCGACGCAGGTCGCGGGAAATTTGGACTGTGGGATTGTCGCCGCATACGACCTTAAAAACAGCTCCGTTGCCGCAACCGTCGATTCTTTGATTCTTTCTGAACTCCAAATCGCAGCGCCGCAGTTGTTGGGAAACGACCAGTTCCATTTGGCCAACGCCAACGCAAACGGGAAAATCAATCTTTCTCCCGCGCTACTATCGGCCAACAATTTCAAATTTAACACCGACGTCGGAGAGCTCAACGCCGATGGCAGTTTTGACTTAAATCAGATTAACCAACTATCCAACGGAGGCGCAATACCGGCGACCGATTTCCAGATGGATGGCAAACTCGATCTGGCAGGGCTGATTAAGATGCTGCCCAACACCTTCCACACGCATCAAGACCTTTCATTAGAGTCCGGGCTGGCCACCTTCCACGTTGGTAGCCAAAACCAAACCGGCGGTGCGCGGCAACTGGTGCTGAATCTGGACACCGCCAACCTCAAAGCCAAACGTTCCGGACAATCCATCGTTTGGAACGAACCGATCCGTTTAGTCGGTAGCGTCGTTGAGTCCGATGGCACTTTTGCTCTACAGCAATTGCAATGTATTTCCGATTTCTTCACCATTCAGGGAAGCGCCAACACCTCCGAAGGCGTTTTCGACGTGCGCGGCGACCTGAACCTGCTGACCCAGCGTCTGGGCGAATTCGTGGATCTGCAGTCGTTGGCCGCAGAGGGCATGCTGACCGGAAAATTCGGTTGGCAACTCCGCTCCTCTCCGACCAACGGTACCAATTTGCAAACATTTGCCGCCGCTCAAGACCGCCCGGTCGAGGTCATCGGCAATTTTCAGATTACCAATCCGATCATTCGGATGGCTGGGTTACCCGACTGGAAACAGAGTAAACTCGATCTGCAAACCAGTGCAAGCTTGGTCTCGATGGCGTCAGGCGCATTACAGGTTAATCAAGCTGGCGTGCGGGCCAATCTGGATACCGAACAATTCGTAGCCTCTTTATCTCAACCGATCACCGATGCGTTCGCCCAAGCGACATGGCGATTCAACACCCGTGCGATCGGCGACCTTGGCGGGTTGCTTCGCCATGTGCAAAACTTCGTCGACCTTGGCCCAATCCGCGCCACTGGATCCACCAATATCAGCGCGTTAGCTACCATTAACGGTAACCTGATCGACGTTTCGAATTTAAAATACGATCTGCACACCGTCGCCTTCGATGGTTTTGCACTGATGATCGATGAACCCCAGATCAACGGGGAAGCCCATTTAACTTATGATATCAATACCGGCGTCATCGACTTGAAGAATGCGACGCTTTCCTCCAGCGCATTGTCGGCCAGCGGGCAAAACGTCCAAATCATCGTCGCCGATAACATCCAGATCAACGGTGACATCGCTTTCCGGGCCGACGTTCATCGGGCCGCTGATTGGATTCAGCTGTCACCGACCGACGATTCGATTTTTTGGTTCGGCGATGCAACGGGAAACTTACGGATGGCATCAGATGCCCAAGGCATCGGTGCTAACGTCGATATGAAAGTTGCGAATTTGACGGCAGGGCAGAAGACCAATGCTGCCAACACCGGCAACAGGAACAGTGCTTTCCGCAACGCCAGCGCCGCGACCAACATAACAACACTGTGGAACGAAAAAAATGTTGGCCTCAGCGGGTTTGCGAAACTGTCAAACGACTTTGATTCGGTGCTCTTGAATTCGATGCGAGTCAATTCACAATCAGTTACCGCAAAGGTCAACGGGAGCATTAGTGAGCTTTCCAATCGAATGTTGGCCGATCTTAACGGTGTCTGGAATCCGCGGTGGGAACTGGTCAACTCTCTGTTGGACGTCTACACCGGAAGAACCGTTCAACTTCAAGGACAGGGGGACCAGCCTCTGTTGGTGCGTGGGCCGCTGTTCCCCAGTACCGCACAATCCGCTGCCACCGGAGCGTTTATCTCACCGAGGCTTCAAGCCAGCACGCGCGTCGCATGGAATCAAGGCCGCGTTTTGGAAATCCCCATCGGCGGCAGCCAAATCGACATCATCGTCGACCAAGGAGTCGCAGCGGTGCAAACAGGCGCGATTGCTTTTGCAGGCGGGAAAGTCCAAATGGCGCCCCAAATCGACCTACGTTCGGATCAACCGATCCTTTACCTCGACCAGGCTCGAATCATGGAAAAAGTCGAACTTACCCCCGAAACGGCCCGCTCATTGCTGAAATACATCAACCCTTTTGCCGCCGACGCGACAGCCGCTCAAGGAACATTTTCAGTGGACTCCCAGGGCATGAAGGTTCCTTTATTGGCCCCGATGAAAATGGAAGCCAATGCGGTCGTCACACTGCATGATGTCATCGTCGGGGCAGGGCCCTTGGCACAGCAATTGATCGGATCGGCCAAACAGCTTCAAGCGCTGCTCAAACCAGACAAAACGAACGATCGTGACTACAACACTTGGTTGCGAATGTCCGAACAATCAGTTCCCGTGAACGTCAAAAATGGGCGCGTTTATCACGAAGGCATTCGCTTCAGCCACGATGACATTCGCGTTCGCACCAGCGGAAGTGTAGGCCTAGACCAGACCGTCGACATGGTCGCTGAAATCCCCATCGCCGATGACTGGATCAACGGCAACGAGTATCTGGCGGGGCTGAAAGGGCAATCCATTTCGATTCCAATCTCCGGAACCGTCTCCAAACCCATTTTTGATCGCCAAGCAATTCAAAACTTCACCCGGCAATTGGCACAACAGGCCGCAGGCAGCGCAATCAACAAAGTCGTCCAAGAGAAGCTGGCACCAAAATTGGGCCAATACCAATCGGAGCTGAACGACAAAATTGGCGGCGAAGTTAATAAACTCCAAACCAAATTCCAGAATCAAATCCAAGACAAACTGCAACAACAAGTCGGACAAAAACTTCAGGAAAACCTCGGTGATGCGCTGAAACAACAGTTCGGAAAATCGGTCCAAAACCGCTTGGGAGAGGTTCTGAAAATCCCCGGTGCTGGATCGACTGCGCCCAATGCACCGGCGGCCCCGGCCAACAGAGGAGTAGAAGACGAATTGATTCGCGGGATCGGCAATCTGTTTAACAGGAACTAATCGCACCGCCTCAAGTTCTTAAAATCGTCACTAAAACGAATTGTAAACAGAGCCACGAAAAGCACCATCGACTTGTGCCATCGACTTTGGTTTGTCCTCCGAAGCGCGGCGCGTCACCACCGTACCAATGTTACTTACGAATTGGCAGTGAAATGTCGCGCGGTAGGCCAAAACAGGATCACGGTTTACTGTAGAATTGAAGATTGCCTGTCCGCTCCCCCTCATTCCTATTGCCCTGTGAACTTTCATTTCCTTGGTACCACCGGATACCACCCCAACGAACATCGACACACCGCCTGCATGATGATCCCCGAACGCGGCATCATTTTCGACGCCGGCACGGGTATGTTTCGCGCGCGCGATCTAATCCAGACCGACACGTTGGACATCTTTCTTTCCCACGTCCATCTCGACCATTCGATTGGGCTAACGTTTCTCTATGACGTGCTGTTAGGGAAAAACCTATCGCGCGTTCGGGTCCACGTGGCAGAAGACAAAATTCCCACGATTCGCAATCACCTGTACTCTCAATCGCTCTTCCCGGTGCAACCGAATTACGAAATCGTGCCCACCCAATCACGCACCTTAGTTGCCGGTGTAGAGATTCAAACCATTGACTTGATTCATCCGGGCGGCAGTCAGGGTTTCGTTGCGAAACACGACGATCGGTCGTTGGCTTACATTACCGACACCACCGCGCGTCGCAACGCGCCTTACATCAAAGCGATTGAAGATGTCGATGTGCTGATCCACGAGTGCTACTTCCCCGACGGATGGGAGGATAAAGCCGAACTCACCGGCCACAGCTGTTTGACCCCGGTCGCCCAGGTTGCAGCCCAGGCCAAAGCGGGGCGACTGATTTTAGTTCACATTAACCCGCTTAACGATGCCGAAGACCCCTTCGATTTGACCACCGTCGGCGAGATCTTTGCCAACATCGAAGTTGCGAAAGACAAAATGATCGTGACGCTCTAACGTGGTCAACCACCTCACCGCGACAGAACGATCGGGCCACAGTGAAACCAACACAAGGCAAAACCCTCGTCGCGCTGATGGAAGACTCCAGCACCGGGAATCGACCGAACGATTTACTTCTCCAACTCTGCCTTCAGCACACGTTTTAGGGCTTTGTCATTGGGCGAAACACGCGATGCGAAACGAGCCACTGGTATGCCGTTTTTGCCGATGATGAACTTTTCGAAGTTCCACTTCACATCGCCGGTCCCTTTAGGTTCTAAGTTCTTCGCACACAGCAGCGCGTAAAGTGGGCTACGTTGTTTGCCATTGACGTCAGATTTTTCAAACAATTCAAAAGAGACATTGAACTGCGCTTTGCAGAACGCGCTGATCTCGTCAGAGGATCCGGGCTCTTGTTTGCCAAATTGATTGCACGGAAAACCGAGCACGACCAAACCTTCGTCTTTATACGTCTGATACAGTTGCTCCAACGCCTTGTACTGCTTCGTAAATCCGCATTTGCTGGCCACGTTGACCACGACAACGACGTTGTCTTTATACTTTGAAAGGTCAACGTCGTTACCGTCCAGCGACTTCAGCGTTCCCTGCCACACTCCGACAGAGGCCGGTTCGTCGGCAACCTTTGGCGCAACGGCGTCGTCCTGCAACGCAGCACCGTCTTGGGCGACGACGGGATTGGTCACGGTAACAGCAACAACAACCGTAAGCGCAATCCCAATCGCAAAAACTAGATTCTTCATGATCTTACTTGCCTGTAAGGGCCTCTAAAAATTAAGCGGCTTAATCAATCGCCATGGTGAATCAGCCAATTTTTGAATTTAAAGTCTCTGCACTTCTACTTCTCTGTCCCCCAAAGTTTGACGATTTCAACGCCAACTTCGCAGGCATCCACCATTTCGTCCAAACAAGCCCATTCTAAGGGTGAATGAATGTTGTGTTGCCCCGAAGATAAATTCGGGGTCGGCAATCCAAGTTCGGTCAAACGCGCGCCGTCAGTTCCCCCTCGCACAATCGTCAAATCTGCCTCCCTGCCAAGGCACTGGTGAGCCTTGGCGGCAATTCCGATTGCCCTCGGATGGTGGACTAAACCGTCTCCCATGTTGCGGTACTGTTTCTTGATTTCGACGTCGACCGTTGCCCCTTGAACCGCTGATTCAGTTTGTTTAGCGGCATCACGCAGTAATTGTTGGTAGTCTCTAAGTTTTTCCGAATCAAAATCGCGCAACAAAATCTTCACCGTTACAGACGACACGTCTCCAGAAATCGAGTACGGATGCAAAAACCCGTCGCGCCCGTCGGTTCGTTCAGGTGACACTTGTGCTGGCAGTAAACCAATAAAATGTCCTGCGGCCCGAACCGCATTGACCATCCTGTCTTTTCCAATCGAGGGATGGATATTAACTCCGGAGCATGTTATTAAACCAAGGTCAGCAGAGAAGGTTTCGGTATCGATGAGATTTCGCCCACCACTGTCAAAGTTGTAGCAAACGGTCGCGTTGACTTTGTCGATATTGACGTGATCTACCCCGCGACCAATCTCTTCATCACAGGTAAACAGGATGCGCACCGGGCCATGTTTTACGTCGGAATTTTCCAACAAGCAGTTGGCCAACTCCATAATGATGGCAACTCCGGCTTTGTCGTCGCCACCCAACAAGGTCGTGCCGTCGGTGGTGATGATCGTTTTCCCCTCGCAATCGTTGAGCTCAGGACAGTCGGTAGCCGAAATGACCTTGCTCCGGTCCCCCGTCAGCACGATGTCTTTGCCGTCAAAGTTTTCGATGACGTTGGGTCTGACATTCTTTCCCGACGCATCTGGCGACGTGTCCATGTGGGAGTTGAAGGCGACCACAGGCGAGTCGCAATTTCCGGGCACGGTCCCCATTACGATTCCAAACTCATCCTGCGAAGCATCGGTGATTCCCATCGCCAACATTTGCTGAACCAGCAGTCGACCCAGTTCTAATTGTCCTGGCGTGCTGGGAACCCTATCGCTGTCGTCATCAGCGGTGGTGTCGATTTTGACATATTGTAAAAAGCGTTTGAGTAGTCGGTCTCTGTTGATCATCATCGATTGCGCATCAACCTGAAAAAGTAAATTCGTTATTTTATGTTAATCGCATTGCCGCCGTCCACCACACACGGGCAACTGAAGTTTTGAATCACATTAGGCGCTACCGTATGACATTAGGCGCTACCGCATCACATTGGGCGTTACTGCCGGTGAGGCAGGTCTTCAAAAATTCGAAAGCTGAATTTTAAAACCACTTCGTTTACACATACTTCGTTTACACACTACCTGGAGTCGCCAGCAGCCAAAACCAAAACGTCAGCCACAGCGGAGTTAGCAACAAACAAACCGCCGATGTTGAAATCGCCGTTTGTACTGCGATGCTGGGATGCCCTTTAAAATGCCGCGCTAACACGACCGGAAAAATTCCACACGGCATCGACGCGAGAATCAACAGCGCGATACGCAATTCGTCAGAGAACCAAATCAAGCACGCCGCACCAGCGTACAACAAAGGTAAAATAACGAACCGCAATAACACCGCCGCACCAGAAACGCGCAAGCTAAATTGGGATCGCGAGCGCTGAATCACATTGCCCAACGTGGCCCCCACGAGCATCAAACTAATCGGCACCGAACACGATCCCAACATGCCAACGACATTGGTGATGACAGAGGGAATCTCAACGTGTAATTGGGTGAAGTTCAAAAACAGCCCCACCGTCAGCGCGATCGATGGACCATTGAAAACCCTTCGCCACGCACCGGACGCTGAACCGCTGATCAGGACAATGCCCAATGTCCACATCGCAATCTCCAATCCGAGATTGTGCACAAACAACACGCCCAAAACTTGGTCTCCCTGCTCCAGCGGGAAAATCCGTTCTACCAAAGGGATCGGGATATAACCGTAATTGGGGACCGCTGCGGCAACGGAGAACGTGTTGAGCCCATTTTTCGGGTTCAGCCCAACCAGACGTCCAACGAAATAGCAAATCCCAAACGCCGACACGATCAGCACCAGTCCGACCGACAGAGCAGCGATAACGACCGTCGACTGTCGCAGAACATCATTGCCGAGTATCTTGGACAGGATAAAGCAGGGGTATAGAACGTTGATCACCAGCACCATCATGCTTTTTTCAGCCGCATCGTCGATGATTTTGATGCTGCGAAAAACCCAGCCCAACCCCACGACCAAAAATACCGTTAGGGTGCTGATGAGGATGTTTTCGAACGTCATAGATACGCTTATAAGGTCATGGCGGGAAGACAAAAAGAGTCGGTAACATATTCGGGAAATTGAGATTCGGCTACCCTATGAAAAGTCAATTCAACGCGCGCGACGCCGCCGCTTTTGCAGACGACGATTTAGCCATGCGTGTCTACACATCGCGATTGCTTGGCAGTGACGAAAACCTAGTGATGCACGGTGGTGGAAATACTTCGGTTAAGTCAACGGTCAAAGACTTTTTCGGCCGCACCATCGATGCATTGTTGGTCAAAGGCAGCGGCTGGGATTTGAAAACGATTGAGAAACCTGGGTTCTCCGCCCTGAGACTGGCAGAAACCCAAATGTTAGCGGCGCGTGATACGCTGACCGATGACGACATGGCCAAACAGCTGCGTGCCAACTTGTTGGACCAAGCATCGCCTTCGCCGTCGGTCGAAGCCATTTTGCACGCCATCATGCCTTTCAAATTTGTCGACCATACTCACGCCGACGCCGTAGTGACGCTGACCAACAACCCGCGCGGCGAAGCGATCATCAGCGCACTGTACCCCGATTGTTTGGTGTTGCCCTACATCATGCCCGGGTTCATTTTGTCTAAACAGGTTTACAATGCGATCCAAAACCAAGACCTCAATCAATTCAAAGGCATCATTCTGTTGCATCATGGCGTCTTCACGTACGCAGATAACGCGCGAAGCGCTTATGAGAACATGGTTGAATTGGTCGACCGTGCGGAGACTTATATTTCTGCCCGCCTCCCCGCTCCAACTCTTGCCGGCGCGCGTTCCGATGCTACAAACTGCGATTTGCAACGCTTATGTGCGATCAGGAAATCGGTTTGCCAAATTCGTGGCGTCGCCCAAATCGCAATGCTGGACGACTCCTCAGCGGCGGTCGCGTTTTCGCAACATGACAATATCGCCGATCTGGCAACGCGCGGCCCAATCACGCCTGATCACGTCATCCGCGCAAAACGAACGGCTTGCATTTTCGAAACCGACTCGCCCACAGACCAACAAACCACGAACGAAGCGGAACGGTTCGCGATCGACTATCGAACCTATTTTGGCCAACATGCCGGACCGGAACTAAAGATGCTCGACCCGGCCCCACGTTGGGGCGTGTGGAAAAAGCGGGGCACTTTGGCCTTCGGCAACACCCCCAAAGACTGCAACATCATCGCCGACCTCACGCGCCATACGGCTCAGTGTATTGAAACCGGTGAGGCACTCGGCGGCTGGGAAGCGCTACCGGCCAAAGACATTTTCGAATTGGAGTACTGGGTACTTGAACAGATGAAACTGGCCAAAGCCGGCCAACCGAAACCACATCAAGGGAAAATCGCTATCGTCACCGGCGCCGCCAGCGGCATCGGACTGGCCACCGCGTTGCGGTTGAGTGAAGACGGATGCGTGGTAGTCGGCCTGGATGTTAACCCTGAAGTCGAAACAAAACTCAACACCGATTTGCTGATCGGACGTCGGTGCGACGTGACCCGTGAAACAGAAGTGCGCGCTGAAGTTGAGCGTGCGGTACGACAATTTGGAGGATTGGACATCCTCGTTTTGAATGCCGGCATATTTGAGTCGGGCGAAACGATCGATGCGTTGAAGCATACTTGGACATCGGCAATCGAGATCAACTTAACCGCTACCCAGCGCGTGCTACGCCACAGCATGGGTTACTTGCGGATGGGATATGACGCATCGGTGATCATCGTTGGATCCAGAAACGTTACTGCACCGGGCGCTGGGGCGGCGGCGTATTCGGTCAGCAAAGCCGGCGTCACGCAGCTCGGCCGGGTGGCGGCATTGGAATTGGCTGACGCCGGGGTGCGAGTCAACACGATTCACCCCGATGCTGTTTTCGACACCGGTATCTGGACTCAAGAAGCACTGGAAAAATCAGCCGCGCGTTACGGCACGACGGTCGACCAATATAAAAAGAAAAACCTACTCAAACGAGAAATCGCTTCGGCCGACGTTGCGGCGATGATTTCAACCGTCGCTGGCCCCGTGTTTGCCGCAACTACCGGTGCCCAAATCCCTATCGACGGCGGCAACGAGCGCGTAATTTAGTGGTTCCTCAAATCTTAGCGTTCGGACAGATGGACAGAAAATCTTGACACAAAAAAAACGCCGAACTTTTCCAGAACGACGCTTCGTTGATTTCTTCCAGCAAGAACAGCAGGTTGATGCGGAAACTACTTCTTGCGATGGCGAATCTTGGCTCGCATACGACGTTTCTTTCGACCCACCTTACGGCGACCTTTTCCGGTCCGTTTCGTTCCCACTTGAGCAATCTCCTGTAACAATTGATGATTTTTTGAAGCTACGCACCGTTGGCTGTGTAGAGCCCCAGATTTTAAGCGATCAGGCGAAATTTAATCAACCCAAAAACTTCTTGATCGGCACCGATGTTAGGTATTGCTGAACATTTTGCGAACAAATTTGCTCACAGAGTCCATGCCGACAGCAAAACAGACTATAAAACACTCAAAAACGCCCCGTTCAACCCCTTTCCGCTGCCCACAGATCATGCCTTCGCATTCCCAACCCACCAACATCGTCATCACGATCGATGGTCTTAACTCGTTTATGCTGGGGTTACACGGCAATACAACCGTAGAAACGCCCGCGTTTGATGCTCTGGCGGCGAGTGGTGTTTCATTTGATTTCGCCTACTCGAGTTCATACGATTTATCCAGTGCGCTGAAAAAAATGTTCTGGGGGTCATCCAACCAGCCCATCACCGCGACCATTGCGGGCAGCAGCAAATTCATCTCCGACTGCCCGATCGCAACATCTCAAGCGGAAATAGCGGCTTTTGATTCGGTTATCCAGGCCCCCCTCAAAAACTCCCAAACGCCCGCGTCGAAACTATCGGAAACCCAAGCCGCTGATTTTTTCGCCGCCGCCACCAAAGCGCTCCAAACAATAGAGGATGGCGATTTGCTTTGGATACACTTTTCAGGGCTTTCGGCAATCTGGGATGCTCCGATCGCGCAACGCCAACTCTATCAGGCGTTGGACGACCCTGAACCTTATGCTCAAACACAACCGCCAAGCTTTTCATTCAACAGCGCGGAGGACGACCCCGACCTACTGGTTTCGGTACGGCAAGCCTGTTTCGCTCAAGTCGCTGTCATCGACCGAATGTTGGGCGTCTTCTTTGAGTATCTTTCGCAGCATCCGGTCGAGCAATCGTCAGCACTTGTGGTTGCTGGTTCGCGCGGATACTGCCTTGGCGAACACAACTATGTAGGAATTGCCCAAGATCTATACGCTCAATCCCTTCACATCCCTCTGCTGGTGAAACGACCGGGAGACGAAGAAGATTTTCAAAATAGACGCAGCCACGCCCTGGTTCAATCTTCATTGATTGGCGATTGGATCACAGGTCACCACGACATAAACGATCACTCGTCAATCATCACCGATAACGACTCACATCCGCTCTTTTCCAAATTCCAAAACGAAACGGCAGTGCAAACAGCCGCGTGGAAGTTGCTGCGAAAGGTCGACGACGACGGCGTGGTTTCTCGGCAATTATTCGCCAAACCTGATGATCGCTGGGAAGTCAACGACGTGGCGCGGCGCTGCCCCCAGATCGTCGAAGAACTCGAATCGCTGATAAATGAAGCACCTTCGGCATGACAACGGGCCTCGCCATTGGCGATAAGGCTTGAATTGGCAATTCTGGGTCAGTGAAAACGGCTTTCCGACGTTAAAAAGTGCTATCACTATGGGGGTTCATGAGTTTGCCTTGCACTGGTGGTAATCTTGGGGATTTTGGTAAAGTCCGTCACCCTCATGAAGAATTATTCCCGGGCACAATTCAGCGCCAAACCCTCGGTAGGTTTAGATGATTGGACAAGGACGTCCAAAATCGAATTCCCTGATAACTCCCAAAACGCGTCTAACAACTCAACAGCGCCAATCGCGACTTAAAATCGCGATGCTGTTTTGTCAGTTGTTGGTCGTAGTTCCCTTGGTAGTGGTTCTCTGTTGCGCACCTAGCAAATCGGCCCGAGCCCAAGATCTAACTCAACTTCAGCGGATTCAGGTTCAAGCAGAACCTCAAACCCAGCGCCCCCCCCAACAGCCGTCCCCAGAATTCCGATTGCGTGTGTCGTGGGGTGGCGGACAAAACCAGTCATGGCAGGGATCCATCACCGCCGACAACGGCATCGTTTCCAATGTCTTGCCTTTGGGGTTGGAGGAGTTTCTGGCCAGTACAGCTCACGTGGTTGATCAACGCCAGATCAACATCTTTCAGAACGGCGCGACCAATTATGACGGGTTCGATTTCACCTTTACCGGAGATTTGGATTCAAACATCAACATATCACTGGCCGCCGAAGACGGCACCCAACCGCCAGTTCAGGAAACGTTTTCGGTGCGATCATTGATCCAAGCAGCGTGGCACAGACCGTTGGACAATCTTGGCAATCATTTGACCGTCGCACGGGCTCCGGGCGACACTATAAAAGTCGACTTTGCCCAAGATCATTTAGTCTTCGGTACCGGCGCCACGTTGGAAATCAACATCGCGGTAAACCATGGCAAACTTAAAAAGGGCCCTGCCTCGATTAGAACCAGCATCGTCAGGGCGCGTGAAAATGGACCTGCGGTTTGGTCAGAGACCGAAGCAATTAACATCGACGAAAACGGCAATTCGGCGCCGGCGAGCGACCACCAAATCCCGTTGCCGCGTCAAGAAGGCGTCTATGATTTGCTGATTGAGGTCGAAAAAAACTGGCTGGGGATCAACCAGCCCGCCAACAACAAAGCACTCAGAGCACTCAACTCACAGAATGGATCGATACGGCGACGCATTCAATTTGTGGTCCTGCACGATCACGCGGTCCCGATTGAACCGTACACGTCTTACCGAACCATTGCCGAAATTCTGCCCGCTGAAATAGCACCCACCGGCCCGAACTGGCGCATCAAGTCCTACAAACGAAAATTAGCCGTCTTGGGTAATCAGAAATCTACGCTGACGCAAACCAATGGCCAACCTTTGGTTGAACTATCTCCCGGCGGTTGGCACGCCGTTCGGTTGCCAACGCCGGACTTAGGACAGCCTCACGTCGTCGAAATCGAATACCCCGACAATCGAGCCACAGCGCTCGGGATGAGCATTTTAGATCAGTCCGACCAAGGCCAAGTGCCACTTCAAGGAGCCGATTCAGGAATCCACATTCCCCAGTCGATCGTTGTTAACGATAACGGTGAACAGCAAATTCGCCGCCATCGCATCACCTTTTGGCCAAACTCAAAGAGCGTTTACTTGCTACTGGCAAACCAGTCCGCCGACAACTTCGCTCAGTTTGGGAAAATTAGTGTGTTAACCGGAACTGGCAACCTCCCCAACAATAGCCCCCCCCCCGTCAATTTCGCCGGCAACCGTAAACGAATGGCTTACTACCAATCGCCTTCGTTCATGGACGATTTTGGCGTGAAAAAGTTTTTTGACCCGACCGTTGGGCAATCTTTGGACGACTGGGTAACGTTTTATCATGGCACCGCGCGGTTGATCGCGTATTTGAAATCGAACCATTATCAAGGCGCAGTTATGACCGTCACCGCCGACGGCAGTTCGATTTATCCTGGAGTGCACATCAACAACACGCCTGCTCACGACAGTGGAATTTTTCTGACCGAGGGCCAAGATCCGTTTCGCAAAGACGTTCTGCGAATGATCCTGATGATGTTCGAACGCGAAGGATTAACGTTGATTCCGGCGTTTACATTTTCTCATCCGTTGGCGGAGATCGAAGCCATTCGCGACCCCGCATTGAGCCTACAATCGTTCGATATTGCCCATCCAAGTGCGATTTCATCGTTGGTGCCCGAAAACCACCCGCGTTACAATCCGCTGTCCGAATCAGTGCAGATTGCGGTGCTTAATACCCTACGTCGATTCACGCAGCGTTATCGAGAATTCGGTTCGATCGGCGGTATCTCGTTGATCTGTAAACCCAACACCTATACGATGATGCCCGGCAGCAAATCGGGGAACAATCCCCACACCGTCAACCGTTTTTTGAGGTCCTTAAACGACCCCTCTGGCAAACCCACCGAAGCACAATGGCTTCAATGGCAGGCCAATAAAATGACGCTTTGGTACCAAGCGATCGCTGATTTGGTTGACACCAATTTTGACCAAGGCCAACTTTTCATTGCCCCGGTCGGGCTTTACGAGGCCGACGATGCATTTTCGACGATGTGCCCGAACCTACATTCCACGGTGAATTTTGAACAACTGATAAAACGTTTTGGTTTCGACCAAATGGAACTTGCGACCGACCCTCGCATCGTTTTGCTGGCCCCGCAATCACTCGCGACCGCCGAAACACTATCGGCGTCACGTGTCCAAATCAACGCTAATGAATCCCGCCAGGTAATCGACTTTTTCGCTGCCGGTGCTCAAACCGGCACGATCTTCAATCACCGAGGCCTTTGGGCGCACTTTGCACAATTACAATCGCTACCGCCGTTCAACCATCATGCGGGGCGATTGATGCGTCCCATTCAACTGACCCCCGCAGGTAAATGGAACCGCCAACGGTACATTACGGCCATCCGGCAACAAGACAGCCTATTTCTCATCGACGGCGGGCGCGGGCTGGCCCAAGGACAAGAAAAATCGATCGAAAATTTCGCGGTGACCTTCGCCCAACTCCCGCGCATTAAATTTTCAGATGTTCTGCCCCTACAAGACCACCCCGTCCCTCGCGCCGACCAGACCTTGATCGTTCGGCAAGCAAAACAAAATGGCGCAACCTTCCTCTATGCGGTCAACGATTCGCCTTGGGATGCTACCGTCGCAATCCAAATCGGAGAATCAGACGACGAAATTCGACAGGTCGGACTGACCGATCACGAAACGATTACGCGCCCAAACGTCGAGTATTTCCCTTTTACCAATGCTGATCGGCGGCAAATTTTTGACCCGAAGTCAGGCCTGTTGTCGATTCAGCTTCCCGCCTTTGGCATCGCTGGTGGAAAATTGGTCGGCCCTCACCCATCTGTGGGCAACTACAGTTATCAACGGGACCAAGGCATTGAACAATTGTTGCGAAAGAAAACATACGCGTTACAGGCAAAACTAAATTTAGCTCAAAATGCTCCCCCGTTGTCGGCGTTAAAAGATGCTGGTTTTGAGAGGGACCAAGAATCATCTGTTTCGAGTTGGGATTTTGAAAGCCCGTCATCCGACGAAGTCACATTCGATGATCGCCAAGGCCACCAAAGCGACTCCAGTCTAAGACTGACATCCCAAGACGATCCTGTTTGGATCCGCAGCAACCGGTTCAGTCCCCCCGATACTGGACGCATTTCAGTTACTGCGTACTTGAAAATCGAAGATTTAGCGACCCAACCGCCGCTTCGCATCGCGATCGAAGGGGAAACGCAACACGCGACCTACTACCGATTTGGGGTCGTCGGCAGTCTCGCGCCCGAGGACGCATCGAAACAAATTACAAACCAATGGCGGCGTTTTGCGGTTCACTTCGACGATCTGCCGACCGGTCAGTTGCGAGACCTGCGGATTGGGTTCGACCTGATGGGAAAGGGCACGGTCTGGATTGACAACGTGACGGTCCACGATCGTTGGTTCGACGGTAACGACGCCAAAGCGATCACGCAATTACTGGCCGGGGCCGCCCCGCTGATGGAGAATCCAAAAACATACGAAAGCTGTCGAAGAATTCTCGAAGGTTACTGGCCAAAGTTTTTAGACCACTACATCGATATCGAATCCGCCGCCAACGCCCCCGGCGCAACCTCAGAAACAGAAGCCCGCGCTGCCGACAAAAACAGCAGCAATATCTTCAGACGCGTAAAATCCAGTTCGCCCTCATTGCTACGAAGGTGGAGAAACAATTTCCCGCAGCGCTGATCCTACCGCCGCGCCCAACGATGGTTCGCCATCTAAAAAAACAATCTCCGCTACCAATGCGTAAATCGGCAATCCCTTGAACCGATTCACACCGATCTTCACAAGATCTTTGTGCGTACAAACGATCGCTTCGGCATTCTCAGCGATGGCCAATTCCACGACCGACGCGATGTCCTGACGATCATAAAGATGGTGATCGGAGAAAAATTTCTGGCCGACAATGTTTACGCCGGTCGAAGTCACCGTGTTGACAAAACTCTCGGGATTCCCGATCGCACAGCAAACAAAAACCCGTACCGGCGTCTTCGGGTTGGGTTGGCCAGGCATCGATGTTTTCAACTCCGCCAGCCGTTTTTGCCGACCATCAAATTGCATCCAAGACGCCGGTTGAACTTTTGTTTTCGCGATCGGCATGTCCGGACGATGGCGCTTGATCGTGGCTTCTATCTGGCCAAGCTGTCGATCCGAAACTTGGTCACAACGACTGATCACGACAAAATCCGCCCGCGCGATGTTCTTCAGAGGTTCACGCAGTAGCCCCCGGGGCAATACGTAGCCATATCCAAAAGGGACCGTCGCATCGACAACGACGATGTCCAGATCCCGGCCCAAACGCCGATGCTGAAACCCGTCATCCATAACGATGCACTGCGTTTCTAATTCTTCGATCGCGATTTTCGCCGAAACAACGCGATCAGGATTTTGCAAATGAGGAACGTCCGGCAACCGTTGGCCAAGTTCCAAAGCTTCGTCGTTGGGTTGGGCGGTGAGATCATCATTGACCGCCGCCCCGTAACCCCGACTAACGATCGCGACTCGATAATCCAAATTGCGAATCTGGCGGCAAATCCAAATCACTAAAGGCGTTTTCCCAGTGCCACCGGTGGTTAAATTCCCGATGGAAATGACCGGTACCCCCATACGCGTTACCGAATCGACATCGTTGTCAAACCGGCGATTCCTTAACGCAGTGGCCAACCGGTAAACCGGCGTCAGTGCCCACATCACCAAACGCAACAACGCTGCGATGACGCCATTTCGTCGGCCGCTGATGATTTCAAGTAACATAACAAAGGGGGGGACGGGGCATGAATCGGCAAACTCGCCGTGACCTGTAACTTTACTGCCACCGCGCAAATAGTTCCGACAGCGCCAGTCGGGCGGTCGATTTACGAATCAATGTAAACTTCCCAGTTAATTTTGCCAACCAAGTTGACCAACGCCGATCCCCGATAATGGATGGAGTTTGCCGTCGGATGTGGCAGCCCAGCTTTTGACGTTTGCCTGTTTGCGTCGCAAACAGATTTCACGCATCGGATAATCATCGTTCATTCACCCAAAGTGAATTTGCGTTATCGAGTCTCGCCGAAGAGAAATGACTATGATCAACACGCGACTACCACGACTCCTTACCCTGATTGCAATCTCGTGCTGTTTGGCGGTGCCAGCCGGCACGACCACAACGCTTGCTCAGGACCAACTTCCTAGGTCTGACGAATCTCCGTTTCAGGAAAATTCGCCATTTTCAGAACAGGGTGCCCCCGGCACACTTTCTGAGTTGGACGAAGACGACACTGGCCGCCGATCTCGTACCGGAGAGCAGCGGACCATTCGCCCGACCAGTCGACCGGACCGATCGGGCGCCGGATTCCGCCCCGAAGAAGACATTGACGATCCGCTGGGATCTAGCCAGCAAGTGATTCTCAATGATCGATTCGCTGGTTGGAACGAAGCGAGTGACGGATTGGGCGAACGACGGATTGGCGAAGCCCTGCGATCGAACTGGGTGATGGTTGATCCCAACGGTTTACTGGAGGGTTCGGTCCGCCCCATCGACGGCGCCAAAGTTGCCGGAATGACGATCTATTTGATGAACAGAGGACGCCTGGTGAAAACCGCTGCGGTCCAAGAAGACGGAAGTTTCTTTTTCACCAACATTCAGCGCGGTGCCTACGCGTTTGTGGGTTGGGGTGACAACGCCTTCTTCGCTTGGGGGGCCAACATTCTTCCGTTCAGCGACGACGTGGATCCTTCGACCCCCACAAAAATCACCACGTACGCATTTCAAAACGCCACCACCATTAACACCGACTGGATTCGTTACTTCACACCCAACGTTTCCTACCGCGTGTACGGCCGGTATGAGCTGGAAGAAAGCGCGGAAGACCCTGCCAACCTGTACGGTTACCGCGGACTTTTTAATTACCAGCCACCAGCAGTTCCCTCAACGTCACTTGGCGGGACTCCCGTTTCACTCACCAGCGATGGTCGTCTAATTGGCCGCATTCACCAACTACGTTCCTTCGACGGACGGCCAGTTGATGTACGCAGCACCAAAGTGATGCTCTTTGAGCGCGACAGCGTTGTGGCCGCAACGACAACGGATAACTACGGCGTTTTTGAATTCGAAGAAGTTCCACCGGGCGGTTACGGTTTAGTCGCCGCCGGCGTTGACGGCGTGGGGATGACAGGTTTGGTAGTCGCCGATCCTGATGACGCGGAAATCACCGAAGATGGTGAGCTGGCCGATCCACGTAGCGCAGGGGAACCCTTCGACTTCTGCCTAACGTCTTCGGAGACCGCTGGCTGGTTGAACCATTACGCCAATGAAGTTGCCTATCAACGGGCGGTCCTAGCTCCGCGCCGGCCAAGCACGCCTGACAACGAAAGCGACGGCCACAACTGCAGTTCTTGCAACGGTCAGTGTAACGCCGAAGGAACCTGCAACCGGTGTGGTCGCAACAACTTCCGTCCCGAAGATGCCCCTGGCCAATGTCACAACCGCAACCTTACCTTCGAGCAATGGCAACAGCTGGGTTGTGCACGATACCAAGGCAATGGAAGCGGCATCGGTTCGGCGACACGTCGTTTGGCTGACCGAGTCGACAATACCTTCGAACGAGTCTTTTACCCCGATACCGGCAGTAACGGAATCACCGGTGGACCTACGCCAGCAAACGGCGGACGCTAATTCGGGGTTTTCCTGACCTATGGCTATGTCAGACCCCACCGCCGACGACCGGATCAAAATCCCGAAGACTCGGAACCAGTAAGTGCAAAATAGTGAAGTGCAAAATCAAAAGCCACCACAGCAACAACACTGTGGTGGCTTTTTTCGTTTGCAAAATGAGCATTTTCGTGGTTTGGTCGGCCTAAAAGTTAGGAAGACTCAATCCAATCGTTGGAGGATTGCCACCAAGGGATTGCGATTTTCCAGAGTTCTGGTTCGATCAGCTTCACTAAGTTTAAGCGCTGGTAAAACACTAACGCCGTTGGAACGCATCAAGGGAAATTCGAATTAGAATTCATCTATATCATCGCCGCCCTGAAAAGCTCCTTCTTGGTAAGCGTTGACGCCTTCTTTGATCAGCCCCAAAATACCGTCTTGGACTTCTAAATTCGTTTCGATCCCATTATCAATTGGTTTTGACCAAACAGTCATCCGGCCGGTATTGTTTTTCTCCAACGTGGCGGCCATTTCCGCAAGTGCGTCTTCTCCCGACGCTTCACTGACGAATCTTAGCAAGGGAGCCACGCGCACATTATAAATCAATTGCCCATACTTCGATGGTTTGGGCTGCTTCGACCGCTCAATGGCGTCTGTCAATATTTCCATGGGAGATTTGCCGGCACCGAAATAAATTTTGTCCGGTGAGACCCCGACAACCATTTCGACTTCGCTGCCGAACACATTGCGGGCTTCTTCTTCATCCCGGGGAATGGTGAAACCAAACTTATGTAGCCGCACGTCACCAGAAGTGTGGGCGTCGAACTGGACCTTGAAACCTCCGTCCGACTTTGTTTCGAGCATCGTGACTAATCGCTTGACCGATTCTTCGAACTTTGCGGTCTCGACCATCGTGTTACCGCCGACGAAATTGGTACTTTTTCCGTCCACCATCAACACACCACCTGAATCAACAACCCCTCCTTTAAGGGTCGCTTCTTTGAGGGTAGCTTTTATCGAATCGGCGATATCGGAGGCTGCCGATTTTATCGTCGCCAATTCATCATCGGAGAACTCGCCATCGGCGTCGATTTCGTCGATCATCTGTTCACGCACACTGTCAAGCAGACTAACGTACATTTTGACGTCGCCAGGATAAAGTTTGTATCGCAAATTGAAATCTAATCCTGCCGCGTCGTTTAAAAATCCGGTGAACGCACTTTCGCCCGGGAGAGGGGAGATCTCGACTCGTTTCGCCATCTCAGACCCCTCCAACGCTGTCAACGAAAACTTACCGGTCAGCAATTTCGATTCTTCATCGATTTTATAACCGACCATCAATTCGTCGGTCTCGCTGATGAAGCTTTCCAGTTGCTGCAATTGAGCTTCGATGACTGCCTTGTCCATCTGCTCAAGTTCTTCCATTTGTTGCGTGAACCCCTCGCTGATCTTTTGGACCACGATGTCACGCAGTCCTTCGGGCACGCGTTGGCCAAAAATTCTCACTGTGAGGTTCTGGTCACCCGCCGCAGCCATTAACTCCTGAGCAGGTGCCTCCGGTGCGATGTCGAACATTGTTTTGTCATCACTGATCAAGAAGTAGCCTTCGGCTTCTTTGATCAAGATATCCGCTCCTAAATCTGGTGTGATGATAATAAATTCGTCACCCTCATCGACGTCAGCAAAATTTGAAATTTGATCCAAAACTTCGTCAGCGTCAGCTACGGCAACCATCGCCAACCATTTTGGATTCGGATCATCCCCCTCGAAGTAAAAATACGCTCCCGATGGTTTTTCCCGGTCGATGCCGCCGGTATAGTATTTGACTTGCGATTGAATCATAAAATTCAGGCTGCCGTACCCCGAAGCATCTACCAAGTGCTTCATATCGTCTAATTGCTCGCCCAGGGGCGCCATCGAGATAATAACGGCCGGTTCCGAAGTCGATTGGGCGGTACAGGTTTGCGTTAACAACGGCGTCGCACAGCACACGAACACTGTCGTGGCGCACAAAAGAAGGTTTCTCACTTAATTTTCTCCGGTAACAAATTTTCTTCGGTCAATCGCTCCAACGGCACTCTTAGCAAGAGAATAACAGATCGCATGCCATCAGGAAAACACCCCGCCACCGCATCGAGCAGAAGACGCTGGGCCTTGTGACATCAATGTACCTCTTTTAGAAAGTAAAAGTTTCCGAGGTCTGGGGATTTAGAAAGATAGGCCCAGAAAAACTGAACCTTCATTGTTAAACAACACCGTCGCCATCAGAGGTGGCGGGTTTATGATACCAGCGTAACGCGCTTCGCCGACCAACCGACAAACACAGCAGCGTAACCAACGGAGAAAGTCAACGCTCCAAGAACAGCGTTCGGAAAAAAACGGCGGCGAACGGGCATCCCGAATTTGACGTCCAAGACGGGCCTATCGTTCGCGGAAAACGATTCGTCCTTTGGTCAGATCGTAAGGCGAAAGTTCGACGCGGACCTTATCCCCGGGGACGATCCGAATAAAGTGCCTCCGCATGCGGCCAGACACGTGAGCTAAAACTTCGTTTCCTGTTTCCAATTCGACGCGAAACCGCGTATTGGCGAGCGCTTGTGTGACGGTACCGTCAACTTCAAATGATTCTTCTTTTGGCATGAAACCCCTTTAAAAGTGAAAATTCTCCCGCTTATCTTATCTGCCCGCCCTACGCTAAGTCCAGAGCAACACAAAATTTGGCGACCAGTTCAACAGAAAATTGAACCGATCGAGCTTATTTTCACATAATATCGTCCCAACAGCCTGCGGCGATTCCAATGCCGCGCCCTGCGGATTGGCGTGGCTGGGGTCCAAAAAAACGGAGAAAACCTTCCCCCCAAAGGGACTGCGAGTTGATTTTGGCCCCCATTAGGCTGCTGGATTTGGTATGAGACATATTGCAGCCTTCCCCGGTTTCCACCGTTTTTCCCAGTATTTTTGCGCTGACCGCCGCCATCTGTCTGCCATCAGCCCGCCAAAACTTCAGGCTCGGTTCACCTAGCGTTAAACGCAGACGGACGACAGAAAGGAAAATACTGGCTAGGGTTGGCGGCTTTAGCAATTGGCAAAAATTGCGAGTGCGTTTCTTGGGGCACTACAAACCAACGGCCACTGCAAGCCCAGCTACAATCGTCTGCGAAAACCGATAGAATGTGGTTTTTATTCTCAAACGACATCAGGAGCCCGCTTTGCCTGCGACGACTATCGACGGAAAAAAAATTTCCAAAGACATCCAAACCGAAATCAAACAGCAGGTCGCTGACTTTGTCGCCGCCGGCCACGCACCACCGAAGCTGGTCGCGGTCTTAGTCGGCCAAGACCCGGCATCGCAAGTTTACGTCCGAAACAAGGAACGCGCTTGCAAACGCGCCGGCATCGATAGCGCGCTGATCCAGATGGACGCCACAACAACAACCCAACAGCTACTGGAACTGGTCGACCAGCTCAACCACGACGCCACCGTCAGCGGGATCCTTGTCCAGTTACCGCTGCCCTCGGGAATCGATTCCCAGCGCGTGTTAGACGCGATCAGCGCGCTGAAGGACGTCGACGCTTTTCATCCAGAAAACGTCGGTTTACTTTCCCAAGGCCGCCCAAGGTTTCTTCCCTGCACACCTTTTGGCATCGTCCACATACTGAAACGATCGGGAATCACCACCGCCGGCAAATCGATTTGTATCATCGGTCGCAGCGACATCGTCGGGAAACCGATGGCGTTGATGTTGGCCCAAAAAGACTCTCCTTTAGGCGCCGACATGGCCAACGCAACAGTCACCCTGTGCCATAGCCGCACCAAGAATCTGGCAGAAATCTGCGCCTCTGCCGACATCGTCATCGCCGCTATCGGCAAACCTGAGTTCGTCACCGCGGACATGTTAAAACCAGGCGCCGTCGTCATTGATGTCGGCATCAATCGGACCGATCAAGGGCTTGTGGGAGACGTTGATTTCGAAGCTGCGGCCGAGGTCGCGTCACAGATCACGCCAGTGCCAGGCGGCGTCGGGCCGCTGACAGTGACAATCCTCTTGGAGAACACGCTCAAAGCAGCGCAGCTAAATCAATAAACGCTGTCCATCGTCAATCACTTTGAAAAACTCAAAAACCAACCCTTTGCAATCCGCCCCTCTCACGCGTTTCGGTTTCCTCACACGCATCGTGATGTTGCTTGTTTTAGCCACCGGTGTGGTGGCGATGCCGGGGTGCTCGGGATGCCGACAAGCCCCCGAGGAACGTTTAGCGGAGAAAATTAAAAAGGAAAGTGCGCGTCAAAAAAAGAAGAAACCCAAACCCAACTTTCGCTCGCCCGGAACGGTCATCCTGCCTGGAAAGTTTCCTGACCTAGAAAACAAAACTCCCGAATCGCTCAAGGAGATGTCTACCGAACAACGGAGCCTTTACCTGCGAAACTTATTCAACCGCGTCAACCGCACCAAGCCGGGACACTGGTTAGAAACGTCAACGCCAACGATCGCTAATAACTTCAACCAAAAAGGCCAAATCAACACCCTGCCCATGGGTGGGGCGGGGCCGGATCTTATCCCCGGTACGCCGTTTGAATTCGCCACTGCGCGTTCCTTTTCTTTAGTCCAAGGGCAATGGAAGTATCTCCCGTCAACGGTCTATTTGCCGCCGCGTCCACAATCAATGTCCGCTAACATGGTCGTTAACTTGTCTACCGGCAACGACGCGCTGCCGTTTTACACCGTGCCGCTGGCCACGACATTATCGATGCAGGAATTCCAGTACCATCTGGTCGTGCTTTCCAATCGCTTCGAACAAATGCGCTATCTGCAATTCACCGACAGCGTTCAAATTCGACAATCCGAATACTCACGGTTCGACACGCCGCCGTTTTACTACGTTGTTACCAACATGCCTGGCAAACCCATTCCTTTGCCGCGCAATGCGCTCAACTGGACAACGACGGCCTATTTGGTTTGGGACGATTTAGATCCGGACGATCTCACCCCCGATCAGCAGCAGGCATTGGTAGATTGGCTACATTTTGGTGGACAACTGATTCTCAGCGGTCCCGACTGCCTCACCAAACTGGAGGCAAGCTTCCTGGCGGACTACCTGCCCGCCCAATCCGAAGGCAAGACGGAACTGGACGCCGCTGCGTTTGCGCCATTGAATAAAAATTGGTCGGTGCCCAACCGAACCAACCCAACGGAATCACGATCGGTTTTAATCACCGACGCCAATCCAGTAATAGGCATTGAATTCAAACCCCACCGCGCTGCCAACTTCGTCACCGGCACCGGCGCGCTGACCATCGAAAGAATGATCGGCCGCGGACGCGTTGTCGCGACCGCGTTTTCTCTGACATCACCAACAATAAAATCGTGGGGCAGTTTTCCATCCTATTTCCATAACGCGTTGCTGAGAAAACCCCGGCGAAAGTTTGGCGTTAATGACGACACCGTTGTCTTTGACTGGGTTGATGATGCGTCGGTGATGTACGACCCTCTGATTGGCACGAATCTGCGATTCATCAGCCGCGATCTTAGACGCGGTGGTACACCAACGGTATCTAATAAAAACATTTCCAAAACTTGGGCCAAACAACACCAAGAAGCGGAATTGCTGTTGAAGCTCAGCGGCAGCACAAAAACGAAACGCAACCTATCGAGGACACGACACTACGGCGGTTTCGCGGCCGCCCCAACGTCCGGGGTGGGCGGTTGGTCGGACACCAACGCGATCGCGCAATCGGCACGAGCGGGGCTGAGATCAGCCGCCGGCATCACACCCCCGTCGGCGGATTTGATCCTGAAGATGCTGGGGGTTTACCTTCTGATTTTAGTACCCCTGAATTGGTTGTTGTTCCGGGCGATAGGGAAAGTCGAATGGGCGTGGGCGGCGGTGCCGTTGATTGCCATCATCGGCGCGATCACGGTTGTGAAAATCGCGTCTTTGGATATTGGTTTCGCGCGAAGCAACACCCAGGTCGCGTTGCTGGAGATTCACAACGGCTATCAGCGTGGCCACCTATCGCAGTATTCAGCGCTTTACACGTCCCTGTCGACCAACTACGGAATTGAACTGGATAACGGAACCGGGATCGCGCTGCCGTTGAGCGCGCACAATGTACTCAATGGGCGGCCCAAATCAAAAGTATCCCCCAAACGATTGACGCTGCAACAGTCGCTGACCAACCGCACTGAGAACTTTCAAATTCAGTCCAATTCAACAGGCTTGTTGCACGCCGAATGGATTCAAGACGTAGGCGGCGATTTTCGATTGCTGTCCGAGCGACAAAAATTGGAATTCAAAGCGCTAACACTGCAAAACAATACCACCGTCGAACTTTCGTCCGCCGGCATCATCGGGCGTGACCATAATGGTAACTATTTTTCTGGATGGATCGGAGATTTTGCCGCCAACGAAGGTGGTATCGAAGTCACCGTCAACGCTACCAACAAATTTGATTTGCCACAGCTTTGGGCAGGCGCAAATGGCCTGATCAAAATGCGTCAATCGCCACAGCAAATTTTGGAGCGGTTCGCAATCGAAAACGGTGACCGAATACTGTTAGACCAGATCAAAAATATAAAAGCCTTAGAACCGTTTTGGGAAACCATTGAATCACAATCTCAACCGGCCCCTGACAGCGGCCAACCCTCTATCAGTCGCAGCCAGTTTCTGGCCGCCATCGGGAAAGCCAACTTGAACGCACCCCAGTCCCTGGTAGGAAGCCTACTTTCGGTCGTGCTTGATGATCTTGAACTGGGCAAGGGGGAAATTCGGTTGCTGGGCGCCAGTGACCAACGTATCGGTAAAACGCGTTTTGACCCCGAATCGACGCAAACAACAACTCAAACTTTAATCGTAGCCCACCTCCGTCAACCCGACCTACCGCCAGCGCTGCGCGATCTCAACGCGGTGGTTGACTTTACGAACCGGCGATCGGCGCTTACCGACGACAACGACGACGTTTTTGATGGGACGATCGAATAACCTAAGCGAATAACCTAAGCTTGAGCGATCTACGGACGACACTCCCAACATTGATTACCTCAATCTAATCCCAATCTCCGGTCGCTGATCGCAAGGTAGATTGATTTTTAAAAAATCGGAACACTGCGATGATAGAACTGACTGGATTTGGAAAAGACTACGGCGACTTCACCGCAGTGGAATCGCTGGATTTAAAAATCGCTGAAGGAGAAATGTTCGGGTTCATCGGCCCCAACGGGGCTGGCAAAAGCACCAGTATCCGTTTTTTAGCCACGCTGCTACGGGCCACTCGAGGAGGAGGGACAATCAACGGTTACAGTGTTTCCAAAGACCCGATGAACGTCCGCCGCAGCGTGGGTTACATGCCCGACACGTTTGGGGTTTACGACGGCATGAAGGTTTGGGAATTCTTGGACTTCTTCGCGGTGGCCTACAAGATTGGAAAAACCCAACGTAAACGCGTTATCCGCGACGTTTTAGAATTGCTGGACCTGACATATAAGCGGAATGACTTTGTCAACGGGCTTTCGCGCGGCATGAAGCAACGGCTATGTTTGGCTAAAACATTAGTCCACGACCCGCCCGTTTTAATCCTCGACGAACCGGCCAGCGGGCTTGACCCGCGCGCCCGTGTCGAAGTCAAAGCATTGCTCAAAGAACTCCGACGGATGGGAAAAACGATTTTAATCTCCAGCCACATCCTCACCGAACTGGCCGACTGTTGCACTTCGATCGGCATCATCGAACGAGGGCAACTTTTGATGCACGGGCCGATAGACGAAGTCTACCAGAAGATCCGCGGCAACCAGGTGATCGTGGCGCAGTTCGGTGTAGGCCTTGACCAGGGCTTGAGCATTGTTCGTTCCAACCCAGACGTTCGCAACATCCAAGTCGACGGTTCGAAAATAGAAATCGAGTTTAATTCTGCTGACTACAACCCTTCGGGCTTGCTCAAACAGTTAATCCAATGCGGGGTTGAAGTGAGAAACTTCGGCCGCAAAGAGCCCAATCTCGAAGACGTTTTCATGCTGGTCACCAAAGGTTTGGTTTCCTAAAACGTATCGAAACGGTACCTTTGACCATGAAGACCAAACAGACCTATTACGATGGCTGGTCAGCGTCGATATTGCCCATTAAAATGTTGCGTTTTACCTTCCCACAACCTCACTGAGTCCACTCCCATGAGCATGGAAAAAATCGTCTCCCTTTGTAAACAGCGTGGATTTCTTTTTCAATCCAGCGAAATTTACGGCGGTCTGCAGGGATTTTGGGACTACGGCCCGTTGGGAGTAGAACTCAAACGAAACGTCAAAGAGGCTTGGTGGCGCGAGATGGTCAATTGCCACGACGATATGTCCACACTCCCCGGCGCCCCCACGCCTTACGCGATGGAAGGGTTGGACTGCACGATTATCATGCACCCCCAAGTCTGGAAATGTTCGGGGCATTACGATTTGTTCCATGATTACATGGTCGATTGTAAGGAAACCAAAAAACGCTACCGCCACGATCAACTGAACGGGCGTTGGGTCCAAGCCAAAGGACGTAAAGCCTTCATCACAGCCCCTGCAGGCGACGATGAAGTCGAATTGATCCAGAAACACGCCCTCAAGCACTTCGGCCTTCGCAATAAGAACATCGATGATCTGGTCTACGACGGCGACGTGATTTGCTTGACCGAAGTAGACGATCTTTCCCAGGTCGTTGGCCCTGACACCAAGGCCATCGGATCGCTGACCGAACCGCGCGAATTCAACCTGATGTTCAAAACTTTCGTTGGGGCTTTGTCGGGCGAAGAAGGAACCGCTTTCCTGCGTCCTGAAACGGCTCAAGGGATCTTTGTTAATTTCAAGAACGTCTTGGACAGCACGCGCCATCGCCTTCCTTTAGGGATCGCTCAGATCGGCAAAAGCTTTCGTAATGAGATCACGCCAAGAAATTTCACGTTTCGGTCGCGCGAATTTGAGCAAATGGAAATCGAGTTCTTTTGTCACCCCGACCAATCCCAAGATTGGTACACCTTCTGGCGCGATCGCCGGTTGGATTGGTATCACACCTACGGAATCTCCGAAGACCGTTTGATCATGCGTGAACACGCCCAAGATGAACTGGCGCATTATTCCATCGGAACTGCAGACATCGAATACGCATTTCCTTTTATGGCAGAAGGCGAATTCGGCGAACTTGAAGGAATCTCTCATCGAGGCGACTTCGATCTCCGCAGTCACATGGAGGGCAAACTGGACGAAAACACCAACCCGTTAGAACTGCAGCTTGGTGAGGACGGAAAACCCAAATGGAAAGGAAGCGGTAAAGATCTTTCTTATCGCGACGATCTCAGCGGTGAAAAATACATTCCGCACGTGATCGAACCGTCGGCCGGTGCCGACCGGGCGACGCTGGCGTTTATCTGCGAAGCCTACCACGAAGATCAACAACCCGACGAAAACGGCAAAATGCAGTCACGCACCGTTATGAAGTTTCACCCACGTCTGGCGCCGATCAAGGCCGCCGTCTTCCCGTTGGTGAAAAAAGATGGGATGCCTGAAGTTGCCAAAAAGATTTATCTGGACCTCAAAAAACGTTTCAAGGTCTTCTACGACGAAAAAGGGGCTGTTGGCCGGCGATACCGCCGACAAGACGAAACTGGCACCCCTTACTGTATCACCGTCGATGGCCAAACATTAGAGGACCAGACAGTAACGATTCGCGACCGAGACACCCTCCAACAGCAGCGCATCAAAATTGAAGAGATCGCCGCCGTGATCCAAGAACGATTGGATCGATAAACCAAAACGCCCACGCGGCTATGAGCAATGCCCGGCGCGGAGGTATAATCGAGGTATCGTTAAATTTCGTCAACCAAACGCGATACCGTTCCATGTTTATTCGACCGCCAATCGCCGTGATGATCTGCTGCCTGTTGTTCGCAACGGCTAACGGGTATCAATCGACCGAATCGCCAGAAAATTCCGCCGCCGAAACTTTGGCCCAAGAAGCTACCCGGCTTCAGAACGCCAACCAATTCGCTCAAGCCGCCAACCAGTGGGAAAAACTCATCACCAACGCCCCCCGTTGGCAGCGCATCGGCATGGCGCATCTGAACCTTGGCGTGTGTAAAGTCTCGCAGGGTAAATTCACCGAAGCATTCGCACCGCTGAAGCAAAGTTTGAAGCTCAGCGGTAGCCCGGTCGACACCCCCAAGGCGCTGATGTTCCTTGGTTACGCTCAGATGAATCACGGCAATCAACTTTCAATGTCCCAATCAACGGCGGATTTAGAAGAGAGCGCGATCTACTTAACGACTGCGACCCGGACCCTTGGAAAGATTGTCAATGGGTTTCCTAATTTTGAACTGGCTGACCAAGCCATCTACTTTCGCGGCCAGTGTTTTTACAAATTGGATCGACTGAACGAGGCCATCGCGGCCTTTGAAAAGGTCACCGAAATGAAAGACGCGACTTTCCGCAAAGAAGCCTTCTTTGACATGGCCAATAGCTATCAACGGCAAGACGAATTCGCGTTGGCCCAAGACGCTTATGAGTCCTATTTTTCGATCGCCCAAACACAGGCTCAAGAGAACCCCGCAGCGTTCCTCCAAGCCCGCCTGCGGACCGCCAACGCCAAACTCGCCCTCGCGGCCAACGCCAGCGATAAAAACGAAACCGGCGCCGCCGATGCGTTGTATAAAAGTGTCATCGAAATTTTGCAACCGATTAGCGCCGACGCGCAATCAACCGTGCGCGATCAAGCCCTGTTCAATCAAGCCCTTGCAGTGATCGGTTTGGGTGACGCTCAGCGCGCGATCGACCTATTACAATCCGTGGCCGCGCTGCCGGATTCACAACTTGCCCAACAGGCCAACGTGTTGGCCGGCCGTGAACTGATCGGGCTGAAACGATACGATGGGGCGATGAGAATTCTGCGCCCAATCGCTCAGTCGGATTCCCGTTTCGGCGTTGAAGCCGCGATCTTGTTATCGACAGCGTTACGGATGACCAACCAACCTCAACCCGCCGTAGAAATCGCAACGCGGTGGGTGAATAATGCGCCCAACAGCGCGCTGATCGCGACGCTGTTGATGGAACAAGCAGACGGGCACTACATGATCCCTGGCCAAAAAGACCGTGCCGCTGAAATCTACACAAAGATCGCGATGGACTACCCCCAATCAACGGTCGCCGGCGATGCGATGTATAAAGCGGCCGCCGCAAATTGGGAAACCTACCAAACACCCGACGCGATCGCATTGGCCAAACGATTCACCCAGCAATTTCCACAACACCGGCGCGTCGCTGCGGCCCAATCCATCCTTGCCGACGCGGCGATCGCGGAAAAAGACTTCCACAGCGGCGAATCGATTTATCGTGACCTGGTCAGAGATTATCCGGACGATCCCGATGTCAGCCGTTGGACGCTGCGGATCGGTTGGGCGTTATTCTTACAGGGCAAATTTGCTCAGTCGCGTGATTTCCTCAGCCAGCGTGTAGACACCATTGAACGTTCCGAGGATCAATCCGAAGCCTTCCACTGGATCGGCGAAAGCGCGTACGAACTCAAGAACTATCGCAACGCAATCAGCGCGTTAAATCAATCTTTGGAATCCGCAACACCCTGGGACCGTTTAGACGCGACACTTTTCACGCGCCTTCAATCAGAATTGGCGTTAGGTAACTCCGAAGACGCACTGGCCACCGTTAATTTACTGCAACAAGAGTTTCCAGATTCAAAGTTAGTGGGTGAAGCCTTGCTCCGAACCGGAGAAGCTTACCTACAACAGCAAAAATTTCCTGAGGCGATCGCGCAATACAAAAAGGTCATTTCGCAGCACCCCGATTCGAAATTACTTCCATCGGCGCTGTACGGGTTGGGATGGGCACAGCTTCGCAGCGGCCAATTTGAAATCGCGGAAACAACTTTTGAAAAATTGATCTCGGATTTTCCTGCGATCGACCTATCACAACAGGCGCGCGTCGGCCGCAGTATCGCTCAACGCCGGTTAGGAAAAACGGACAGCGCGATCACGGATTTGAAGGCCTTTATTAAAAGCGCTCCCTCGGGTGAACGCAAGAACAACAGTCTGCTGGAACTTGGGCTCGCTTACGTGGAAAATGAGGCATGGAAGGCCGCTGAAGCCACCTTCACGGAGCTATTAGCGATCCAACCTGCAACCTCTTTGGCCGACCGCGCCCACTACGAGTTGGCTTGGGTGTTAAAACAATTAGACAAACCAGACCTAGCACTTCAACAGTTCACTCGACTGATCGAAGACCATCCCAACAGCGTCCTTTCGGCCGGTGCGTATTACGAAGTAGCAGCCGATTTGTACCAACGCAAACAATTCCGCGAGGCGGCAGAAATGTTTCAACGCGCCTTAGATAACAAGAACGAAGTTGACCCAGCCGATAATGGCTTAGTCGAAAAAGCGCTGTATCAATTGGCTTGGTCGCAATATCAGTTAAAAGACTTCCCCAGCGCCGCGAAAACCTTCTCCGCGATGGCCGACCAATATCCTCAAAGCGACCGTGTCGGGGACGCGCTGTTTATGAAGGCCCAATCGTATTTTCAGTTGGACAACTTCGCCGACGCGCTCAGCGCCTATCAAATGGCGGAAACCAAACTTCGGGGCGTCTCGATGGCACGCACCCCGCAAAAACGACTGTTGTTGCTGCACGGCTCTCAAAGTGCAAATCAAATCAGCGAATTCCAAACTGCCATCGATCTGGCGACGCCGCTGACAGTTTTACCGACCGACGGTGACGACGGCCCTGATTCTGCCTTGATTCACAGCGCGTGGTTAGAAATCGGCAAAGCCAGATTAGGCTTTGGCGAAATCCAAGGCGCTCTCGACGCGCTCGAAAGAAGCAGCCAAGACCTCGGCCGCACGGGGGCTCAAGCGCGCGTGATCAAAGGCGATATACTACTTCAGCAAGAAGAATTCGAAGCCGCGATCAACGAGTACAAATTAGTTTTCTACGGATATGGCGGCACCCAATCGACCGACGAAATTCGAGCCCTGCAAGCTTACGCGATTTACGAAACCGCCCGTGCCAGTTATACCCGCATAAAAAACGCTTCGCCACAGATGAAAACGCAGTTGATTCAGCAAGCACTCAAACACTTTCGATACTTGGTGACCCATTACCCCGACCAACCGCTGGCCGAACAAGCGCAGGTGCAAATCACAACCATTGAAAATCTTCAACAGGAACCGTAGCGATTGTCTAAAACAAATCAAAAACCGCGTGTCGCGATCACGATGGGCGACCCCGCTGGGGTCGGGCCCGAACTTTGTCTACGTTTGTTAAATGACGTGGAACTTGCCCGGCGCTGCATACCGATGGTCTTCGGTAGCGCGGAGATACTGCGGCGCGTCGGCGTTACCTGTGAATTAAAATCCGACCATCCCATCGTGAGGTTCGAATCTTTGACTTCTACCGATCAAATCAGCCTTCCCACGATCGTCGATGTCAATGGTTTGGATCCTGAAACCGTCGTGCCGGGAGTTGTCAATGCCAACACAGGGCAGGGCAGTTTCAACTTCATCGAAGCCGCCATTGCCAGCGCACACAACGATCGGGTTGACGCAGTCGTAACCGGCCCGATCAACAAGGAGGCTTGGAGTGCGGCGAAAATTCGTTTTCCCGGCCACACCGAACTGTTCGCTGATCGCTGCGCGACCGATCGATTTTGCATGATGATGTATTCGCCTGCGTTTAGTTGTTCGTTGGTGACCACACATGTTGGATACACCGACGTACCCGAGGAAATGACGACCCAACGAATCAGCACCGTGATCGAACTATCTCATGCCGCGATTGAAAAAATTGAAGGCCGCGACGCAACGTTGACGGTATTAGGGCTGAATCCTCATGCCGGCGAAAATGGTTTATTTGGAAACCGCGAAGAAGAAAACATCATCATGCCGGCGGTCGCTGCGGCCCAACAAAAAGGTATAAAGATTGTAGGACCGTTGCCACCGGATACGGGATTCTTGGAGAAAAAACGTCATGAAACCGACGTATATATCTGCATGTACCACGACCAAGGATTAATTCCGTTTAAAGCGTTTAACTTTGACAGCGGCGTCAACGTGACCTTGGGACTGCCGATGGTACGCACAAGCGTCGACCATGGCACCGCGTTGGACATCGCATGGCAAGGCATCGCCGATCCTGCCAGCCTTTATTCAGCCGTAGAACTCGCCGCAAAGTTAGCTTCTCAACACTAAAACTTTGGCAATCAACCCGCGCGAGAAGATAAAGCCATGCGAGAAGACAGGTTCAAACGACAAGGGTGATTAACCGTAATCTTAATGTCATCTGAAAATTTTAAAAAAAGAAAATTTTCAGTCTCGGTGAAGGGCTTCGATTGGGTCAAGCGATGCGGCGCGGCGGGCGGAATAGATACCGAAAATCACCCCTGTCGCCAAAGCCACCGACACCGCGATGCAAGGGCCCCAAAACGGGATCACCGTTTCGGCACCGTTTCCCGGCCAGACGATCAGCGGAGTCGTTAAACCGACCACCGCGCCGGTGGCCGAAAGGACTAACGGTTCAACCAAGAACTGCAGCGCGATGTCCGACTTCTTTGCGCCCAGTGCGCGGCGAATCCCGATTTCTCCGGTGCGTTCGCTGACAGTGGCCAGCATAATGTTCACGATACCAATACCGCCCACTAAAAGAGATATCGCGGCAAGACTTCCCAACACAAAATTGAGCTATTGATGCGTAGCTTTGCGTTGTTCCCAAAGATCCAACGGAATGGTGATTTCAAAATCGCGTTTCTCATGGGTCAGCGCCAGCAGACTTTCGATCGCCGCAGCGGTGCCTTTGACTTGCTCGAGCGCTTTCCCCCAACGGTCAACTGGCTCAGTTCTAGTTTCTCAGCGGTGGAGGATTCGTGGCGAACTACCCACCAGATGCGCAGTTTTTGTTGAACGCCAGATTATTAGTTTCGCGGATCGCCCTGACGGCGTGGGCTCGGTCACCGTTGGCAACAAAGTGCTCCGTCGCTGCCCCAACCAGTTGACACCTAATTTCTATCGGAAATTCAAATCAACAAACTGCTTAATGGCCACAATCCACTCAACACATCTTTTTTTCCAACCGGCCCCACTTCCAACAACCCGCAAAAACAGCGCGGAAAATTAGCTACAACCGGCAAACTCCACCAGCTTTTGTCATTATTTTTCCCTCTGAGTCGAGTGAGCGCGCTCACGATCGTAGAGCGTCCTAGATTCTTGAAACAATGCGTCACCCCCACTCAACTCGGTCAAGAAATGAACCAATCTCCCCACGGAGTCCGTCCGACTCAGGATTTAACTTATCTACTGCTGAAACTGTTTGACGCCGTCGCAATCGCGCTTGGATTACTGTTAATCATCAGCCAAATCCCCGAATTCAATAGTGAATCTTCGATCATCGTGACTCTGTTAGCGATTGCTGGATTTTACTTACTGGCTGAAATTTTCGGCGTTTATCGTCGCTGGAATGGAATCGCGTTTGCACGTGAAGTGACCACGCTGGTTTTGGCGTGGGGCACGACGTTGGTGCTGTTGAAGCTGCTGGGGATTTTTACCGCCTATTCAACCGAACTATCGACGCCGGCGTTAAGCCTATGGTTTGTTATCACCCCGGTGATGGCACTGGCCGTACGCATTGCGCACAACTGGCGCCAACGTTATCTGGTGGATCAAGGCATCAACGCGCGGCGTTTTGCCATCGTTGGTGCCAACGAACTGGGAATACAGCTGGCCCGCAACGTTCGCAAAAGTCCCTCTCTCGGGTTGAAGTTGTTGGGATATTACGATGATCGCCCAGACGATCGAACGGGAAAACTACCCGATGACGTTGAACGAAAATTAGGCAAAATCAAAGCAGTTGTCGAAGCAGCAAAAAAAGGGGAAGTCCAAGTCATCTTTATTACCCTACCGATGCGAGCCGAAGATCGAATTCGCAGTTTGATTGCAGATCTGGCAGACACAACCGCTTCGGTGTACATCGTGCCTGACCTGTTTGTATTTCAAATGCTGAACTCACGTTGGTCAGACATCGAAGGCGTTCCAGTAGTCAGCGTTTTCGAGAACCCCTTGTTCGGTGTCGACGGGGTTGTCAAACGCGTATTGGACGTGGCCGTTTCGACCGCCGCGCTAATGGTCGCGGGAATTCCGATGCTGATGGTCGCAGCAGCAGTGAAGCTGACATCCAGAGGACCAGTGTTGTTTAAACAAAAACGATATGGGCTCGACGGCCAAGAGATCGACGTATGGAAGTTTCGCAGCATGACCGTTTGCGAAAACGGCAACAAAGTCACACAGGCCACCCAAAACGACAGTCGCTTTACACCCATCGGCGGTTTTCTGAGGAAAAGCTCCCTAGATGAACTGCCGCAGATTTTCAACGTGCTGGCCGGTCACATGTCGCTGGTCGGCCCGCGTCCCCACGCCAATGCTCATAACGAATTCTATCGGACACAAATCGATGGCTACATGTTGCGGCACAAAGTTAAACCTGGCATGACGGGACTGGCTCAGGTCAATGGCTGCCGTGGCGAAACCGAAACGTTGGACAAAATGGAAAAGCGCGTCTTCTTTGACCACCAATACATTCGTGAGTGGTCGATTTGGCTAGACATTAAAATCATCCTCAAAACATTCTTGGTTGTGTTTTCGCGGCAGAACGCCTATTAAGCGTCTGCTGGCGATCTCGGGACGCCAAAAAAAGGCTATCCTGAGAAAGCACGAACCATTAGAATGCGGCTTATAGAACTGCGATCATCGTCACGTTCTGTGCTGAGGAACCAACTTTGATCACACCCGTCGGCCCCGGTTGCTCAGCTGGATAGAGCAACTAACTTCTAAACGGTGGCTACCAGCCCAGAAAATTTAACTCAAAACACGCCCCCATAGCTCAACTGGATAGAGCAGCCGCCTTCTAAGCGGCAGGTTGTAGGTTCGAGTCCTACTGGGGGTATTTTTTGAACTCTTGGACATCAGAGGGCAAGAGAGCCGTCTTTCCTCAGATTCGGCGCCGGGGGGTCTCTAGCCCGGATATTTCATGGGACTGTTGTTGCTTTAGAATCTCCGCGCGATTCGTTTTCGCAGCCCGAAATTTGAATTTGCTGACTTCATGAGCGCAAGGCCCCCGCTCCCCCAACCTGAGTCACTTGCATTTCAGGTTGTCAGAATGTCAACCTGTGTCCAGCATCAGCCGGGAAGAGAGCGTTTGGAATAACGCTTGATGAGGATAGCTGCTGGATAAGTGCAGCCACACGCGGCGCACTGAGACT
>CALDYR010000080.1 GCA_937944405.1 uncultured Pirellulaceae bacterium
GGACCACGATTTCATAATCAGGCGACGCGCCATCGCGCGCGACCACTTTATAAACCAGCCCATGCTGCACTCCGCCCTGCCCTGTTGTCAGCGTCGCTTCGAATCGGTTGCTGGACGCAGACTGGGGTTCCATCGGCAACGTCTGATCGATCACCTGACCATCTGCGGTGGAATAGATCAACTTTACATCTTGCGGATCGAACTGGCCCTTGATCGTTGCTGAAATTAAAACCGGATCGCCAAAAAAAATGGATTGATCGCCTGGGCTAACGTCGGTGACCTGCACGATCGACGGCGCTGCTCTCTTCGCCGCCGGCAATAAGACGCGCGCAAACGACTGCAACGGGTTCTTGGGAGACAGCAACCAGTACAACGCCACAAACGCGATCAAACCCAGTAGCCAAAATCCGATTCGAATGATCGACGACCGATCGACCGTGGCATCTTCGGGAACGGTCTGTAAATCAATCGCGGCTTGTTTGGTGACGGCATCCATGACCGCCGCGTGGGTTGTGTCGGGGCGCTTTCTCAACGACACATAATTCAGCAAACTGTTCTTGAACGTTGGTTGAGCGTCTTCGATCATTTTCGCAGCGTAGTCCGGATGGATCTTTCGCAACAACAGCGGGCCGACGGCGAGCAACAAATAGACCACCGCGCCCCCGACCAAAACGAAGAAGCTCAACCACCGTGCGACCGAGTTGAACGACCACACCCAAGCGTCTGCCAACGCCAACAACTGCAAAAACCCCAGCACGAAAATTGTCGCCACCAACAGATGCGTAATCAACTCTGTCGATTTGACTTGCCGTCTGGTTCGATCCAACTGTCGGTCGACGTAGCGATGCACCTTGGTCGATTGCGAGCGCTGCGATTGGTTAGATAAACGAGTCGACATTCGACAGTCCTTCATGAAGTGCTCAATAATTGCGGCAGCCTCCGATGCTTACCCATGCTATCGGCAACGCCGCAGAACTATCTTAATCTAGCATATCCACAGTGTCATTTATTGCCCCCAAAGACACAGCCCCGTCCAGTTTTCCCAAACGGTGCAACAGCAGACAACATTCGCGCTTTGCTGGCCCAACCACCAATCGAGCGTGGGGTTCCCCGCGTCGCGACCCAAAAAACCTCACGTTCCGATCACGACCTAACGCCTCGGTTTCACTTTGGTTCCCCAAGTCAATCCGGTCCCTCAGAAGCACTGGGGCGTTTTCGAATTCTCTCGGGCTTACTTGGGATTCAGCCTTTTCTTCCGATACAGTTGCTTCAGCGCGTTCTTCCAGTCGCTGGGCGACAAACTATCCAATGCATCATGCCGCGTCTTAGGTAGGCTGTTGTAAAAATCGCGAAGATGTTCGGGGGCGATATTTAATTTCGCTTGGTTGGCCGCATCGATCCAGCTAATGATCAGCGCCTTTTGCTGTTCCTGCGATTGGTAACTGTCTAAAATCTCGATGGCTAACAGCGACAACTGTTTCCGAAGCCGATTCACTTCGCTTTCGCCCATCAATTCTCTCATTTGGTTGGGATCATATTGAAACAAGAATCCAACCTTTTGACTCAACGAAGACTTCTGGAACTGTTTGATCCGATTGGCTGACGGCGTCTTACCGCCCGACTGTTTGCGATAAACATCGACGTACAATTCACGAGCGGTCTTTAAAATTTTGGGTTTGTGATGTTTTAAAAACCATCCGTACCATTTGAAGAACGGTTCGGCATCCCCCCCCGGCAGCATTGTGGCTCCCGCTTTGCCAAACTTTTCGAGGTTTTGCTGATCGATCTTCGCTGCAATCATTTCGATACGTGTCTCAATATCGACTTCATCCAACACTTCAGTCCGCTCGGTTTCCCCAAGCGACTTCAGCCAGTCGTAGTAAACCGCCATCGTCGTCGCTAATTCGTTCTTGTTGTCCCGCACCAGCAACTGTAGATGAAAGTTCGCGATTTCTTGCTTGCGTTGCTCTGGAAGCTGGTCGAATTTTTCTTGATTGCGTTTGAGTGCTTGGACTTGTTGGGGTTGCATCGCCTTTAAACGGGACTCGCGGTCTTTGATCGTTTCGATCGACAAAAACTCTTCGTTTTTTTCATCCAAATCCGGCATCAACTCCGAAGAATCCGCTGAAAAAGACAACACAACATCGCGCGTAAACAAAGCCGCTTCATTGAGTTTTTGAAGAAAATCGATCTGCAAGTTTAGCTTCGCGTAACGGTCGTGATTTTCTATCAGCGGCAGTTCGCGAATCAGTTTTCGATAAGGAGCGGTAATCCTCTGATTCGTCATCGCATAACTTGACGCAAACGCTGCGCCCGGCAACAGCAAAAACATCAGCAATTTCGTCAGTAGACCGCGGCCCATCCACAAACGCTTCTTCAACTCCCGGTCGGAATCTTGAACCACCAGTTCCATCGTCGTTTTCACAAACGCGTCATAATTCGGGGTTGGCGGCAGCACGTCTAGCAAATCCCAACTGCACTGCAATTGCTGCATTTGAGCAAGATATGACGGATCCTCTTGCAAGCGGCGTTCCACCGAAGCTAACTCTGCCCCGGCAAGCTCACCGTCGAGATAGGCCGTTAGCTCTTCGCTGATTAAGGCTTGTGTTTCTTCTTCTGACATCAGACCAAAAGTTACTTCAAGGTTAATTTTAGTTGATTCGTTGTTGATGCGCTAAACGACTTTAACGTGCCGCGGCCTCAATCCGGACCGCGACCGATTTCCGTCGTCGCGCTTCATTCTCGTTGGCCATCTTAACCTTCTTCTTCGGCGGCGATCACATTGGGGACGACCCCGTTCTCAACGTAGGGCTCTAAAATGGTTTTCAGTTTCAACCGCGCTCGTGACAACAATGATTTCACAGCTTGGGTGCTCAAGTCCATCGTCTCTGCGATCTCTAAATAGCTCATCCCTTCAAACTTCGAAAGCAACATCGCCATCCGCTGTCGGTCGCCCAATTGCGCGATCGCGCTGCGCATCATTTCCGCCATTTCGTCCCGCGCGACCAACCGCGCGGGCATCAACGCGCTTTTCTCTTTGGCCATCGTATCCAGCGGTCTTGACGGCATCGCTCCGGAGGGAGAATGTGTCAGATTGACCTCTTTGCGACGGGAACGTTTGGACAACGCCGTGCTGGCCACGTTGTGGGTGATGGTGAACAACCATGTCGAAAATTTTGCCGTCGGCACATAACGCTTGCGGGCTCGATAGATCCTGAGGAACACATCCTGAGCCAAATCTTCGGCCTGGTCTGTATTTGAAACCAGGTGTCTGAGGATTCCGACCAAACGACTTTGGTATTTTTGCACAAGTTCTTCAAACGCGGCCCCGTCATCATCCCGCACTCTGAGCATCAGCCGAACGTCGGGATCGAGCAGTTCGTACTTTTTCGCCAGTCGTATTTTTTTTTCTTCGTCCGTCGGCATATTGAGGAGATCTGATTCCGCGAAGTAAAAGTTTGGTTAGCCAACGGCCCAGTATAGCTTAAGTCGATCATTGCACTCTGCCAACGTGCCGTTTAACTTCAATCCGTCGCCAAAGTCTCTGGTTAGGGATACAATCGGACATAATTCGTATCACCATCTAAAAACGATTGCTGCTCCCCGGTTTCCCGATCGGATCTAAAATGTTTCCATTTAGAGTAAATCAATGGATTTAGACCAAGACATCTGCCTTTGCTTTCACGTATCGTTACGAAAAGTCAAAAACTTCATCCGTTTGGAGAAGCCTGTCCGGGCCAGCCAAATCAGCCAATGCTACGGAGCGGGCACCGGTTGTGGCTGGTGCCGTCCTTTTTTAGAAAAACTGCTACATGCGTCCCAAACCCCAATCGTGGCCGCCCCCCCAACCGAACCGGCACAACCCGACCCCGCATCCGAACCCGTTCGGCCGGGTCCACCGACGCTAGATGCTGCTCACGGGGAAGCAGACGAATTACTGGACACAGCGCAGCCATTGGAGTCCCTTTCGGCTCAGGCTTACGCGCATCTTCGCAAAACCTATGTCGACTCTGGCCGCGGCACTCCGCCGTGAAACAGAAATTCTGTTCTAATAAGCGTCCCATCGGGCGAACAACCCGCTATTCAATCTCGCGCCCCGTAGTTATATTGTTATCCTTGAAATTCAAATCGAACCCCTATTCGACTAACACGGATCACCATGGCTAAAAAAGCTGCGCCGACGAAAGCCACGACTAAAAAAGCGGCAACGAAAAAAACCGCTGCGACCAAGTCAACTAAAAAGAAAAAGGGGGAAATTGACGGCGACGACGTGGCTCCGGTGAAGAAAAAGAAGAAAGCCAAACGCAAAACCAAAAAACAAGCCCTCGAAGACATTCGTTTGCGGGCCTATTGGGGTGTGTTCAATCACGCCATGAAACGCGTCGCACTTTACGAATTCAACCAGCGTAAGGCCGCCGAAAAACGCGCGCAAGAACTCAGCCCCGAAGGCAAACCGCCTCACTTCGTGCAGAAAGTCAAAGAGCAGATCGAGGAAGCGGAAGTCACCGATCCAGACGCTCCTGAAGAAGCGCCAAAAAAAGCGACAAAGAAAAAAACGTAACCGCGACGCCACTTTCCACTCCACCGATAGCGCTGGGGTGGAGATGTGCTCAAGTTCAGAGTTTTCTTCAAGCCCATCGCCGGTTCCGGAGAGCTGCCGCACCGATCGATTCGTTTTTTGCGTAATTTGATGATGCTCGTGAAAGGCCGATCTGCCGGTCGGAACGTTTTGCAGACAGCCTGACCTGAAGGATGTCTAATCTGATGGAAACCCGATCCAGCGGAAACTGGTTTCGCCCATGACACGCGGTTTGTCAGAATTGACGGTGAAGTTTGTTCCGAACAGCCGATTGGGCCAAAGCCACCGTTTTCTGCAACTGGACTGAATTTTGGCCAATCCAGCGCCCCTGAAATTTAGCCGTGCGAAAACACCAGTCCGCTTTCCGATTATGCCCGTTTTGGGGTTATGATAATGGTTGGCATATTTGGCCAACGACTCCATCATCTTCCACGCTCGCCTTATGATCTTAGATTCGTCCCGCGTCCCGAGGTACCTAACCAACTTCGCGCCAAAAAAAGTCTCGCACCGATTCGCTGATGTTTTAATTATCGGCGGAGGGTTGGCCGGACTTAGAGCGGCGTTGGAAATCGCCCCCGCGCTCACCGTTTTCGTGGTTACCAAAGACGCCATCCGACAATCCAACAGCACTTATGCTCAAGGTGGAATCGCAGGCGTTATCGACCCCGAAGACAACTTCGAATTTCATATCCGCGACACCATGGACGCCGGTGGTAACCTTTGCGACCTTGAAACAGTCCGGTCGGTCATCAGCCAGGGCCCCGATCGCATCGGCGAATTGATCGCGATGGGTACGCAATTTGATCGCAGCGCTGTCGACCAATCGGAATTAACCCTCGGTCGAGAAGGCGGGCACAGCCACAACCGCATCATTCACGCCAACGGAGACGCCACCGGCGCTGAAATCATGCGGGCGGTTATCGCCAAAGTTCACGCCGCCGAAAATATCCAAATCATCGAAAACGCATTCACCCTGGATCTATTGAAACACCAACAGCGATGCCGGGGTGCCGTTGTCGCGCTCGGGGCGAACAGTGGCGCAATCGAAAAAGTCCTTTTCTGGGCCAGCGAAACCATCCTCTGCACCGGGGGCGCGGGACAGATCTTTCGCGAAACCACCAACCCGCCAGTTGCCACCGGTGACGGCCACGCGATGGCCTATCGGGCGGGCGTCGAACTGCGCGACATGGAGTTCATGCAGTTCCATCCGACCGTTTTATATATCGCCGGCAGCAGTCGCAGTCTCATCACCGAAGCGGTCCGAGGCGAAGGGGCTTACCTGATCGACAGTGACGGAGTTCGGTTCATGTCGGAATACGACGACAGGATGGAACTGGCCCCGCGCGATGTCGTCTCTCAAGCCATCGTGACCCAGATGGCCAAAACAAATTCCCCCAACGTTTTCCTTTCGCTAAAACATCTTGACCCCGTCCACGTCCGCGCTCGTTTTCCTGGCATCGCCAAAGCAGTAGCAGAATTCGGTTTGGACATCACCAGCGACCCGATTCCGGTTCGCCCAGGGGCACACTATATGATCGGCGGCATCACCGTCGACGAAGTCGGCCAGACCAGCCTGCCGGGGCTTTGGGCGGCCGGCGAAGCCACCAGTTCCGGACTCCACGGAGCCAACCGTTTGGCATCCAACAGCCTCTTAGAGGGCTTGGTTTACGGCGTCAGCGCGGCGCGGCAGGCATCAGAAAACGCACTCAAATCTTGCGACAATGATTTAGAGGTGTTTCCCATCTCCAACGGCCAACTGCGCCCCTGCCAAGCATCCATCGACATTTCCGACATCCGCAACTCACTCCGCAGTCTCCTGTGGCGGGCCGGCGGCGTCCGCCGCGATGCCGAATCCCTGACCGCCGCCATCGATTCGATCCACACCTGGCAAAGTTACGTATTAAGCCAAGAGTTCCCCAGCGCCGCAGGCTGGGAGTTGCAAAATATGCTGACCGTGGGCAAACTTTTGTGTGAATCGGCGTTGGCACGGCAAGAGTCCCGAGGTGTGCATTTACGCACCGACTACCCCGACACCGACGATCACAATTGGCGACAACATATCATCATCGCGCAACAACCGTGAACGCGACGACGAAAAAGGCTTACTCCGGTTACGCCCTGTGGGTTGGCTTCCGTAATTCTGTTTCATCATAATTCCAAAATGAACACACCCAACGAAGACGCCGCATCGCCCCAACCGATGATCGAAGCGGAGAATTTATCGAAGTTTTACGGTATCTTCGCGGCCACCCGGGACGTCTCCTTCACCGTCAACAAAGGTGAAGTCGTGGCCTTTCTCGGTCCCAACGGCGCCGGTAAAAGCACCACGATGAAGATTCTTACCGGTTACCTTTCACCGTCCCAAGGCCGGGCTCGGATCGCGGGATTTGACATGACCACCGACCGGATCGCAGGATCCAAACGGTTGGGCTACCTTCCTGAAACCGGCCCGCTCTACCCTGAAATGACGCCCTACAGTTTGCTGGATTTCTTCGCCGAGGCGCGCGGCATGAACAAAGCCACCAAACGAACGCAAATTGAAAAGGCCGTCGAACTGTGTTCCCTGGGCAGCGTCATCTACAAACCGATCAGTAAACTTTCCAAAGGCTACCGCCAGCGCGTCGGGATGGCTCAAGCCCTCATCCACGAACCCGACGTCTTGATCCTTGATGAACCCACCTCCGGATTAGACCCCAATCAAATTCGCGGCGTCCGCCAAACAATGACGCGTCTGGGCCAAGAGAAAACGATTTTGCTATCGACCCACATCCTCCAAGAAGTCGAAGCGATGGCCAGCCGCGTGATCATGATCAACGAAGGCCGCAAGGTCTACGACGGCCCTTTGGACCAGATCGACGACAAGGGCGTGGGTTTGGATC
>CALDYR010000081.1 GCA_937944405.1 uncultured Pirellulaceae bacterium
CAACACGGGCACCGTCGACGCGGGTGCTGGGCTTGAAGGTGCTGCCTTTTCTGTAGAACTTTCGAGTGGGGGCACAGACTTTACGATCGACAACAGCGGGAGTCTGCTGGGTCGTGGTTCGGCCAGCGCGGGAGTTGCGACTGCTGGCGATGGAATTCGTCTGGAGCGGACTCGGGTCGGTGGTGCTTTAGACGGCACAACGAGCGGTTTGTTCACCGGTACGATCACCAACAGCGGTACCGTGTCGTCTGAATCCAGCAACGGCACAACAGGTGGTTTCCGAGCCGTCAACGGGACCAGTTTCCAGGGCACGTTGGAGAATTCCGGGACGATATCAGGTGTTCAGAACGGAGTTTACTTTGGCAATGCGACCCCAGCCGGCGGCGGCGATCACACCGGTGGCGTAGTCAACAACAGCGCGAGCGGAACGATCAGTTCTGACAGCCGCGCATTTAATCTCGACGGTACCGGTTTGGTCGTTAACAACAGTGGGAACATTGTTGCAACCGGACGCCAACGCAACGGTACCTTTTATGTGGATGGCACCGCGTCAGGTTTCGCGTTGAACAATACAGGTAACATCGATGCTGCCGGTGCTCCCGGCGGTGCAGGATCTGGAGTTTCCATCGAAGTTGGCGCGACTCAAACAGGTTCGCTTGTGAATTCCGGTTTGATTCGCGGATCGGGTGACAACGTGTTTGACGCTGGCGTGCGTTTCGAGGGAGCGGCAGGGGCGACATTTACCGGCGACATTATCAACCAAAACGGTGGAACGATTGTTGGTGGCGAAAACGCTTTGGCCGTTCTTTTTGGCGACGGCGTTAGTTTCGACGGAACGCTGACCAACGCCGGGACGATCGATGGAGGAATTGATCTAAACGATGGTAACCTTGTTTTAGACGATACCAGCGTGCTGCAGCTAGAGATTGGTGGAGAAACTGATTTCGATACCGTGTTGGTAGGCGGCAATACGTTCTTGGACGGAGCGTTGGAAATTTCGTTCACTAACGGATTCCGCGCTGAAGTTGGCCAAGTCTTCGATTTGTTGGACTTTGGTGCCGCCTCAATTGTCGACGGTGCGTTTGACTTAGTTAGTGCTAGTGGAGTTGTGTTTGACACTTCTGATTTGTTAAGCGGCGGATCGGTAACGATTACCGCTGTTGCCGTTCCTGAGCCAAGCGGTTTGGTTTTGGTTGGTATTGGCGGAGCTTTAGCATGGGGACGCCGTCGACGTCGGGCTGCGTAAGGAGGGGGTGAAGCGCGTTTAAAGAGTCTCTTTTGTTGAAACGCCATTGGCAGGAACTGTCCTGCTGGTGGCGTTTTTTTTGTGCAAGCCCACTGCGCAGGCAACGGGGAGAACCAAATAAAGGAACCTGTGACTTTTTAAATCACAATATTGACCTGCATCTTGGCCGCACGTTTCCTTCGCTAAAGACGTGTAGTTGAGGATCGCCACTTCGGCATCCATCAGTTTCACCAAAGCACGACCAAGGCCTTCGGTTTGCCGATACGGCAGCTGAAAGAGCTCCCCGAGAGTCGGAACACTTCAATGGCTGCGTCGCGATAAACAAAAGGCCGTCCAACTTTGAAGCCCTTGTTTGCGTGCTTCCAATTGGCAAGCACTTTCTTCTGAAAACCAGAATGTGATGGCGCCTCGATTAACAAGCGACTTGTTGTAAGCTGACCAGTTGGTGACTTGGTAACTATCTTTTTGACGGCTCTTTTTCGCCATGATACGCTCCTTTTTGAGGGTCAAATCCTTCAGACCTCGTTAATACGCAAAGAGTTTCACTTTTGTTCGACAAGGCCGCTTCAAAACCTACAATGTCTACCAAACCGTGCTGTATCACGAGTTGGGCAAGCTGCCTGAGCCGGATGTCGCCCACCGATTCTGTTAACGAGGCATAAATTTACGCTAACATTTTATTACCGCAAATGCAGATGTTTACGGAAGTCCTAAACGAGAACCGGGCGATGAAGCTGACGTTGTTTTAGCCTCCGGTTTGGGATTCACGTTTTTTTCGATCTTTGAAAGAACATTAAACATTGGTCCACCACGTCGTCTTCAACAATGACAACGGCGCTGTCGCCGGGCAGGAGCTTGTCGTGGGCGCCAGGTACGCGCACCTGTTCGTGTTGGACAATTGCAACGATTAAACAGCGTTCCGGCAAACCTAGATCCTTGAGTTCAGACCCTGTCACGACAGCGTCTTGAACCACTTCTAATTCAATGATGTTGATCAATCCGCCGGGCAGTTTAGCACGCGACACGATCACACCTTCGTTCAAGTACGACATGATTTGTTTTGCCATCACGGCGCGCTGGCTGACGGCTTTTTCAATCCCCAATCGGTCCAGCACCGATTCGTAATCGGGTTTCCCGATCACCGCCAGCACCTGCTTGGCCCCCAAATCACTGGCCTCCACGCCTAACATCATGTTGACTTCGTCGTCTCCGGTGCAGGCCACGAAAACATCGGCGCTGCCGACTCGCAGTTCTTCCAGAAAGTCACGCCCTGAGGCATCTCCCTTGATCACGGTCGCTCTGTCAAGCAAATTGGCCAGAACTTGACTGCGTTGTTCGTCGTTTTCAATCACCGTGACTTTGAATATCTCAGATTCCAGTACGCGCGATAAATGGAGTCCTGTTTCGCCGCCGCCCCCGATGACAATCCGTTTTACGGTTCGGTCACTCATTTTGAAAAACGCTTTTATCTTCACCATGTCCGCCGGTCGGGCAAACATGGTAACGCGGTCACCGACTTGGAATTGATCATCAGCGCTGGCGATCCACATTCGTTGTTCGCGCTGGATCGTCCCGATACGCACATTGGAGGGAAGTCCAAGATCGCGCACTGGCATTTGAGTCAGCTTTCCCGCCTTACCGACGATCAGTTCTTCGACCTGCAATTCCCCACGGGCGAATTGTTCGACGACGACCGATCCGGGACCTCGAATGCTGCGTGCCAATTCCATTGCCGACAAATGTTCCAGCGACAACATGCGGTCAATTTTAAAGTGCTGTTGATAGTCAAAGGTGCTCAGATCCCGAAACACGGGTGCATAAACACGCGCAATTGAACGTCGCGCCCCCATCGATTTTGCCATGCTGGCGGCCACAATGTTGACCTCATCAGAACCGGTGACCGCTAGGCAGATATCGGCCGAAGTGATTCCTGCTTGGAACAGGACGCTGGATTGAGACGCCGATCCGCAGATAGCCCGAACGTCCAGTTCATCGTTGATCACTGCGACCTGAGCGGGATCCACGTCGACCACTGTGATGCTATGCTCCGCCCGACACAACAGATCCGCAATCGACCGACCTACGTTGCCGGCGCCCAACACTACGATATTCATACAGCAAACTCAAAATAACGACCTATGGCTGAATTCAATGCCGTATGATACGCCAAATTATCCCTAACCGGGAGTTGCGTGGAAACGTTGACCGCCCAAGCTAAAGGGAAACTTCATTTACTGTTCACCGGCACGTTCTTGGAAGAATAACAGGTGATAGCCAGAGTCGTCGGTGGTGATGAAACCGCCGGAGGTCGATAGAAAATCTTCGACATCTTCGATTTTTGGAAAACCGTTATCGTCGATCGCAGCCTTCACATCACCAAGAAAAACAGATTCATTATCTTCTGCCATGGCAGCGAGCACCTCAGTGAAGTTTCCTTCTTCAAGCATTTTTAAATACGCGCCCACTTCCCGGGGTGAGTCAAAGTAGAAAACAGCGGCGGGAAGTTCGGTCTTGAGCAACTTTGTCATCGTGTCGACGTGCTCTTGAAATTCTTTATCATCTGCTAAAGGAATTTGTTTTCCGTTAAAAGTGTCGACAGCAAATTTGAAAGATTCCACAGAATCGCTGAGCACCAATTGGTCACCAATGATCCCCAAAGACTGATTATCGATGCGAATGTTGAAGGTGCCGCTATCAACGTCTTGTTCTCTTTCCGGAGCGTTTTCTTTTCTTTCTCCGCGTTCTCGATTCTTTCGTTCTTCCCCGCGATTAACGGCTTCTTCTGAAACTCCCCAAAATTTGATGTCGCCGTGTTCTTTTTGCTGCCACGCGTCGCTGAACGCGTTGGCATCCATCAACGTTTCGAGTGTCTCTGCAAATGTTTCCGCGTCGCGTATTCCCCAAGAGGCAATATTCCCGATCCTGCTGACTTCGGTTCCCGAAATAACAGGGCGCGCAAATGTTAGGCTGCCGGAGAGTTGATCAATGAGGTCAGTCCGAATATCGATGCCAAGGTCTCGTTTTTCAAGTTCTTTTTGAAGGTCCTCGAGAAACCAATCAAAAGAACCAGGTGCGATTTTGTCAGATATGTCTTTGCTGGAAGCCAGCATCTGCGGAACGTCCCAACTGGTTGAAAAGTAATTGGCAATTTCTGTCGGCACCCACGGTTGAGGTGTGTAGTCGTTTGGCTTAAGCGCTAATGCATTGAGCAGGCCTTCTTTGGGAGAAGCCAACATGAGATGACCGTGAATAAGGGCCTCATAGTCTCCATGACCGATGTAAAGGTTGCCGCCGACGGCCAGGACACCATCGACACCCAACGTCGGCAACAGCGCTACGACAAAATTCATCCCAACTTCGCCTCGGGAAACGGATTTTAAAATACCAATTGGGTCAGCAAAAAAACGCACGTCCGGGAGATCTCCACTGGAAACCGCACAACGTTTTGAGACCGTGATGAATTTGCGGTTTTTATCTAGCGAGCGGACCTTTTTGACTTCTTGCCCAGACCAGCGTGTGAAAATATCATTCAATTCATCTTTGGATGTGCTGCCCAACAACAAACCTTTATAATTGGCAAAATAAGCGGGGTTTCCGGAAATGATGACGGTCTCAATTTCGATTTTAAATTCATTCTCTTCGCCCTCTGTTTTCTCTCCTGACATCGCCTCTAAGGCTGATTTGCCGCGATCGATCATAACGTTAACGGAGTCATTTTCTTCATCCGTTTCAAGAATCACCACAAACTGCATATCCTTTCGCCGCGGGGCGATCATCGCGATCGTAATTTCACCTGAGGGAATCGACTGAACCTCTTCCAACGACAGCCCTACCTGTTGTTCAACATTTTCGTATTGTTTGGCGGCACTTTCGTAAATGCCTTCGACCAAGGGCTTCACCGAATCTGATTGCAACAATTTCCCTACTCCGCTGTCCTTTGTCTTCTCAACGTACTCGCGGAAATTACGCAGTTTCACCAATCCCACTGTCGTCTCAGGAAGTAACCGTTGGGTGTCGGGACGGTCCGGCAGAGATTTCTCTTGAGCCAACAAACGTTGCTGGAATGTCCCGAGAACGCCAAATGTGATGGCAACGAATAAAATGGCTAATGGTAATTTTCGCATCGGTATATTTCGGTTGATGTTGTCGTTTTGTGGATGGATCCGATTTAGCAATGCCAATTGTGGCTTGCTTGTTGGACTCCACCGCCACTCGAATTGTTTCATAAAAGACATAGCCCAGTCCACGTTTTTGGTAAACTTTAGCTGTTGTCCAAACATTAACGCGGCCCGGACAACAATTTTTTATTTCTCTTAGGCGGAACCTTAACGACGGTCGATAAACCCTGTATCGGTATGTCCCTGTTAGATAGTATGTCCCTATTTTAAACAAAAAGGGGGCTGGATTCGCCAGAATTCAGCCGTGTTGTCCGCAGGGGCGTCGCTCAAACGGTTGAAACGAGCAAGCTCAATTTTCCGTACTGACAACTCACTAGGTCTCATCGTTTTCCCATTTTAGGCGATCTAAATATGAATCGTATCATTAAAACGCGACGCTCCAACCGTTGGCACCGATCCACGTTTGCCGTCGTCGTATTAGCCATATTTGGTCTCACGAGTTCTTTCGGAGTTCAGGACGCTCGGGCCCAGCAAGGCGGCCTCCCAGACGGCGGTGATTTTGGAGGTGGCGACGATTTTGGTGGTGATGGTGGAGGGGTTCCGATGCGGGGGCCGATGCAGGCACTGATGCTGCGGAGCTGCGCCGCC
>CALDYR010000082.1 GCA_937944405.1 uncultured Pirellulaceae bacterium
CTTGAGGCGAAACCCCATTTGGCTACTATATCGGTGCGGGATGGAGCAGCCCGGTAGCTCGCGAGGCTCATAACCTCGAGGTCGTCGGTTCAAATCCGGCTCCCGCAACTCAGTGATGGTTGGAACCCTTTTCCAACGGTAAAAATTTAAAAGCCGATGCGTGCTCCGCATCGGCTTTTTCTATGTCTATTGTCTTAGAACTTTGGGCTTTGTTAGCGCTAAATTTTGTTAGCGCTGAATTATTAGGGGACGCATTACGCTATTGGGCGATGGCTCTGGTTTTCTTACGCCACGCTGAATTCAGGCGCGTCGAGCGAACCCGAAATTAAAACTTAGCGCAACGCGAGTGCTTTGACGTGCGACCAACATTAAAAATAGCGCATCGGTTCGGTTATCGACGAACGTTTTTTAAGTGCTTTTGCAATCGCTGATGATGCGTGATCGAAGTTCGGCCAATAAGAACGCAGACCCGGCCACACAAATGAAGCTGGAATCGTTTGATTCCGAAAACACACGCGCCCATGCCTCTGCGGGCTTGGGGATCACGATGCTGTTTCCCGTAACTGGCAATCGTTGGCTGGCTTTGACCAAATCCTCGGTCGGCAACGCGCGAGCATTATCCTGATAACGTGTGAAGATGACTTGATTAAACAACGGCATTAGTAAGGCTAACATTTTTTCGCAATCCTTATCTTTTGTCGTCGCGAAAATCAAAGTCCGCTCGGTGGCCCGCTGCCAATCCGCACAACGGTCCGATAAATAGTCCGTCAATGCAGATACCGAAGCTGGATTATGAGCCATATCTAAAATCACCGTTGGATTCGAACTGACCTGTTCCAAACGCCCGGCCAAACGGGCATTGGCTAACCCTGAGCGGATCGCAACTTCGTTGACTTGAGACCGCACGGGGGATGCGGCGGACTCATCGGGCGCTCTGAGTGCCTTGAACGCGTCGAATTTGGAAAGCTCCACCACTGCAGCGATCGCCAGGGCGGCGTTGTCGGCTTGATGACCGCCCAGCATCGCGGTCTGTAGGTTTTCGATGCGATACTGCCCAGCATCGGTGGACATCGAAAAATCAAAGCTGGTACCATCTTCATGACGACGAATCGAGAAATCGCGGTCGCGCTGTCGCAGCGCACTATTCCGTTGACCGGCCACGTCTTGGATGACCCGTTGGCACGGTGCGCCGACAACTCCGTTGATCACCGGAACATTGGGTTTGATGATGCCGGCTTTTTCGAAAGCGATTTCCTCTAGCGATGTCCCCAGTTGTTTGGTGTGATCCAAGCTGATGTTGGTCACGATGCAAACTTGGGGTTGGCAAACGTTCGTGGAATCCAGTCGCCCGCCCATTCCCGTTTCCAGTACCACAGCGTCACATTTTTGATCCGAGAAGAACTGCATCGCCATCGCGGTGGTATATTCGAAAAATGTCACCGGACGACGATTCTCCGAAACTAACCATTGGTCATAGGCGCTGACGACAGGTTCAAAGCGCTCAAACACCGAAAGCATTTGATCGTCCGTGATGATCTGTCGGTCGACAGCCATCCGCTGGTGGAACGTTTCTAGGTGCGGCGACGTGTAAACGCCTGTCCCCATTCCGGCTGCGGTCAGGATCGAACTGAGCATCGTGCAGACGCTGCCTTTTCCCTTAGTGCCGGCGACGTGGATAATAGGATAGTCAAGCTCTGGCGACCCAAGGCGTTCAACCAACCCGTGCATTTTCGTAAGGTCGAAACTTTTGGGGGCGACGTGATCCTGGAGTTCGTAGTTGATGCGCGCGTACAAACGGCTGAGTTGAATTTCGAATTTGGTTTGAGATGAAACGTTCATCAGACCTACTTGATAAGATGTAATCCACGATGGATTATTGTTTTCGATGGTCATCAAAATGAAAAGCGGTCCTAACCAGGGTTGGGTTAAGTTGGCCTAATGATTCGGGACGGGAATCGGGGCGCAATTCGGTGCCAGTGCTATGCGTTAGAAAAAGAGCGCACAGGCAGCCATTGATAACGATGGCCTGTGGCGGACATAATAAATCCGGCGGCCGGTAAGAAAGTCGGTGAATCCTTACGTTTTCGATTCGTCCCAGATCTTCCACCAAGGTTTCTTGATTTCTTTAGATTTGATGGCAAATCCCCAAGGCCGTCCGTTGGTACCGATCGAATCTTTCATCTTTGCGTAGGCGAAGACTGCCCGCGTGATTTTCGCTTCGGTCATGTTGGCCCCTTCAAGATTGGCGTTGGTGAAATCGGCTGCCGTTAGATTCGCTCCGAAGAGATTCGCGTTGGTAAGATTCGAGTTACGGAAATTCGCCCGAGCGTCGGCGAAAAAAAAGTCGGTTTGTTGAAAATTACATTTCGACAGCACGCCATTATTAAACCGCGTGTGATGAAATTTAGCGTTCCGCGCATCGCAATTTATGAACTTCGACAGCTCGAACACCGAATCCGATAGATCTGATTCTCGTAAATCGGTGTCAGCGAAAGTCGCTCGTTTGATCACGCAATTGTCGATTTTGCTACGGGACAAATTCGCGTCGGAAAAATCTGAGTCGCTGAGATTGCAGCCAGAAATTCGACACGCCGAAAGATCAAATTCTCGAAAATCAGCACCGGCTAAATCAAGCCCCGCCAGCTTACAGCCACGTAGCGATTCGTTCTTGATTCGTAACAAGCGTTTTCCGGTATTCCGGTGCGTTATCTCGATCATCGCCAGTCTCTCCCACGGAAACAATGCGTTTTGGTGATCTTCGATCTCAACTTCCAGTGTCAACTGCGAATGCCTCCCCCTCAAGAAGCTATCTGGAGATAGCTATCGCAAACATCGAATAGATAAGTCAAGTGTACCCAATATATAAATACGTTATATCGCTGCATAAAGTACCATCTTTTTTCACTAGCGCATCTCCAATAAACAACGTGCCCGCAAAGCCGATTTTTCGATGCGGGCAAACTGGTACACGGTATGATGGCGCTGTTGCGATGACAGGCTACCGTTAGAGTTTCACGCTCTTTTGGTTTGTGGTTTGTTAAGCTTAAATTTAACAGCAGCCCGAATCACCAGCCCCGAATAACCCGCCCCGAATCACCGCATTCAGGCCGGTCTCAGCAAACCGGGGCCAGCGCGCCAGCAACCGACCAGAAAGCCGGTAATTTTAAACTCCGGCAAACCACTAATTTTTGGTGAAGTCGCCAACGAAGGCCGGTCGCAGCGGCAGATAAAATCGGATTGAACTGACCGCAGATCGAACTGACGTGTATAAAACCAACGTCAATAAAGAATCGCGTGGTTGGTAATCTAATGAAAAATGCTGTTTGCGCCCCTCAAGTTGAATGTTTTGTTCCATATCAATCGGACTGCTCGGCCCCGATGCGCCGGTTGTTACCCAAAGGCAGAGTACCGATGCGGAAATTGTGGGCGGGGTGGTTGTGGTCTTTGTGGGCTGCGATGGGCCTAGGTTGCGTGAGCCTAGGGATAGGCAACGCCTCGATCGCCGACGCCCAATCCCCAATACCAATCCAAACCGCTGACGGTACGGTGACAGGAAAAGAGGGGACAGCTCCACAGACGCTACCGGTTGTTGCTACGGACGGCCAAGCGCCGGCCGCTGGGTTTGACGCTCAATTGGCGTTTGCTCATTTGAATCATATCTGTGCGATCGGGCCTCGGATCAGCACCACCGAGGGTATGTCGCAGCAGCAGGATTACCTGCGGAAGTTTTTCTCGCCGCTTAACGCACAAGTTTCGTTCCAAAAGTTCTTGGTTGACAACCCGCTGGCCAATGACCAGGGAGGTTTCGCATTGCCTGCAGCCCGGCTTGAATTAGCCAACATGATCGTGCGATTTCGGCCAGAATTAGAGCAGCGTTTGTTGTTTTGCTGCCATTACGATACTCGGCCATTTCCCGATCGAGATCGACGCAACCCTCAAGGGACTTTCCTTGGTGCCAACGATGGAGCCAGTGGAGTGGCGGTGTTGTGCGAACTGGGACGTAATCTCTCCGGTATGGAGGGGCCTTATGGGATCGATCTGGTTTTTTTTGATGGCGAAGAATTTGTTTATGTGAACCGGCGCGATCCAATGTTCTTAGGGTCGACTCATTTTGCCAACCAGTACATCCAGCGTCGTGATAACTTTCGGTATGCTTACGCGGTACTGGTTGATATGGTGGGTGACAAAAATTTGCAGATATACTTCGAACGTAACAGCCTGCAGTACGCGCCGCGATTAACCCGTAGCCTCTGGGGGGTGGCCGACCGATTGAAAATCCGAGAGTTCATCGCCAAAGAAAAATACACCATCAGTGACGATCATTTGCCGTTGAATCGGATCGCCCGGATCCCAACTTGCGATATTATTGATTTTGACTTCCCCACGATTCGCAGCAAAAATGCTTTTTGGCATACTCAGAACGACGTCCCTGAAAACTGTTCGGCGGAGTCTCTGGGAAAGGTTGGGAAAGTATTGTTACAATGGATTTTCGAAATGCAGCGGCTGAATGTGGCGCCTGCGGAACGGTGACCACCGCACACAACCAACCCGATGACTTGAGAAACCTAACTGACTGAGCGTGTGATTTCATGGCAGACAATATCTTGGCAGCAACGGCGCTTTTGATGAGGGCAGGTTCGGCGCAGAGTCTTTCGTTGGGCATCGGGCTGGGGGTTCTTATCGGCGGCATTGTGCTGATGTTTTCGCATCGGCGCGCTTTGGACGAGGCGTTTGAAACACCGTTGACTGACCAGCGAATCAATTTTGAGAATCGCAAGTATCGTCGTCGAGTATTCGTGGCGGGAATGATTGCGTCTCTGGGGATAATGATTGCTGCAATTTATTGGGTCGAAGAACCCCGCGCTTTTGCCAGTTTAATTTTGATTATCTTGGGAACCTTAATGGCGATCTTAGGATTCGCATTGATCGATATGTACTCGGTCGGTTTACAGGCATTAGCGCGAACCGACGAACCCGACCGAAAGAAATTGATCGAAGAGTATTTAAAGAAACGCCAACAATCCAATTCTCAAAAAGACGAATAGGTTTGTGATTCTTCTGTATTCAACAGCACTCAAAGAGAAAGAAAGCAGAACGCAGGCAAAACTTCTATAGAAGTTCGATAGAGTGTGGAGGCGATGGAGGCCCTCCCCAAGACCCGCGGTACGCTGATTGGCGGAAGAGTCCGACGGTTATTATCCTACGAATCGCCGTTTCGTTTGCGTTGCAGTTGACAGCAACGCCCGGCGGTCGAAAGATTGAAAGCATTTGAGCATCGGCGACATTCTTTTTGTCACGCTCTTGTTGGCTGATTGGAAACCTTGATGAATGACATTGTTCTACGCGCGACACTGGTCTTGGGCGCGATTCTCTCGTTGCTGGCGTTGCCGACCCCACCAGGGAACAAGGCTTGTGCTGCTCCCGTCGGTGCCGCTGTCGCAGCTACTGAGATCCGTCTGGGAGACCGCGCTGATGATGATTCGAATCTCTTCCGCAACCCGCTCAGCGCCAATGACATGAACAAAGTCAACCGCTTGGCCGGTTCGGTCCAGGTCTGTGAATGGCTCGGCCTGCTGTCGCCGATCGCGATATCGCCCTTTTTCGGCATCGCTATGTTGGCGGGAATGTCGCAGTTTGGTTCCGATGCGCTGCCTTTCAACGAATTTACCAGTGACAGTCCGATTCTCAGTAATCCCGCCACGTTTTGGATCTTCTTGCTACTGACGTTGGTAACGTCGCTGCCGCGATTGACCAAGGTCAGTAAACCCGCGGCCCAAGCGATTGATCAACTGGAAACCTATGCGGCCATTATTACGATCGTATTACTGAGAGTGTTGGCAGCATCAACCGACGGCACCGCGACTGAAGCTCAGGTCGTTGTGATGCAGGCGGGTATGTTTGCATTTTCGGCTGATGTGCTAATGAGCATTGTAGCAATCATCAACATCATCGTGATCAACACCATCAAATTCTTCTTTGAAGTTTCGGTGTGGCTGATCCCGTTGCCGATGGTGGATGCCGCGTTGGAGGTGGCAAACAAATCGACCTGCGTGGCGCTGATGGGAATTTACGCCTACAACCCGGCGTTGGCCACGGGGATCAATTTGCTGCTGTTTGTGGGCTGTTTGTGGGCATTTTATTGGGTCAAACGCAGGACCACCTACCTCCATACATTGCTCTGGGATCCACTTTGGGCCATGGTCAGCCCGCGCTACGCGGTCCCTCAAGATCGCCTGACGGTATTCCCGCAACAGGCGATTGGTCCCTTTAAAGCCAAATCAAAACTGACGATGCAGGTCACCGAATCGGGGTGGTCGTTGACTCAGTATCGTTTTTTGTTGCCAACCAAAAGGATACTGTTAGAGTCCAGTGAAAACACGCTTGCGCTGGCCAAAGGATTGGTCGCAAACCGAATTGAAATGGCCGATGGTAATCGTCTGCTGTTCTCCCGGCGGCACGCCCAGCACTTTTCCGCTTTGGCAGAACAGCTCAACCTCCAAACAACGAACACCGACGGCAACGGCCTGCCACTGCCGGCGGTGTGATAACGCTGACAGTTGCCGCCCAATAGCAGCATGGAAGCAGTGCCGGTAGCGACCAACCACGCGGTGCGGTCTAGCACCCCGAAGCTATTGGTTAAAGTTCACGTTGGTTCTGGTTGGGCCGGGTTCAGGTTGGTTTCTACGGGGTCCAGCTTCTGAGGGCGATATTTGATGGGCGAAACGTCCTCTAAGCCAAACTCTTTGCGGCTCATTGAGACATAGTTGTGACCGATTGAGATTTGATCGCCCGCCAAAACGCGATTGCCGCTTTCATCCAACCGAGCATTCATGGTGGCTTTTTTTCCGCTGGTGCAAATCGTTTTAATTTCGCCAAGCTCATCCGCCCAAGCCAATAGGTATTTGCTACCTTCGAACGGTTCGCCTTGAAAATCGGTCCGCAGCCCGTAACACAGCACCGGAATATTCAACCGATCGCAGATAAAGGTCAATTGCAGGACCTGCACATCGGTCAGAAACTGGCATTCGTCCATGAAGACGCAACTGACGGGAGTCGCTTGGTGGCGCCTCCGCACGTCATCAAATAGATCGAACTGGGGTCCAAAGTCGATGGCTTTCCGAGTCAACCCCAGTCGCGACGCGATTATGCCCTGTCCCGCTCGGTCGTCAATTCTGGGTGTGAACAGCAACACCTTCATGCCCTGTTCTTCATAGTTATGGGCGGCTTGTAAGAGTGTCGTGCTTTTCCCCGCGTTCATCGCAGAGTAGTAAAAGTAGAGCTTGGCCATTGAAAGGAGGGCAGATTATAATTCCAAAATGCAGGCCGCGGCGACCTGTTCTGGTTCGCAATCCTAAGACGCTACTTGCCGTTTTGAAATACCCGGCGGAGAAATTTCCAGCCCGACTGTTGATAGCCTTGCCCAAAAGATTGCTGCCAAACACAACGGGCTCGGAGTCTGGTGGGGACGTCTGACGATTGGTAAATTGAAAGCGTAGCAATCGTGTCGAGCGCAAATTCTGATTCAGAGATCAAGCAAACGCCGCTTGAGCTGATATCTTTAGTAAATCCCTGCAACCGGCCAAGGTCATACTGCAACTGAATGGAAACCGGGCACACTGAGGTTTCGCGCGTTTGCGATCTGCGATTGTCCTGCGTGCGGCTCCGCTGTTGCAGAATCGTGAGAAGATCCTGGATCTGTGGGATGTTGATAAATGCCCCATGGTCAAGCATCTTGGCGACTCCAATGTTTAGTCGATCCGATTGTTGAAACATTCCGACCGCTGATCGGATAGCTCAAAGTTCAGCACAAATTTACCCCGAGCTTCCCGTATTGGTATTCGGTGAGACGCGGAAATGGCTATTTTTGCCCGGCCGCCGTCAGTTGTAAGGGTTGCGTAGAAGCTGGCGTCACGTCCCATGAATTTCAACCAATCAACAAGGGATGTTTCTGGGATTGGGTGGGAAATTAACGTCGCCAGCGGTTTCCACCAACGTTGTAATGTTCAAGTGATGTTGATCGGTGATAGCGTTAAAGAATCGTGATTTAACCGATTTTCCGGGCCTTCTGCGCGTACTACGGACTTTACCTTTTATCGGCCGCATGATATTTTATCGGCCCTTGAAAAGCCGCAAAAAGATACGTGAGCCCGACTTCTTTTCTTCCGCTTCGATGGTCGCATTGACCCGTGACTTCAAGTAGCCAAGAGATGGTGTTCGCGAAAGATTCTGTTCAGCACCGCTGGTGACCGGAGATGCCTGTCGCTAAGTCTGTTTCTGCATCCCTGACGCCCGAACTCTGCGTCAGATCGCTTGTTGCTTTATCCTTGGATCGCGTCACGTAAACGAAGCGATTAGTTTCAGCACCGCGGTACGGCGCATTTGCATTATCGCGTATTCGCGTATTCGCGTATTCGAATTGCTTGAAACAGTCATAAATGAACCTCTGAAACCCCTTATTAAATTACTAGAAGGCTGACAACGATGGCAAAGAAATTCGTCTATTTTTATGGTGGCGGAAAAAAAATGACCGACGGAGATCGCTCGATGCGAGAGATCCTTGGCGGCAAAGGAGCCAACCTCGCGGAGATGTGCAACGCGGACGTTCCTGTTCCACCGGGGTTCACTGTCTCTACTGAGGCCTGTGCGGTCTACGAAGAAAAGGGAGCGTACCCCAAAGAGATGATGCAGCAAGTCAAAACAGAACTTGCGAAGCTTGAGAAGTTAGAAGGTAAAAAATTGGGCGACGCGACCAATCCGTTGCTGTTGTCGGTTCGATCAGGTGCCGCCCAGTCAATGCCGGGAATGATGGACACCGTTTTGAACCTCGGCATGACCGACAAATCGGTGAAGGGTTTCGCCGAAGCGACCGGTAATGAACGCGCTGCGTGGGATTGCTACCGACGTTTCATCGACATGTTCGGTGACGTCGTGATGGGACCGACTTCGACCTTGAACCACCACCACTTCGAAGAAGCCCTTGGTGCGATCAAGAAAAAATACAAAGCCAAACAAGACACCGACCTAACCGCCGAACAACTGAAAGAACTGGTTGGCGAATACAAGGCGATCTATAAAAAACATGTCGGTTCGCCTTTCCCACAAGACCCAATGAAGCAGTTGGAGTACTCGATCAACGCGGTCTTTGATTCGTGGCAAACCGAACGCGCCGTTAAGTATCGTATCCTCAACAAGATCACCGGCCTGATCGGAACTGCGGTCAACGTTCAGACGATGGTCTTTGGAAACATGGGCAACGATTGTGCGACAGGCGTTGCGTTCACCCGAGACGGATCGACCGGCGAAGCCAAACCCATGGGCGAATACCTCGTAAACGCACAAGGTGAAGACGTCGTTGCCGGTATCCGCACGCCGATTAACTTGGACGAAATCGTCAACGAAGACGACAAAGGATTGGTCAAAGCGGGCAAAGAACTGCTGAAAATCATGGCCAAACTGGAGAAGCACTACAAATACCCGCAGGACGTGGAATTCACGATCCAACAGGGCAAACTTTACATGCTCCAAACCCGCAACGCCAAACGAGTCGGACTTGCCGGCGTACGTTGGGCGGTTGAAATGGCGACAGGCGTTGATGCCGTTACCGGCGAAAAACTACCAAAGTTGCTCAGCGCTAAAGACGCGCTGATGACCGTTCAAGGAAGCGATCTGGAACAATTACTGTTCCCAATCTTTGATGCCAAGGAAGAGTCAAAGCAAACGCCGATTTGCTCAGGTTTGCCAGCCGGCCCCGGTGCAGCGGTCGGAGCGATCGTGCTTAACTCGGACAAAGCAGAACAACTGAAAAAGAAGAACCCCAATGCGAAACTGATTCTCGTACGTCATGAAACGTCTCCCGAAGACGTTGGCGGCATGGGGGCCGCTGAAGGGATTCTGACCAGCACCGGCGGAATGACTTCGCACGCCGCTGTGGTGGCACGCGGTTGGGGAAAGTGTTGTATCTGCGGTGCCGGTGAACTAAAGATCGACGAAAAGAAAGGCTCTATCTCTGTCGGCGGAAAAACCTACCAAGAAGGAGACACCATTTCGCTCAACGGTTCGACTGGTAACGTTTACGCGGGCGAAATTCCTTCGGAGTCGTCTCCGATTGTCGCCGCTTTGGTCGAAAACAACAAAACGGCCCAGAAGCACTGGATCTTCAAGATGTACCAAACCGTTTCGGATTGGTCAGACAAATTCCGCAAAATCAACGTTCGAACCAACGCCGATTCGCCCGCCGATTCTGTCAACGCACGCGCCTTTGGTGCTGAAGGAATCGGCCTCTGCCGCACCGAACACATGTTCTTTGAAGGAGATCGAATCACCGACGTGCGTCGATTCATTCTTGCCGACAGCGACGGTGATCGCACCAAAGCGATTAAAAAGTTGCTGCCGCACCAGCGGAAGGACTTCATGGGGATCTTCAAAGCGATGGACGGTCTGCCTGTGACCGTGCGTTTGTTGGACCCACCACTGCACGAATTCCTGCCGCACACGGAAGCCGACATGAAAAAGATGGCTAAGGAACTGGATGTGCACCTCGACAAGGTCAAGGAACGCGTGGCCGAACTTCACGAGTTCAACCCCATGCTGGGGCATCGCGGTTGCCGTCTGAGCATCACCTATCCTATCCTCTGCGAAATGCAGACCCAGGCCATCATCGAAGCGGCCGTCAAATGCAACGACAAAGGCATTAAGGTTATGCCAGAAATCATGATTCCGCTGATCGGCACCAAAGCCGAATTGGACTTCCTGGAAAAAATCGTTCGCCGCGTTGCGGATAAGATCATCGCGAAAGCCGAATCGAAAGTGAAGTACATGGTCGGAACGATGATCGAAATTCCACGTGCCGCTCTGACAGCCGACAAAGTCGCCGAAACCGCTGAATTCTTCAGCTTTGGCACCAATGACTTGACGCAAATGACTTTCGGTTACAGCCGTGACGACATCGGGTCGTTCCTGCCTGAGTACCTGGAAGAAAAGATCTTGGAAACCGACCCCTTCCAACAGATCGACGAATCGGGCGTTGGTCAACTAGTCGAAATGGCGGTTCAAAAAGGTCGTTCAACACGTCCGAATCTAAAATGTGGTATCTGTGGCGAACACGGCGGCGAACCCAACAGTGTGAAGTTCTGTGTTCGCACTGGTTTGGACTACGTTAGCTGTTCTCCGTATCGCGTTCCGATCGCAAGACTGGCCGCCGCACAAGCCGCCTTAGAAGGCTAAACCTGATCGCGATCAGCACAACTGCGACGGTCACGTTGAAGAACTTGCCAAAAGGGGGTTCTGCTGCTGAGCGCCATTAAGAAAAAAGCATGAAAGCCCCGAGATTCGTCTCGCGGGCTTTTTTGCGTGTGTGCCAATCACAACCTCGTGTAGCACGCATCGTAGTTTTACGGAACAAAAGAGGAGGGTTGTGCAGATCTGCCCTTTAGACGATCGCGCTGTTTTCTTGAAACAGGCCTGAATGCGGGTGAATGCAACTACCCTGAAGTAAAAAACGTAAAGAAACACACGTGTTTAAGAGGGCGCGCGTTTGGCCAGCAGCGCTTTCCAACCACCAATTTCCAAGCTGCAACGGTGACATAAAAAAACCCACATTAATCAACGTGGGCTTTGGCGGCGGCTAGAATTGTCATCAACTCAACGGGCTTACTCGCGTGGGCGAATGGCACCTGTTAGCCCTGAGTAATCTTTGCGATCGGCATCATGCCAAAGGGGCTGCCCAGAAAGCACTCGTTTACGCAATGCTTCAATCTTGGCATCACTTCCTGCTGGTGCATCGGTGGCTGAGAATTGCTCGCCCTCGTAAGGTACGAAGTCTTCGTCATGACCATATTCAAGGATCGCTTCAAACACGTTTTTAATTTGTTTGCGAGATGTCATAAAATAGAAACCTAAATCTTCAAAAGCTGTCGAATCATTTCAACAAGATAACGTAAGCGATGTGCGACGAAACGTTAAATGAGCTGCGTTGAAACGTAAAACCAAAATGACAAGCCTCCACGTCTGTGGGTCTGTGTTCCGCAGGATCTGAGTCTCAGATCGCTCTAAGTACTTGCCTTTGACGGAATCATTATTGACGAGTTAATCACCATGTCAAGAAAATTCGCGGGGATAATTCGACGAACCAAAAAATGCCAAAGCCTTTTTTTAACGTGCAATTATGACGCACATTCGCCATATTTTACCGCAGTTGTAATTTACGGAAGGCCATCAGTACCTTAATCACGATTAGTGGTGTTGCTGGTCAGTTGGATGTTTGGTCGATGGTGGTTGAAACCGAAATATCCCTTTGGGTCGGTAGTGAATTCGGTCATTTTCGGCCCGTAAAGTCGAACGTCAATAAAAAATTTATTTTCCCATTCACCAAAGTTTTTGAAAAAATCTATCATGTCCCACTGGTTTCAACAGTCAATTACACTCGCCGCGCGTTGTCGTGGCTTCCATTTAATCACCGCCGAAGTGGTCGAAAGCCTGAACGATCTAAGCAAGATCGACGTTGGATTGTTTCATTTGTTCATCCAACATACATCGGCCAGTCTAACGATCAACGAAAACGCAGACCCTGACGTGCGAGTCGACATGGAAACCGCAGCGAATCTGATCTGCCCAGAGTCAATGCCCTTCGTTCACACCTGCGAAGGCCCTGATGACATGCCGGCTCATGTGAAAGCAAGTCTCATGGGCGCCAGCATCACCGTTCCAATCGCCAACGGCAGGTTGGCGCTAGGGACGTGGCAAGGCATCTACCTCTGCGAACATCGCAATCGCGGTGGACGCCGCAGGCTGATCGCTACCTACTATGGAGCAGGCAACGGGAGCAGTCGGTAGGTCTGTCTGAAACTATTTCAGGAAAGTAATCGACAGCGGGTATTTCCAGACCTCGCCATTATTGGCTTTAATACCTGCAATGATCGGAAACACGATGGCCAACACCCCAACGATAATCAGCCCCACAATACCTACCATCACCAGCATCAGTAGCCCACTGACAAAGGAGTAGATTACCGCAGAGATCAACCAGTTGACCGCATTCTTTCCATGGGCGTCGATGATTGGGAAATCATTTTTTTTGATTTGCCAAATCAGGATTGGCACAACGACACCCGCAATGGGCAAAATGAAGTTTAACAACAGAGAAAGATGCAAAATCATCGCCCACATCCGAATGGCCTTGTCTTGTGAAGGTGTCTCTGTTGGCCTGTTGACTTCACTCATTTCATTTTCCTTGAAGCAATAAGTTGATCGGTAATTTTCTTGCTCAACACCAAGCCTAACCGTTGGCGGCCAGAAAGCAAAGCTGCCCCAATGTTTCACCGCCTATTTTACCCGTTCATAGACTCCAGTTCCTCCCAACGCGCGAAAGCTGTTTCCAGTTCGGTCTCCGCGTTTTTCAACTTCGACTGGAGTGTGGAAATTTGTTCTTTGGCTTGATGGTAGAAATCGGGTTGCCCCATCGTTTCATGGATCGTGGCGATCTCTGTTTCCAGACGTTCAATTTCGGCCGGTAATTTTTCCAATTCCAGCTTTTCTTTGTATTTCAATTTGCGAGGTTGATTCGCACCAGTTTCATGCGGTGTTTCGCTTTTATCCACCGCCGCCCTCTGAATGCCGGCGCGCGATTTGGCGTTATCGTTTGGTTTCCCCGACGATGTGGCAGATTGCCGTATCCAATCATCATAGCCGCCGACGTATTCATTAAGCCCACTGTCTTCGAACACGATGGTGCTGGTGACGACGTTATTTAAAAATGCCCTGTCGTGACTGACCATCAACACCGTGCCACCAAATTCCACTAAACGTTCTTCCAACAATTCTAAGGTTTCAGCGTCCAGATCATTGGTGGGTTCATCCAGCACAATCACGTTGGCCGGGCGGGCGAATAGTTTCGCCAGAAGAATTCGATTGCGTTCACCGCCCGAAAGGAATTTCACCTTCGTTCGTGCCCGCGCGGGTTCAAAAAGGAAATCTTGCAAATACCCCAACACATGCTTTTTGCGACCATTGATTTCGATCTGATCGCTTAACCCGCCCACGTTTTCCTGCACCGTTTTCTCTTCTTCGAGCTGCTGACGAAGTTGGTCAAAATACGCAATTTCGACATTGGTGCCCATTCGAACCGATCCCGAAGAAGGCTCCAATTGGCCCAACAAGCATTTCAAAAGGGTCGATTTCCCGGCCCCGTTGCGGCCGATGATGCCCACTTTTTCGCCACGCATCACGGTCGTTGAAAAGTCACTGAAAATCACATGTTCGCCGGCGTCGCTGGTGTAAGAGAAACTGGCTTCTTTGGTTTCGATCACCAGCGCACCACTGCGGTGGGATTCTTGGATTTGAATTTTCGAAGTTCCTGTTTTGGTGCGGCGTTCGGACCGAAGTTCGCGCATCGCCTTGAGCGCTCTCACGCGCCCTTCGTTGCGTGTCCGACGCGCTTTGATGCCTTTTCGAATCCAAACTTCTTCTTCAGCCAGTTTTTTGTCGAATAGCGCGTCTTGTTTCTCTTGCGCTTCGAGCGCCTGTTCCTTACGGGTCAAGAAGGTTTGATAATCGCAGGTCCAATCGAACAATTGGCCTCTGTCGATCTCTAAGATGCGCGTCGCCATCTTCTGAAGAAATACACGGTCGTGCGTCACAAACATAATCGCAAACCGGCTTTTAGAAAGAAAATCCTCTAACCAGTCAATCGCGTCGATGTCCAAATGGTTGGTCGGTTCGTCTAACAACAACAGGTCTGGCTTAGTCACGATCGCTTTGGCCAGCAACACCCGGCGCTTCATCCCAGACGACAGTTTTTCAAACCGCGTGTCGGCCACCAGATCCATCCGCGAAAGAATCTGTTCGACCTCGACTTGGATTTCCCAGTCCTCCAGCGGATCGCCCAGGGGACCGGTCATCCCCTCAAGCCCGCTGGCGACGATCTCGTAAACCGATCCCTGTAAGTCCTGAGGAACGTCTTGCCCCAAAATCGCAATTTGAGTTGACGGTTCGATAAGAACCGATCCGGCGTCGGGTTCAACGTTACCGCAGATGATCTTCATCAACGTCGTTTTCCCCGCACCGTTACGGCCTAAAAGTCCAATGCGCTGCCCCGGTTCGATACGGCAAGAAACATTTTCAAATAACGCGGGACCGCGAAAACGAATCGACAGGTCAGAGATGGTCACTAACGACATAGGTCTAAAGCTTGAAGGCAGGACGAGAAAACCGCATACGATAGATCAAAATCCGAAAAATCGAAATGCGTAAAAAATCTTGCCTCGCAGCGCTCTTAACCCCGCATCGACATTTTTCGCTTGAAAGTTGCTTGGGGAGCTGCCAACCGTCAACCGCCAATCGTTTGCAGGGGGCATGAGCGATTGGGACGGTAATCCGTCAATTTTCCTGCGGTAGGTCGTTTTCTTGTAATTTGGACGCAACGATACTGATCGATGCGATGGTCGCCGTTTCTGTTCGTAGCGGACGCGGTCCTAAATGTGCCATTGTGAATCGGTGAGCGATGAAGAGAGCACGTTCGCGCTGCGTCCATCCCCGTTCCGCCCCCACCACAAGGACCACCGAATTGGCGTCGCCGACCGCATTGGATACCCCCACTGTGGCTTCGTAATTGTCCAAACAGATCTTCCGGTCCGCAGACGATGTCAATGCGATTGCCTCGTTCAACGTGAGTCCAAATTCAACCGCCGGAAAGCGCGTCGTAAAAGCCTGTTCCACGCCCGCCCTGACCAGAGACTTCCATTGGTCGGTAGTCCACAATTTAGATTGTGCGTAAGAGGTTTCACCGCGATCTGACGCCACCAGTAGAATCCGAGAAACGCCTAAACTGGTGGCTTCTTGGAGGATTTTGCGGCAGGTTTGAGGACGCGCCAGCCCGACAATTAAATCGATCCGGAGCAATCCCGGGGGGGCTTGATACCACTGAAATTCAAATTCGACCCAGTCGTCTGTCGCCGATGTTAAAACCGCTTTGCCGCGCGGTCCATTGACCAACCCAACATCGATCGCATCGCCTACCTTCCGCCTGAGCACATCGAAAATGTGCACAATGCGTCTGTCGGTTCGTGAGATCGGTGCCCCAATCTCATCGGCGTCGAACAAGATAATGTTCACACAGTGGGTTCCGCTTAGTAACGTAGGAAACGGGTTGTAAGCTGTAAGGCCAACGTGCGGCAAAGACCGGGCAACGCGGATGGGCTGGATTGGTGGTCTGACTGGATGGTCGTGTGATTCGGTAGAGAAAAGGCGCGATTCGTTCTTCGGTAACTACTGAGTGAAATAGCCTGAAACAAAGATCGCTGCGAAAGCGATTCCAACGAATGTTAGCACCCAAATTAGGGAACGGATGGTGTGGCCCACAATTTCGCGCAGGCGTTCATGGCGGGTCGCCCCCCAGACAAGACTCACCGCGATCACCAGCGGCACGGCATACCGAAGTTGCGGCGTCACCAACGCCAACACTGGCGACGTCCATATGAAATTCGAAACTAACATTTTCAGCTGCCTTCCGGAGCGCCTTCAAGACGTTGTTTTTGTGCGCGTGTGATGATCGCGGGCCCAACGAAGGCATCATATATCGCCATCAAGTTCAACAGACCGGCGACCACCGTGAACAAAGTTCCCATTTCGAAATCGTGCCGATAATCAAAGTGCCATTTGGCTAATACGTCGTTGCCCTGAAGCACTTTGGGCCCTGCCGGCGGGGCCATGAACCCATCTTTGAGCGTGGCTTCACCGCGTTTTTGATCTTGATTCTGAGGCGTTATTTTAGCGAATCGAAAATCGTCGCTGGGGTGGTCGCCAGGAAAACGCTCGCACAGCACCCACATCGGGTCGCCACCGTTTTGCGTTATCGATTTCTGAACAAGGGCCGGAAACGTCACTACCCCACAGGCCAACTGTGGCACAAACTGCCAACGAAAATCAGCCTTATCGAATGATGCATACACCACGCGTCCGCGGCCTAACCCCAAACCAAAGAAAAACGTACTAAGCACGCAGATGCAAAACAGCGCCCCTTTGGCGCGGCGGCGTTGATAGAAATGGCCGGCCCCCGGAATCAACCACCCCAACAGCGCCGCAAGGTAGGGGTTGCGGAGATCGACAGTCAGCGGTTGCCCGTCGTCTTGTGGAAATACAATTTCGGTCATATCGTTTAATGCAATGCTGCAAACGGAAAACCGCTGAGTATAACGAAAACTTTCAACCCGTGGCAGATCAAACTGGCGAGTATCACCCGTGGCCGACCGCTTTTTCACCGATTCCACCTTCATCGACGACCAAATTACGCTGGCTGATGATCAAGCCCACCATCTAATCAATGTAATGCGGGCTAAACTGGGCGACGGCGTGGTCGTGTTTGATCGATTGGGAAACGAATACCAAACGCAAATTATCGATATTGCCAAAAAAAAGATCACCCTTACCCGTTTGGCCACGACACGCCCCGAAAGAAAGCTGGCCACCGATATCACCATCGTCGCAGCACTACCCAAAGGCGACCGCCAGAAATTTTTGATCGAAAAGATGGTCGAACTGGGCGTCGCAAAATTTATCCCGTTGATAACCCCCCGTAGCGTCGCGCAAGTCAACGCGAAGGTCATCAGCCGGATCGAAAAACAGATCATCGAAGCCACCAAGCAATGCCGCCGCAGTTACTTGATGGAGATTACGGCGGCCCAGACGATTTCCGAAGTGATCAACGCCCATCAAACGGCATCCGCACGCCGCTATATCGCTCATCCCTATCACGCGGACCGGTTATCGGTTGTGTCAAATGACCATCCGAATCAACAGGCCCAACCTTGCATTTGGCTGATCGGTCCCGAAGGCGGTTTCTCCGACCAAGAAGTCGCCGACGCGACCGGCGCCGGTTGGACGGCGATTTCATTCGGTTCCATCATTCTACGAATCGAAACCGCAGCGCTGGTCGCCGCAGTTCATTCGTCCCGGTAACCCAGTAGCATCAGCAAAACCGTGATTCACGCCGAACATCCATTAGCGATTGTTGCGAGCCAGAGCTTCTTCGGCCTTTTGGATGAAGATCGGATCTTTGGTGCCTTCAAATGCCCGTTGATAGGTAACGCTCAGCGCGGCCATGTTAAACGGATCGTCTGGTTCAAGGGCGACCGCACGTTCCGCATGGGCGACTGATTTTTCATAGTTTCCGGCCGTGTTGAACAACACCGACAGTCCCAAATGAGCTCGGACAAAAGAGTCGTCAATCGCGAGGGCCTCTTCCAGTTTCGCGATCGCTTCTTCCGGTTTCCCGTCTACTTTCAATTGGTCGGCTTCACGTTCAAGGGCTAATAGTTCAGGTGTCATCCGGGGGTGCTCCGATGGTTTTTAACCGGCGTTAATAGGTTCAAATATCGATATTCTTACAGAACCGACCGTCAGGTCTACCCCTAAATCAACTGACTAAACGACGGCAACGCAACAATTGCGCGGAAATGTTTTTTTCGCTGACCTAACGTGTCACGCCCTCCAAGTATTGTTACTACCGTTGAACCACAGGGTTGGTTGAACCACAGGGTTGAACCACAGGGTTGGGCAAGGAAGAAAATGGCGCGGTTGCCATTGAACGGTTTAAGAAAGGAATCACAACAGCGCTCCAGGAGACTCCCCACATGTCAGCATTACATCCCGCAATCAATAAGTCGCGTGTGCTCAATTCGTATCACGCCTTCATTGTTGAACCGGTCGGCCCTTTCGCTCCGTCCAACTGGCAGGGCGTCCCGCAAAGCTATCGCATTGTTGAGTATGTCGGTATGAAGAAGCATCGAGGGGACGCTGACGCGTGGCGATTTCTCCACAACCGACAAGCACTTGGGGATGCGGCGGTTTCAGCACCTTCAGCACTCACGCGCTGGGCGATCGTCGTACCGCAAAAATCTTCCACCGGTAACAATAACCGAATCGCCAAGTCATAAGACGCACACACTGAGGGCGCTCAAACGATGAGGGCCGAATGAGTTACCATCAAACCAGTTCGAGCATCATAGGGGCGCGCATCATCGGAACGAGCGAAAACAATTTGGAGATTGGATCAATGCCCTATTTGTGCCCGGTTTTTTATGTTTAACCGTTAGCCGACAGATTAGAGAGATTCGATTAAAAGCGCTTTCACTTTTTAGTCCACCAACTGGATCGTCTGCCACAGGCTTGGGTCTTCGCTGATCGGTAACTCCGGCCCAATGGCCAACGTCTGCCACCCCATCTCGCTGTCGATGATGGCAAAGTTGAATCCCAGATTGCGTTGTTCCTCAGGATCCCAACCGTTGAGCGATTTGCTGGGGATGAAAAGCGTCATTTTATATCCACCTTTGACAACCTTGGATTCAACAGCGACTTTCTGACGGTTGAGCATGGGACTGTCTTCGCGACTGCGGTTAATCTTCAACATGTTGCCAAAGGGTTTGTCTTTCTTGGCACCACCGCCGGTCGGCATTGCGATGAACCAATGGCAAAACTTGGTCGCACGATGCACGTTATGCGTGTCGCGCGTGTCGACCCAGACCTGCAAACCGTCGCTTTCTAAAATTGCCGATTCGCGGCACCACAGTGATTTCGATTTCCCTTTCACCTCAACGGCGATGACCAAACCCGCCTTTCCCCACCCGATCCGCACATCTCCATAGGACTCCATGCCATCGAGGTCGCTGAAATTAGGAAGCCGATACGATTCATCCAACGCCTTTTTCGCGCTGGCGGTACCGGAAATTTTCCGACAAGGGATTCGATAGCGGAAAGGTAAGTTCTTGGGGACCTGGGAGGCGATCGTGGCCATGAGCAATATCTGTAGGTTTAAAAGTCAATTTTAAAGTGAATGGTTCTTTTGAGAATTTAATAAGTGATGATCATCGTAGTGAGATTGAGCAGAATTCCAAGTTGGTTCATTAAAGCCAATCCTTACGTGACCAATGCCCACTGACCAATCACACCACATTCATAGCAACCGACCAACCGAAGCCCGGTCGGGAGCCTCCACATTCTCTGAAGCACTAAATAAATAGGGATATCTGCGGACCAAAAGGTACGCGCGTTGACCAACAATGGTTTGCCTCTCAATTGTAAAAATCGAATTGTGCTATTTCGGAAGCCAATTATCGATCGAAAGCAAATGCGACTCGTTAACCCCGAGCCCCTGCCAACATCGTTTGTAAGTGATTGCTTAAAAACGTTTTCAGTGCTTCATTTTCAATTTGGTCGATCGACGACATCGCCATGCGGATCACGTCGCGATCGTCACTGATTTCACTATTTGCTGAATCCGATAATCCGACGACCTGTCCAAGGTTCAACGAACCTTCGGGACCGGCGACATGCACCCACAGTGCGTCGGGTTTCTTGGTGTGTAGGCTTACCCAGGGCTGATTCTGTTCGGGCAGGACGAAGTGAACGACCTGTTTGTCCTTCCATTGAAATTCACCAGTCGGGGCCAGCGTTTCCAGCACATCACAAAGCGCTTCTAAAAGCTTTGCGTCCCACTGGATTTCAGAATCTGGCGAAAATCCCTTCCGCATCAGGTGCCATTTCTTTCCCAGTTTGGCCCACGGCGAGTGTTCGTCAATTTTCACCTCTACCGGTTGGACTTTATTCTGATAGCTGGCGATCGCATCATCGACGAAGCTCCAGAAACCATCGTGGTTGATCTCATCGAAGGAGTGTACTTTGATTTCAATCTCCTGCCATGAAGCTTTCGCGCTGGTCAATTTCACGCGCGGGGTGTTGCCGTAGACGGGAATGTCTTCCAATTGATTCGCTGTCAGCAGCGGAATTCGATCGACCAATTCTTCTCGTTTGAACGCGCGGGGGCGTACGCGGAACTTCAATTTCACGAACCAAGCGTCGCCAGTGACGGCATGAAAGAACCAGCCCTGGGATTTGTTTTCTCCTTCGATGCTGACCGCGGTGCGTTGGCTCCAGTCGGTGTCGTTGAAGCTTTCGTTGGTTTCGATGCGATCGACAACCTCCGCCAAGACCCTTCCGTCCCATTTGACTTGTTCCCCGGCACGGCCAACGCGATCTTGGGTGTGCCAGCGCCGTCCGTCGGACTCCCAAGGCATCTGTGCGCTGGCTCCGACATCTTCGATGTCTAAATCGCCGCGTTTCCAACGATCGTCTTTGGCTGGATCATAGATTTTCCGCGCTTTGTACGGGCCTTCGGCCATCACAGGAATCAGCGCTTCGCCGGTGTAACTGCGATCCAAGCGTGGCGCCGATGGTTTCGCCGTTTTCTTGGTTGCCGTTTTCTTGGTCGGTTTTTTCTCTGGCGTTTCGCGGTGTTGTTTCAACGCCGCTTCGGCGTACGCGACAACGGTTTCTGGGGTTCCCTGAATCACGACCTGACCGCCGCCAGTGCCGGCTTCGGGGCCCATGTCGATCACCCAGTCGGCCGCTTTGATGATGTCTAAATTATGTTCGATCAACACCACAGTGTTGCCCACGTCCACTAAACGCTGGATCACTTCGAGCAGCTTCATCAAGTCATTGAAGTGCAATCCGGTTGTCGGTTCATCGAGCAAATACAACGTCCGTCCGGTGTCGGGCCGAGCCAATTCGGCCGACAGTTTCACACGCTGGGCTTCGCCGCCAGAGAGGGTCGGGGCGCTTTGTCCCAGCGTCACATAATCCAATCCAACATCGCACAGCGTTTTGAGGATGCGGCGGATTTTGGGGATGTTCGCGAAATGTTCCAACCCTTGAGCACAAGACATCTTCAACACGTCATCGATCGTTTTTCCTTCGTAACGTACCGCGAGCGTATCTTCGTTGTAGCGACGCCCTTTACACGTTTCGCATTCCACCCACACGTCCGGCAAGAAGTGCATTTCAATACAGATTTGACCGTTGCCAAAACACTCTTCACATCGACCACCGGGCACGTTGAAGCTGAAACGCCGCGCCGTGAATCCGCGTAACTTTGCATCCGGTAGCTGCGCAAACAAGTCACGGATCAGATCAAACGCACCAGTATAGGTCGCCGGGTTGGAAGATGGAGAATTCCCCAGTGGTGTTTGGTCCACGCGGATAACTTTATTGATGTTCTCAATCCCGCGCAACCCTTTATGGGTTCCTGGGGTTGCCGAAGAACGATGTAAACGCCGCGCCAACGATTTGTACAAGATCTCGTTGACCAGACTACTTTTGCCGCAACCGCTGGGCCCGGTCACCACCGTCAGCGACTCCAAAGGGAATCGCACGGTAATGTCTTTGAGATTGTTGTGCCGTGCACCAACGACATCGATGGTCGCCGCCATCGCGACCGCGGTCGGCATGCGGCGCGCGAAAGTTTTCTCCGACGATTTCTTTACCGCCTTCTTCTTTTTCTTGGCCTTGGTCACCGAACGCGGTTTGGTAAAATCCACATCTTTGAAGGCCGGATCCAAGGACAGCGCGGGCCGGCGATTGGAGGGGATCGGGATGCCCTTTTTTCCGCTGATGAACGGGCCGGTGACTGAATCCTTGCGCGACGCGATTTTGTCCGGCGCACCTGCGGCAACGATCTGGCCACCATTGATACCGGCTTGCGGACCAAAGTCGCAGATCGCATCGCTGTTTTCAATCACTTCACGGTCGTGTTCGACCACGATCAATGTATTGCCTAGATCGCGCAGCCGATGCAGCGCTTTCAATAATCGCGTGTTGTCGCGCGGGTGCAGGCCAATGGTCGGTTCGTCCAAAACATACAGCACGCCGCAAAGACCACTGCCGAGTTGGCTGGCCAGGCGAATGCGTTGGGCTTCCCCGTTTGATAGCGACGCTGCGGTACGGTTGATCGTGATGTACTCCAACCCCACATCGTTGAGAAATTCGACGCGGCTTTTAATTTCGCGAATCAACTCGCCAGCGATTTTCTTTTCGCGTTTGTTCAATTTCCACTTGCTGATTGTTTTGACCAACACGCCCAAAGGCATCCGGCAGATCCCGTCGATCGTTAGGTCACGGAAACGTACGGCCGCCGCATCGTCACGCAAACGACTGCCGCCACACCCGCCACATTCAACTTCCCCAATCAGCGATTGCATCCGGGCTCTTAACTGCGCCGACAAACGCGATGCTTCCTCCAGCGTCGGGAACACGCCTTTAAACTGGAACGCGAACAACACATTTTCATCTTTATCGGTCACATCAAACCAGCGATCACCGGTCCCGTAAAATACCATCCGCCGCTGGCGGGCGTCCAATTGATTGAAGGGTTTGTTCAGCGGAATTCCGGTGCCGTCGGTGAGCGCTTTGAGCATCGACTGGGAACGTTCGGCGCTGACATCGGGCCACAAACCAATCGCCCCCTGCTTCAACGAAAGTTCGCTGTCATTCATCACCGCAGCTGGGTTTGCACCGGTTTGAACTCCAACCCCCTCACAATCTTGACACCATCCTAACTGGCTGTTGAAGCTAAAATTGTGCGGTGTCAAAGGTTCGAAACTTCGACCGCAGCAATCGCAGGCCAGATGTTGGCTGTGGTTAACGACCGTCCAATGCGGTTCTGGGACTTTCTCTGCCGGTTGGGCGACGTGGCAGACGCCTTTGCCGACCGACAGCGCCGCTTCGATACTGTCGGCGATTCGCGAACGCGATTCGGGTTTAACAACGATCCGATCGACGACGATTTCGATTTGATGCCGGTTACGGCGGCTAAGTTCTGGAACATCGTCGATGTTGATGGTGTTGCCGTCGATGCGCAGACGCTGAAACCCCATCGCGCGAATTTCTTCCCACAATTTTTCGTAGGTCTGATTAACATCCAGTTCGATTGGCGCCATCAGCATCAGCTTCGTGCCCGATTCGTTGGCCATGACCTTATCGACGATGTCGTCGCTGGTTTGGGTACCGATTGGATTGTCGCAATCGGGGCAGTACGGCGTCCCCAAACGCGCCATTAAGATCCTCAGATAATCGTAAACCTCGGTGACGGTGCCGACTGTACTACGTGGGGTGGATCCTAAATTTTTCTGTTCGATCGCGATCGCTGGAGAAAGCCCTTCGATGGATTCGACGCGCGGTTTCTCCAACTGGTTGACGAACTGACGCGCATAGGAGGAAAGGCTTTCCACGTAACGGCGTTGGCCTTCGGCGTAGATCGTGTCCATCGCCATCGAGCTTTTTCCGCTACCGCTGGGACCACAGAAGACCGTCATTTCATCGCGCTCAATGTCCACGTCGACGGTGCGGAGGTTGTGCTGTTGGGCACCACGCACTTTGATTGTTGACGCCAATTCGGGCGTGGAAGATTTAGTCGAACGTGGGGCCGGAATCTCAGGACGATCGGCCATCGCGGTTTTGAGCGCCCGTCCGGTATAGGATTCTTCGCATTCGGCTACTTTTTCGGGCGGGCCGGCGCAAACGACTTTGCCGCCCCCAGAACCGCCTTCGGGCCCGATATCGATGATCCAATCAGCCGTTTTGATCACGTCTAAATTGTGTTCCACCACCAACACGGTATTGCCAGCAGCGACGAAGTCCTGCAACACTTTCAACAACAATTGGATGTCGTGAAAGTGCAGACCGGTGGTCGGTTCATCAAGCAAATACAGCGTTTTACCGGTGCTGCGTTTGACCAATTCGCGCGCCAATTTAACGCGCTGCGCTTCGCCGCCGGAGAGCGTCGGTGACGGCTGACCGATCTGTAGATATTCGAGCCCCACGGCCTGTAACGTCAATAGTTTGCTGTGGATTTTGGGGATGTTTTCAAAGAACTTTAGGGCTTCTTCGATCTCCATTTCCAAAACGTCAGCGATCGATTTTTCGCGAAACTTCACTTGTAGTGTTTCACGATTGAAACGCTTCCCTTGGCAAACAGGACAGGTCACCCAAACATCGGCCAAGAAATCCATTTCCAGTTTATTGGAACCATTACCTTCGCACGCTTCGCAACGACCGCCTTTGACGTTGAAACTGAATCGCCCCGGTGCGTAGCCACGGGTCTTTGCCTCGGGAAGCTGGGTATAGAGTTTCCTGATTTCGTCAAACAGTTTAATGTAAGTGCCGGGGTTAGAGCGCGGCGTCCGTCCGATCGGTGTCTGGTCGATCGCGATCATCTTGTCCAGCAGTTCGATGCCGGTTATTTCGTCGTGGTCACCGGGATCCCCGATCCCACCGTTGAGCTTTTCGCGGAGCGTTTCAACCAAAATTTCGTTCACAAACGAGCTCTTGCCGCTGCCCGAAACGCCGGTGACGCAAACGAAGTTGCCCAACGGAATTTCGATATCCACGTCACGCAGATTGTTATGCCGCGCCCCTTTGATGACAACGCGTTTTTCGACCTGTTGGTCGCGCCGGTTTTCGGGGACAGTAATTTCCAAACCGCCGGCCAAGTACTGCGCGGTTAGACTTTTTTTCGATTTGATAATTTCAGACGGATGCCCTTGAACGACAACTTCGCCGCCGCGGACGCCCGGCCCAGGCCCAAAGTCGATCAAATAATCGCTGGCCCGCATCGTGTCTTCGTCGTGTTCGACCACGACGACGGTGTTACCAAGGTCGCGCAGGTTTTTCAACGTACTGATCAATCGATCGTTATCGCGCGGATGCAATCCGATCGACGGTTCGTCCAAAATGTAAAGCACTCCCACCAAACCGGCACCGATCTGACCGGCCAATCGAATCCGCTGGCTTTCACCGCCGGAAAGCGTAGGGGCGGTTCGGTTGAGCGTCAGGTAGTCCAATCCGACGTTCAACAGGAACCCCAATCGATTGCGGATTTCCTTGATGGGTTCGATCGCGACAAAGGCCCGGGTGGATTCCAGATTCAATTCCGAAAAGAAATCAAAGGCTTCGGCGATCGACAGATCGCAAACCTCGGGGAGGGAAAGGTTAGGGCGGTCGGCGAACGGAGGACGCTTGGTTTCCAAACGGAAATGGCGCGCCTGTTCATTCAGGCGATTGCCTGCGCACTGGACACAATCAACCTCATTCATGAACGCTTCTAATTTGCGAATCTTCGCCGCGCCGGTGGTCTTGTGATACTTTTCGTCCAGTTCTGCGATGATGCCGGCGAACTTACCGCCGTACTTCATCGGCGACGCGCCGCCACGCCAGGTGTAGGTAATGTTCAGTTCGCCAGTGCCGTACAGCCATGCGTCTTGGATCGATTCAGGAAGTTCCTCCCAAGCGGTTTCCAGCATCGTGCCGGCTTCTAAGCCATGTTCGCGCTCGTAACAATCGGCAACGCCCTGGTAGATGTGCCGCTTCCACCGGCCAAGATCCTTCCAATTTCCCAGCAGCTCAAAGCAGCCTTGCTGAAACGATTTTGAAGGTTTGGTAATCAACAAATCGCGATCGAAAGTGAACAGTTCTCCCAACCCATCACACGTCAAGCACATGCCTTGCGGACTGTTGAAACTGAACATCTGCGGTGTCGGCGGGGCAAAACCGATTCCGCACGCCGCACACGCGTATTCCGAAGAATAAACGCGGTCGGTCGTACTTGTGGATGCAACGGGTTGTTTTGACTTTCGTTTGCGCCCCGATTTTTTTGCAGAAGAATCCGGTGGTTGTGTTGTTGTCGGTTCGCTGGGCGTTTCTTCTTTGGTTGGAACGGGCGAAGCGTCTGGGTTTTCGATTTCCAGCACCAACGTGCCCTTGCCCCACTTGAGGGCTGTTTCAACCGTTTCAGTCAGTCGTCCACGGATGCTCGGCCCGGCGGTCAATCGATCCACAACGACTTCGACGTTGTGGCGTTTGGTACGGTCAAGGTTAATAGCGCCGGCGAGCGCGACGGTTTCGCCGTCCACGCGGACTCGCGTAAACCCCTGTTTTAACAGGTCGATGAAGAGGTCTTTGTGTTCGCCTTTTTGGTTGCGCACGACCGGCGCTAAAACAGCGTACTTTGTGTCGTCGGCCTGCATCATGATCGAACCGATGATTTGATCACGCGATTGGGCAGAGATAGGTTGATCGCACGTGGGGCAGTATCCTTGCCCGACCCGCGCGTAAAGAATCCTCAAAAAATCGTAGATCTCAGTGATTGTGCCGACGGTGGAACGAGGATTGTTGCCCGACGACTTTTGGCTGATGGAGATCGAGGGACTCAATCCCGAGATCAAATCGACGTCGGGCTTCGGCATCTGACCAAGGAATTGGCGGGCGAAACTGGAAAGGCTTTCGACGTACCGGCGTTGGCCTTCAGCGAACACCGTGTCGAACGCGAATGAGCTTTTTCCGCTGCCCGAAACACCGGTCAGGCAGATGAGTTGGTTGCGGGGGAGGACGAGGTCAACGTCTTGAAGATTATGTTCACGGGCACCTTTGACTACAATATCCGAAGCAGGCATATCTGTGGGGATTCCCATCCAATGGAGTTCAATTCAGCGAACCCAATAGTCTATCGGAAACCGCCACGATGCCCAACCGCTAACTCAGGGGTAAGGCATTAAGTTTTATCGAAGCAAGAATGTGATGTCACTTTCATACGATCCCGGTAGCCCTTGATTAAAGGCGGCAGTTCTGGTCTTTTTATGCGGCATGCTGCGGGTTTTAGAATGCCGGCGGTGTCTCCCGTTTTCGCTTGATTCGAGGAACCGATCTGTGCCGCAAGAAACGTTGACTTTTAAGACGCGCGTGAATTTGTTTTGGGAGTGGTTTTCCCGACAGGCAGATGGTTTCCAGCAACAAATCGAAGACGGCAAAGGACCAGAATTGGAACCCGTGGTCAGTGAAGCGATTAACAAGTGGCTGCCGGGTTTTGCCTACGTCTTTGGGCCACGCGATCAAGGCGGACACACCTTCACCCTGTCCCCTAGTGGAAACGTCGACTTGCGGTTCTTGGCTTCGTATTGGCTGGAGCAGGCGCCCCGTTTGGAGAACTGGACGTTTTTCTCTTCCAGACAGCCCGGGCTTTGCGATGGATTTGGAATCCGTATCGAACAGCACGAGTTCGAAGCGGCTGCCGTCTTGATCGAATTCGAAGTCAACGAAGAAGAAGAAGTGTTGGACATCGTGATCTGGCACCCCAACTATGTCGAAGACGACGACATCAACAGTCAAGTCGCTTTTATATTTTTGGATGAAGTGATGGGCGAAATCGGGACCGAGATGTGGATCGGCAACATCGAACTGGGCGGGGAAAAACCACAGAACGGCATTCCGCTGAAGTCGCTGGCGACCGAAGTCGTTGCCGCCGCCTCGATGCATGATTGGGAAAAAAACGCCCCCGACAAAACCTTCGTGGGATACTCGGTGGCCGAACCCAAGGACGGCTACCCGCGTTCTGATACGATCGCGGGTGCGACGTGTCATTTTTCGTTGGTCGGTGAATTCATGGAACAGGAAGGGCTGTTGGACAACGACCCGCTGGCTGGCACCGGTGCTCATTTCCTTTACCTTTCGATCGATGCACAGGGTTTCCCAGAAGACGAAGAAGTCGAATTCCGTGCGAAGATTGAAGATCAATTAAATGATATGCTGGTCGAACGCGGTGCCGGACGAATTCTCGGCGGAGCGACCGGATATGCCAACGCCTACATCGACCTTGTTATTTTCGATGGGCAGAATGCGCTCGATCTGATCGAACAGTCGATGCGGTTGCAAAATCACGCGGCGAGCTATCGGGTCGAACGATTCTTCGCAAGCCAACCGGTTTGAGAACGCTTCGGGGCAAGGGGTGAGGGGTGAGGGTGCAAAAGTAGGGGAGGGGCATTCCGTGGATTGTTAGATCAGCAAGCAGATCTGTAGCAGTTTGATCCGTTCTGTTCCGCCTGCCA
>CALDYR010000083.1 GCA_937944405.1 uncultured Pirellulaceae bacterium
CAAATTCGCTGGAAGAAAGCCGGCGATGGTGAACTGCAACTTGAGACTCAAGCGGCGGAGGTTTTGAAAGTAATCAAGGGCGATAAAACGTTACTCCTGCGTCGAAAGAAGTAATCACGTCCTCACAAATGCCTTGGGCAACGCTTAAGAAAGGTTGCCCGAGGCACGATGTGATTGTGTCACGTTGAGCATCCCACCGCGCTGCGAATCACCGGAAACTATCAAAACCAAACCCCGGTTACCAAACAAGAGATGGCACAAATCAACTCAAGGTTGTTGCGTTTTGAAGCGCTGCTCGAATACGACGTTACAATCAACCCAAAGCACAGTCGCGGCAGGTAATTGCCTATCTGCCAATCGCCTTAACAAACGACTTGTTGTAAGCTGGCCAGTTGGTGACTTGGGAACCGGTTTTTTGACGGCTCTTTTTCTCCATGACCCGACTCACACGCAAAACTCAAGGCCTTTTTGAACAAAAAGTGAAGCTCTTTGCGTGTTAGTGGCGTCAGAAGGATTTGCCTTGCCCCGCAAGAAGGAGTGTATCATGCAGCGATTGCACAGAAACTCATTGACGCCAAAGCCGATTTTGAATTGATCCGGTCGGGGCCGAAACATCGTTAGTGCTCGCCTGCCGAGACGGCGACTGGAGATTGTCCAGCCGCTGTCCTCAGTTGCTGCCGGCCAAGGTGGTCGACATTGCTTTGTGCAGCGGAGGTTGAGGGGGGGGGAGACGGTGATAGACGCCGTTTTAAAAACAGCCTTCGGCCCATCGGAGATGTCTGCGGGCAGACGTTAACCCAAACGGTCTGTTGCGACGTGGTACTGCGGGTCTTCAGATAAATTCACCTCGACCAAATCGTCTGCGCGGTCGAGCAACCGACGGCACTCGGGAGATAGATGTGTCAGGTGGATTCGTTTGCCTAATGCATCGTAGCGTTCGGCCAAACTATTGATTGCTTCTAAACCAGACTGGTCGTAGACGCGCGAATAGTAAAAGTCGATCACAACATCGTCGGGATCGTTGCGCGGGTCAAAAATTTCTTTAAACGATTGAGCCGACGCAAAAAACAAAGGCCCATGAACTTGATGGATTTTGCTGCCGAATTCGTTGTAGCTTACCTCTGAACCGATATGCGTCGCGTGTTGCCAAGCGAATACTAAAGCTGAAACGACCACGCCCAAAATTACCGCCGTCGCCAGATCGTGCATCACCACGGTATAGCCTGCGACCAGAATCATGACCAAAATATCACTCAGTGGGATCTTTCGGAACAGCCTCAAAGAAGCCCATTCGAAGGTTCCAATCACCACCATGAACATTACTCCAACCAAAGCCGCCATAGGAATAATTTCGATCCAAGAAGACAAAAACAAGACGAACAGCAATAAGCAAACCGCAGCTACGATCCCCGACAACCGGCCTCGACCGCCCGAGTTCACGTTAATCAGCGACTGACCGATCATCGCACATCCACCCATCCCGCCAAACAGGCCGCACACGATGTTCGCGAATCCCTGGCCGAGACATTCTCGGTTGCCTTGGCCACGTGTTTCGGTAATTTCGTCAATCAAAGTCAGTGTCATTAACGATTCGATCAATCCGACGCCGCAAAGCGTTAGCGCGAACGGAAAAATGATCGTTAGCGTCGCCCAGTTCATCGGCGGCATCGGTGGAAGGGAGTCGTTGAGAAAATATAACTGTGGCAATCCGGCTTTAATACTCGCACTGGCCGGGTCAACGGTAGCGACTGCGGCCGCGATTTCATCGGCGCTCAGTTCGTTCGGTGCTGCGGCATCGCCGTGCCCTGCAGCAGACGGTTGACCTTCTGACGCGGCCGCCGCGACGGCTTTGGCTTTAGAATTGTTGAACAACATATCGCCAACGGTGGCTACAACGTTACCTTCGGCGGGGTGGGTTGATAATTTGATTTCGTCGGTGCTATTTATTGCAATCGAAAGAAAAGTCACGATCAAGATCGCAGCTAAGGACGAAGGAATTGCTTTCGTGATTTTGGGCAATCCCCAGATAATCAGCATCGTCAAGCCGACCAACCCGAGCATGATTGCTAACTGCATGCCCTCTAAGTATTGCAGAGTCCCGGTCGCGACATCAAATCCTTTAAAGCTTCCAAATTGAGCCAGGAAAATGACGATCGCGAGTCCGTTTACGAACCCCAACATCACCGGGTGGGGGACCATGCGGATTAGCTTGCCCAACCGCGCCGTCCCGACCAACAACTGCAGAATGCCGCAAAGGATGATCGTTGGGAAAAGATAAACGATGCCATGAATCGCGACCAAACCGATAACAACAACCGCCATCGCGCCGGTGGCTCCTGAGATCATTCCCGGCCGTCCACCGAAGACCGCGGTGATCAGTCCGATAAAGAACGCCGAATAAAGTCCAATGACAGGATCAACACCCGCGATAAACGCGAACGCGACCGCTTCGGGGACTAACGCTAACGCAACGGTCAGCCCGGAAAGCACATCGTTTTTAATTTGCGTCGCGTCGTATTTTGATTCAGGGGATTTCTGGAGCATGAAGAAGTTTCTTGTTTCGTCGTGTTAATAAGACCGGCGTGCTGCGCAATCGCAGTGCAAACGGGTCGCTTGTGGAGCGTTTAAAGGCGGTTTATGAGCGGTGGATGATAAAGGCAAGCCGATGTTCGTCAATATCACCTTAAATAGCATACGGCTAAGACGAATTGCTGGATAATATGGAACAGATCGCCATTGCGAATTAGCCAACCCTTAACGCGACATTCAGGTAGCCATGAGCTTCAATGATCGGTTTTAGCCTGCAAGAGACGCGGCGCCGCCTAAGGATTTTTTAACGAAGGTTTGGCAGCTGCACCGATTAGCACGATTGATTGGGCGGCTGTTTCGATTTACGGTCCATTATCACCGGCACTATCACAAACATTGGAATTGGTAAAAACTCCGTAACGCGCGTTCACGTTGGTACGCTACCGTTGGGGGACCGCGTGATAGAACCCTCCTTCACAGGCAACTGCGATCGGGACATCGAACACTGCGCGCAGGTTGGCGCCTGTGAGTTCTTCTGACTTCGTTCTCATACTGAAGGTCTGGCCCTGTTTCAGCGGGACCACCGGTCAATTGCCGGCGGAATTTCGTGAAGGTGATGGGGCACCCGCAAGACCGTGGTGCCTTGATCCATCAAACGTTCGGCGCGTTGAAGGTAGTCAGCAACACCGCCAAGTTCCCAACCCGTGGTCGGTTCGTCGAAGACCAATCGTTCCGTCCGATGGCCCAAAGCACGCGCGAGTATGAATTGTCGTTGCTGCCCGGTCGACATTTGACGGTAGGGTTTGGCCGACAATTCGACGATGTGTAGTTCGCTGGCTATCGTTTGTCTGCGCGATCCGTTGAGGCGTTAGTTGGTTGTGATCGACGTGGCCGATGGTCGAATGAAACCCAGAAAGCATCACCTCTTCACCGTTGCCATGTCCGGAGTAACGGAACTGCACGCCGGGGAAACGATACCCAACCGACGCCGCAGTCACCAGATACTCCAACGGTCGTGGCCGAGCATTTTCAGTTCAGAATGATCATTTGCCGCAAGATACAACTGCCGCGCCATCAGTTTCAGCAACGTCGACTTGCCGGCATCATTGGAGCCAGTGATGCCGTGTTTTGGCCAGCGGCAACTGAAGAACGAAACCGGTTTAAGCGCCAGTTTGTTTCCGCGATTTGCGGAAACTTTGTCGAACTGTAACAGCATTGGTTAAAACGTTGTTATGTTAAGGGTTATCTCGCCAACCGTTGAATTTCTCGATCTAGATCAGAGAAGGGCAGTGTCGTATCGACAAGCTTTCCTTCTTTGTCGATCAACATCACCATCGGCAGTGACACCAATCCAATTTGAACCGCCAGATCGCTTTGCTGCATCCCACCGGGAGAGTGCAATTGAGTCCAGTTGTATTCTCGATTTTGTTTCACGAAGGCAACAAAGTCGTTAGTCTCGCGGTTGATATTCGCTCCCACCACAACCAGTTCCTTGTCCCATTTCGCATTAAGTTTTTGGATGACGTCCAACCCGTTGGTCGCGTCCGTATCCCAGAAGTGAATCAGAACGATCTTTCCTTTGAGCGACGCCGAATCGAATCGCTTTCCATCGGATTTGGTGCCTTTGAAAGAGATTGGTCGGCCCTTGCCCCGAAGTCGAGCTAAGGCCCCTTTAGCGCGTTTTCCAAAGTTCGTCGCGCCGTATTGTCTAGCAAGAGCGGTGTAATTGGCGATTGCTTGTTTGTTGTCGTCATCGTTGTCGATTTCGTTGTTAAAGCCTAACTGGAACAATGCATCGGGTGCAAAATCACTGGTAGGGTAATCCTGTACGAATGATTTTAGATTGTCCATCAGTTCGTCCAACGCCTTCTTGCGAGCCTGGGAGTCTTGGAGCTGAATGATTAATTGGTATTTGGCAAAGATCGAACGCCAGCGAATGTAATCAAGCCCTTCGGTTCGATTCTTCTTTTCTAATTGCTCGCTGAATTCCTTTAAAAATGCCAGTCCACGTGGATACTCCTCTTTCTGATAGGCGTCCGATACGGTGTCGGCGATATTCTGTAACCAGCTGTACTTTTCCTGTTTGGCCTCCACTTTGTTGTAAATGTCGATCGCGGTCAAAGCTTTTTGCTCGTGCAGTGACGCGATTCGAACGGCGTTCTTTTTCCGCTTGCCTTCTTCGATCAACGCATTGAGCGTGTTGTCAATTTTCTGAAACTCTTGAAACAGCAACGCGAGATCGTTTTGCAGCGGAGTCGGTTCGTTATCGTCGGTACTAAATAACTGCATCGGAAACAATGATCCACCGTTTGAAATAGCCTTATTCGGGTCGACGATTTCAGGTAGCTCCAATAAACGCCACGTACCATTGACTTGGACAATCGTGCCGAGCGCCACATTGCCAACAGTTTCGCCATTCTTAAAAACGACTGACGCATGGTCATAGCAGACGATGTCTTTGGCAATCCCGTCACGTTTGCTGGCGGCCGCGACGCCGGGCTGGCCGGTGCCGGAGTAAACAAATTCGGTGGATTTGCCGATTTGATTTTGCGACCGCGTCATCGAACTAAACCCCTTACGAGCGTCTTCGACGCGTTTATAGACATCGCGTCCAACTTTGCCCGTCAGCCCCAGCGATTTGAGTTCTGCATTGGAGACCAACAAACGGCCAAAACGGGAATTGTCTTGATTCTTGATCGCGTTGAAAGCTTCTTGGGCGACTTCTTCAACGGAGATCATTTCCCAGCGGTCGATTTCACCGTCCTCGTTGGAGTCGATGCCTTTTCGCATTCCGGCACTGCCGAGCCAGCGGTGTTCGTCTAACTTTCCATCGAAATCATTGTCGCTGTCACGGTAGACTTCGATTCCATCTTTATAGTAGGACCACTGGTCTAACTTTCGATCTTTGTTGCGATCGAGAAATAATCGCAGGATGCGTTCGGTGTTGTCGAAAACCACCCATCCGGGCAAACCAAACTTTTTGTTCGCCGATTCAACTTTGCATTTGTTCCGGGCGGCTGCGTCGGGTTGGTCGTAGTCAACTCCCGGTTGGTCGGGTTTAATTTTCAGCGATTTATCAACTTGACTGTCTTGGGCGACGGCGACTGCGGTGGTGAATAAGACCGTTGAAAAACTGGCGACCGAAGCGACAATCGACAATGTCGTAATTCTTAATACGGTAGAAACCGAAGGGATCATAATCAAACCTGTAATCTAAAATCAAAAAGCGTCCCGTAAAATCGTAACACATAACGATCTTATCCAAAGACGCACGCTGTCGTTATTGAGATTAAGGCGCGCGAGGGATTTCGATAGGTGGGGATCGTCCATTTCGGCCATTTTGTAGAACAGGACGCGTTAAGATGTTTTGAATGGACAAATAAGGCAATCGTTGCCGTTGCTTTCGTTGCAGGCGAACCCTTTTTGATTGCCGATGGTCATAAGAATTCAACAGAAAAATCATTTTGCGTTAAAATCTTGCCTACAAAAGCCGAAAAACGTAAGAACTCCGTTTGACAGGAATGGGATCGTCCCTAAAATGTCGATCTTTCGAATGAACAATTCGGTCGTGTAGCTCAGTTGGTTAGAGCGCGTCGCTGATAACGACGAGGTCCCAAGTTCGAATCTTGGCACGACCACTATCCGCTTCTGCTCAACGTTTAGCGGTGGCGATTGAACATCGGGAAAATTTTGTCCGTCGGGCGTTTGTCATAGCAACATCTTTTAGTTGCTGTTTATAATGGCGGATTAACACACGGGGACGTAGCTCAATTGGGAGAGCACTGCCTTTGCAAGGCAGGGGTTAGGGGTTCGAGCCCCCTCGTCTCCATTTTCTTTTTTAATGATTTTAACTCGCGGTTATCTGCCGCTTATCGCCATGAAGTCTGATATCCATCCCGATTATCGTCCCGTTGTTTTTAAAGACAACAAAGCCGACTACGCGATTTTGACCCGGTCAACGATTCGGACGAAAGACACGATTAAATGGGAAGATGGTAACGAGTATCCTGTTTACTTCGTCGATATCTCAAGCGAATCTCACCCCTTCTACACCGGTAAGCAACAGTTCGTTGACACGCTGGGACGTGTTGAGAAGTTCAAAAAGAAATTTGGTGGCAGCTACGGGAAGAAGAAAGAGAAGTAATTCTTCCTTTAACGATTAAAGACACTGGATAGCTACTGCGGTTTCGATTGTGGCTGCTGTTTTTTTTGCGCCTGATTGACTTTGAAAGATGACCGCCACTGGGAATTGCAACGCAATCAGAAGCCGCAAAAAACATCCTAAATTTTTGTCGGGTTTAAAATTTTAGGATAGCGCGGTACGCGCAAATTCGGGCCGGCCACAGGGAATCCGAACAATGTTCAAACGGCTGATCTGAATTCAACGTCGTCCCCGTCGATAAGGGTTCCGGCGTCAATCGCGTGGCGGCCGGACCTGCTGTAATCTCATTTTCCACGATCAAATCGCAAGGCGACCGTGACTGGTTATTGTGCCGTGGCCTCGAGCAGTGCTTCTGCCAGTGCCCCGGCGGTTTTCCGCTGGGGGTTATGGCCCCATTTAAAATCTTGAACAGTGTAACCGCGTTCTTTGGCGCGTTGGTAAAACTTGAATCGGCTATCGTCTTCCACTTTTCCACCGTCGGTAAATAACCAATAACTGGCCGGAATCGATGGGGCATTGGAATTGGTCAACTTTAGCGGATCGGTCAATGTCGCCAGCGGATGAGGGACGTCGCCGAAATTATTTGGCCAATCGACAGGAATCAAATAGCCGTCGCCGTCTTCATGGGCGCGTCTTGTAAGTGCGGTTTGACGTTTTTCATCACCGCTGAAGAAGCACTCGCCATCGTTTAAAAGGTGCGCGTCAAGGTAAAGGATTCGCGCGATACGATCCCCCATTCGATCGGCGACTGCCGACGCCACAATCCCTCCGTAACTATGAGCGATCAGGACCACGTTCTCTAGGTCTTCGAACTTAATTAAATTAACGACATCCTGAATGTGCGTTTCTAAGTTCACGTCTTTCGAGGCTAGGTGGACGCGCGGTCCCTGACCGGTTAAAGATGCTCGGTAAATGCTCGCCCCGGGACGCTTTTCACGTAGCAATTTAGCGGTCTTTTGCCAGTGATGGCTACCGCCCCAAGCTCCGTGAATAATTACGATCGGTTGAGGCGATTCGCCGGCAGCGGTTTGGATTTTAAAGCAGGTGTTGAACCCGCAAGTCAAAACGAAAACCGTCAGAACGTTCGGCAAGACGTTGAACAACATCGGCAACTTCTGCATTTCCTTCTCTCGTTCTCAAATTCGAAAACCCCAACCGGGCCTAACCTAGCTCCGGATACTCGATCTTCATGATCTTGAATTGCAAGTTCCCTTTGGGCACGTCAATATCCGCGATATCGCCGACCTTTTTTCCTAACAACCCCCGTCCGATCGGACTAGTGATCAGGTACTTGCCGCTGTCGTAATCTTCATCACCGTCGCCGACTAGCGTGATGATCTCTTCGTCGTCGAGGTCGGTGTCCACAACAGTGACCTGGGCGCCGAAAGCGATTTCTTCGGTGTTAATCTGCGAAGGGTCGACAATCTGGGCCCGTGCTAATCTTCCCTTGAGTTCGTTGATCTTGGCTTGGACCATTCCCTGTTTTTCGCGTTGGGCGTGGTATTCAGCGTTCTCTTTGAGGTCACCTTCGGCGCGAGCCAACGCGATGTCTTCAGCAATTTGCGGCATCGTGACGTTCTCAAGTTCTTCTACTTCCTCCATCCGCTTATTGTAAGCTTCTTGAGTCATCGGTACGCGTTCAACCACAGCCATTCTCCCGGTGCTTCCTTGAGTCATTTAAACAACAATCGACCCCAGCGGTTTTACTTACTGGGGTCGATCGGACAAAACCTATTATCCGGTACATCGACCTACAAAGCAAGCGCGCCGCGCGGCCAAGTTGTAAGTCACTTCGGCCCTCTATCTGACTGGAATTGATACCGTTTCATAAAAATCAACGCTTTTGAGTTCCTCATGCTGTTCGCGGAAGATTGGGAGTGCGATTTATTTCGACGAATAAAATGGCAAACCGTTGAAGGAAAATGAATCGACACGTTCTATCACCCAAACCGTTACCAGTTTTCCAAACGTGGACACCCGACGACCGCCCCCAAATAAAAGTAAGCGTAAACGAGTTGCAAATTGATCGCATCCTCTAATTTTACCAATCGAAGCTCATACAGCCCGGACTCGACCTCTTCGATCTCATCGAGGCGGCGTCGGCAGTCCCGGTCAACGCAATAGACTTCGCCAGCGATGCGGTCGCCACCGTCGAAGTCGGTTTCTACCAAACCGGGATAGCTGCCCAGGGAATACAACGCGTAGGAACGATCGGTGTGTGCTGTGGTCAAAAACGTTTGCTCCCGCAACGCGCCATGGCGTCGGTGACCTCGTTTCAAAGTCCCATAGACAAAGATATTTTGCATCTAATTTCCTCGGTGCCACAATCGCAAGACCCAATGCCAAGTCACCGCTAACATTACCGCAGTTGTACCGACGTGGAGGACTTGGACGAATTGCAGAATCGCCACGTGAGCCATCACAACGCCCATCAGCATCATCGCGATTACCATCGCAAAAATCAGCTTCGGTTCCTTAAGGTTTTGTTTTGAGTGTTTCTTGGACCAGAACAAAACGAGGACCGACGTGACCAGTAAAGTCCATGAAAAACTGCGGTGAACTTTGTAGATCAACGTCGCTTCGAGTTGTCCGATCCACGCCGATCGGTCGGTTTGCGCGCTGACGGCCGCGTGGGCCAGTTCATCGGTTTGCTCCCGCAGTTGGCTTCCCATCAACCCTTCGCAAAATAAACAGGCGAAAAAGATCAAAGATGCAACTAATAGGGGGGGTCGATAGCCGATCGATTCACCGTCCAACGTATCGGTCGCCCGGGTCAACCAAATCACGGTAACCAAAACCATGATCAACAGAAACGCCAACGCCATGTGCAGGGTGATGATGCCTGGCTGAAGCCCGCTGCGCACGACAATCGCGCCCATCACAGCGTTGGCCAACACATCGATTAAACAAAACCAAGACAGACCGATCACCCACCGTCGATTTCGTTTGGCCCAGAAAGATGAAACTGCCAATATCAACGTCGACAGCCCTAACGGCAGCGACGTCAAACGATTGACAAACTCGATCCAAGTATGCACGGGATTGAAGCTGGCGAGGACGGTTTCTTTTGTGATCGTATCGGGGTCAATTCCGCGTCCAACGGCGCGGCGCTTGAATTTTGAGATATCAATTTTTTCGACATCGATTTGATCGACATTCGTCGGCGGGATAATACATCCCCAGCAAAATGGCCAATCAGGGCACCCGAGCCCCGATCCGGTCACTCGCACCGTCGCACCAACCAACACCAAAATGATGACCGAACAAAGGGCAACCCAAGCGGTTTGATTGATGGACATGGCATCCGAATTTGTAATAACGACAGGAAAAAAAATGCTGAATGAACTGATGATCACCGATCAAAAGAAACGGTTTATCAAATCGCACACAGCCTATACAACGTGTTGGCATGTTATCCGAATCAGAACGTTTTCACCAGCGATTGAGTTTGCACAAAAACGTCCACTGCGCCCCATTATTGCGCAGAATCCACGATATCGATCACAAACGAAGAACCACCGTTCTGGCGAAACCAACGACGACCATCAAATGCGTAGAAACCTCGCAATGGTGGTCGAATTCGATTTTCACTAATGTGCTTTACTGAAACTTTGACCGGGTCTGACAAGTATAATACATTAGCTTGACCGTTCGTCGCCGTTCTAAAACATGGGTGCATTATGATCCACTGGTTCACCGAAGACGCCCTCCAACCCATTATCGGCGGTGGGTTTTTGGCACTCTGCTTATTCGGTTTGGCCGTCTACTCGGGCGAAAAAATCATGTACCTTGCCGCATTAGCGGTTGTGGCAATTGTTGCAGTGATCGGCGTTATCGAATCGTCGATTGTTACCGACCGTGAATTGGCGTTGGAGATGATTTACTCCGGCGCTCGCGCCGCCAACGCCAACGATGACCCCAAAATCGTTGCGTTGATGCACCCCGACCAACGAGCGCTGATCGACCGATTGAGGGCCGAATTGGATCGAACGACATTTGAAAACCTCCGTGTCGTGGGCGTGAAGTCTTTCGAAAACCAGCCCGATGCCACTCCGCAAACGGCGTCTATTAACTTCGTGATTTTAGGCTCTGGCGCCCATCGCGGGATTTCAGGGCCATTTCATTTGGAGGTCAGCCTAAAGCTTCAAAAAGTCGCCGATCAATGGAAAGTTATCCGATACAACTACGCCAATCCGAGATCCGGAACGACGTTATAGGTAGAAACTGCCGTCGGTATCGAGTGCTTTCAATCGCTGGAGCGGCCCATTGTCGATCAATGTTGCGCTTTGCCGGCCAATAGCTTCTTTTGGTAACGGCCCTGAACAATGTCTGTCAGCACCAATACGCCCAAAACAAAGTAAAACGTGGTCTTGGTCATGGGTTGAACCGGGCTGCCAAACATGTTCAAGTGAGCCAAGTGACCGCCTTCAGATACCAGCATGATGCCGACGATAAACAGGATGAACAATCCGAGCACTTCGTACATCCGGTTCTTCTCTAGGAAGCTGGAAACTTGATCGCTGAGATAGATCATGCCAACGCCGCTGATGATGATCGCGGTCGCCATGACCCAAAAGACGTTGGTCAATGCCATCGCGCTGAGGATTGAGTCGAACGAAAACACGACGTTCATCAAGACGATCCAAAAAACGATCATGCCGATGGACTTCTTTTTTTCGTCTCCATCGCCATGGCTGTCGTGTTCCAAACGCGTCATATGCCAAATTTCTTTCATCGCGGTGTAAATGATGAACACACCGCCGGCAAGCACGATGAGGCTGTGGAGGTTGAAATTTCCGCTGGCAAATGGCCACTCAAACCCGAACACCGACGTCGTCTCAAACAGCTCGCGCAGAGACACCAGCACACACAGTAATACGATCCGCAAAAAAATCGCGATCCCAATTCCCCAAGCGCGAACCGCAGCTCGTTTTTCCTCCGGAGCATGTTTGGACTCCAGCGAGATATACAGCAGGTTGTCGAATCCCAGTACTGCCTGTAACAGCACAAGGAAACCCAACGTCACCAAGTTCCCGACCAGAGACTGCGACTGAAGTTCACCCGCCCCGTCATGAGTCGCGATCAAATTTGGTGATTCGCCGCTGACAACCGCAGTGTCGCTGTCAAGCAACATGCTGCCTGCTGGAGGCAACGCATCCACCGAAGAAGTCAGCACAGAAACCATCAGCAGCAACAGCGTGACGACGATCGCCGAACGGATTAGGATTTTCAAGGTCTTCATCAAAAAAATTCCGTAACAGGGGAGGTGAGGCGCCGGTGCAACCAGCTCTTTTCTCTTTTGTCCGTTGGAAATCTTATCAGAGTTAAGGATTTTGAAAACTCGTATCCTCGCGAAGCGTTCCCGCATTACGCGTTCAGACGTTGTGCCCGTCGCTTCCCATCAATGAAGCGAGTTTGGCGGGAATCCATTCAATGAATCAGGCTTGGAATTGTTGGGGATTTTAAAAACGATACCAAAAACAAGAACCAGCCACGATTCAATCCTCGCAAGAACCAAAATTAAAAGCGCATCCAAGATCTTTTTGGCAAGCTCCGAAAGCACAGTCGGATTCGCCGGAATAGACAATCTTGGGGCGCACTCGGCATCACAAAGTTCCGCGAAGAACCAAATGAAAAGGTAGTCACCCACAAATTTCTAGATGCGAGTTTTCCTCAGGAAATGGATGGATTAACCGGACGCGCTGGCAAGCTGCTGCGCCATCGCGGAAAGCTGGTTACTACTGAGTTCGGTCGCGATCTTCTGCACCAGTTCGATCAACTCATTTCGTAGCTCATAACGCAAATTTGAATTTCCGTCGAATCGTTTAACAAATGCAATCACCTGACGGGCAATTTGGTTTTGGGATTTGACGTCTTTTTTTTCTTCAGCAATGTGTAGCATGGGGTCTAAAAAAGAGCGTTTAAAATCGACTTCATCACAGCACGCGTCAAGCTCACGATTGATGAACATTAAATCGAAAGTTCGGCCTCCATATTTCGCCAACGCCACAGCCTCCCACAGACGGGCGACGCGCGTGGTGAAATCCTCGCACGGGGTATACACCAGTTGATTGATGATTTTATCGACTGAATGGACCGGGACCTTTTCGGTGTCGGTGTAGTTCAGTGGCCGGCGAATTTCGGTGACCATTTCATCAAATTGTGATTCACTGATTCCTTTTAACTTCTGTTTCGGCAATCCAAGTTCCAGCCAATTGGGTTTTGAATAACGGGCAATCGTCGCGCTTTCAAGATCGAACCCGTCACTCATCGATTGGTTAATAAATCGCGTCTGGGTATCCAGAAGGCCTTCATACTGATCCGCCATCACGCCCAGATAAGCAGATTTCGCGAGGTTCCAACGTGGAATGCTTTTTACCGACCCCATATCGCCTATCGCGATCGCTAACATCGGCGTCAGCTCGCGATAGCGCAGGGTTTCATTCCGCCCCGCGATACGTAAGACGACAGCGCTGTCACGGCCTTCGACTAACCCCATCGTTTTGTCGCCTAAAACTATTTCTTGGCCGCCAGCCATCTCCACCGCTGCGGATTTTACCTGTTTCCAAAACTCGTCCACCCAATCGATGATCTGTGCGCCCTCACGCGCGGCGCGAATTAACTCGCGCTGCGGCGGATTGATTTGTTCCGGGGCCCGCGCTTGAAATTCATCAGCCATTTTCTGCGCGTCGTTTAAGAAACGCCGTGCCATACGGGTTTCTTGGGCGCCTAAAGCGTCGCGGCTACGATGCAGCGCTAACCGCAGCACCGTTAGCTGATCGTCGCTCAAAGTTACCAAATTGTTCGACCGTCCGGCGTTGAGTTTGTCTAAGTCACGATGCAGACTCCGATCATTGCTGCCTTGATCGGCCGATGTTTCATTGACCGGTTTGGCGTTACTGCCGCCGGTTTGAGGGCGCAGCTGCGGATTGGTGCCGCCTTCTAAAACCCTCCCGTCTGGCACTTCGTTGCCGTTGTACTCAATGGCGTGTTTGGGCCAATCAGGAACGGTCAGCGTCGCTGATCCAGCACTTGGGTCGTTCTCGTCATCGTTCGCACTGGCCGTTCGACCAATGTTAGAAGAAGGATAGGTTTCCGGCGGATCGGTCGCCGAAGGACCTTGTTTGCTTTGAGCAACATTTTCAAGCTTGTCTTTGAGTTCAGGGATAAGAACGAAAACGTTGCTGTACTTGGTCAATAGGGTAACCAGGCCGCCAATCCCAGTGACGATTAAAATCAACACGACGATCGGGACGAGCCAACTTCGGCTGGTTCGGCGTTTTTTGGGATAGACTCTGATAATCGGTTCAGACTCCAGTCGGTCAAAGTTGGGTTCGCTACTGGCTGCCGGGGCGGCGTCTTCAATTTGCCATGAGAAGTTTGTAATGTCATCGGCGGATTTTGATTCCGCTGGTGGGGAAACGGAGTCTACAGGCGGTGTCAAAGGCATCGCCATGGGGATCGCGGTGGGAATTTTTTTCGCCGTTGCCATCGGTGGCGGTGGCGATGATTTTAGCGCCGATGGAGCGTCCTGTTTTCTTCCCAGTGGAGGAACAGCAGGCAGTGACTGGGGCGGTTGTCCAGCGGCGGTCGCGTTTGCCCTTGGTGGAGATTCGGTTGTCTGTTTGGCCGGTTTGCCCTTACCCTTATTCACCAACAACGTCTTGAGGTACTGCTGGCGTTTGGTTGTCGAAACAAGCGTCTTGTGAGCTAAAACGATTTCCGCGTGCATCTTTTTCTTCAGCGCTTCTTCGGCGTCGCTATTAACTTCCGCCACTTTCAAGCGTCGCAGCAGCGCGTTGGCCCGGGCGGTGGCCTTTTTCTTAATGGCGTCATTGTCTTTGGACCGGGGATCGACACCCAAAATCTGGAATAGGTTGGGATTGGATAATTCAGGTTTAAGACCAAGCCACAAGTGGTAGGGATTTTGCTTTTTGGCCATGAAAGTAGGTTGAGGCGGGGGAAGCGATTGGGAGAAACGGTGATCCAATGCGGATTTCGTCACTGCACGACTGATATCGGCGTTTTAATCAGTTTTTTAATATTTTATACTAACGCAATCGCCAAAAGTTTTCCACAATTCCAAATCAAATGTCGCGGATCGATATCGGCAACCGCGCAACTACCGCTCCTCCAAAGCGCTGCCCTTGTTGACATGAATGACACTTTCGTAAATATCTCTGCCTATAAATTTGTTCCTATCGCAGACCCGGCGGCGGTAAAATCTGACCTGCTCCCGCTGTGTCGATCTCTGGACCTCAAAGGGACAATTCTTGTCTCTCTGGAAGGGATTAACATGTTTGTCGCGGGAAAACGTAACGCGATCGATCGATACTTGGAACATCTCAAGAACTACCCCGACTTCGATGGCCTTCCGGTGAAGGAAAGTTTTAGCACGCACCAACCCTTCAGCCGAATGCTGGTGCGGTTGAAGAAAGAAATTATTTCGATGGGCGTGGAATCGATTAAGCCCGCCGTACGGACGAGCCCAAAACTTCAAGCCGCCGAACTGAAACGGTGGCTCGACGATGGTAAGGATATTACCCTCTTGGATGTACGCAATGACTATGAAGTCGAAGTCGGAACATTCCAATCTGCCGTCCCGATCGGCGTCGATCACTTCCGCAAATTCCCCCAAGCCATCCAGACGCTGCCAGCGGACGCGAAAAAGAAACCGGTTGTCATGTTTTGCACCGGCGGAATCCGATGTGAAAAGGCGGGGCCGTTGATGCAAGAACAGGGCTTCGAACAGGTTTACCAATTGGACGGCGGCATCCTGCGATATTTCGAGGAAGTCGGCGGAGATCACTACAGCGGAGACTGTTTCGTGTTCGATAAGCGCGTCGCGGTGGACCCCACGTTGGCCGAAACTGACGCCCAACAGTGTTACGCGTGTCAACGAGTGCTGACGATCGAAGATCAGCGATCCGACAGGTACCATCCGCCGCACAGTTGCCCGTATTGCTTCCAAACCCCAGAACAAAAACGGGCTGCGGCGGCAGAACGAAGAACCACTGCACTCCGTGCCGCGATCGATCCTCTGCCCGGTTTGGTTGCGTACGATAACATCCGGCCGATGAACGTGCCGCTTCGATTTGATCGAAAACCAGTGCTGGAATTTCTGGTCGCGATGCACGCAAACTTAGACGAAACCTTTTGGCGGCAACGAATCGACGATGGAAGGATCACCTATAAAAACCAACCCATCAGCCCATCCACCATCATTCGTTCAGGCTGGCGAATTGAACATTTAACCCCTCAGGCAATCGAACCTCCGGTAAACCCCAACGTGGCCATTGTTTACGAGGACGACGCGTTGGTTGTGGTTAATAAACCGGCCCCTTTGCCGATGCACCCCTGCGGACGTTTCAACCGAAATACGCTGGGCTATTTCTTGGGGCTGGTTTACAACGAACACCAACTGCGACAGACCCATCGTTTAGACGCCAACACGACCGGCGTGGTTATCTACGCGACCAAAAAACGTCACGCTCGGTTTATTTTCCCTCAGTTCCAGCAATCGATCGTAGAAAAAACTTACCTCGCGCGGGTCGTTGGAGATTGCAAACACGACAAATTCGAGTGCGACCAACCGATCTCAATCCAACCAGCGATCGCCGGCACAAGAACAGTGAGTTCCGAAGGGCGTTCAGCGCTGACAACCTTTGAAGTGATAGAACGTTTTGGCGACGGCACAGCGCTGGTTATCTGTCGGCCGAAAACGGGCCGCACAAACCAAATTCGTTTGCACTTATCGCACATGGGATTGCCCATCCAAGGCGACCGGGCGTACCATCGAAGTTCCACAGATCAAACGACGCAAACTTTGACCGTTTCCGATCCACCGATGTGCCTGCACGCTTGGAAGATTAAACTCGTTCATCCTGAAACCAATCAGCCTGTCGAATTCGAAGCCGCACGACCGCAGTGGGCCATCGTTTAACTTCCTGTCGATATAGACTCATCGCGCGAAAATCAGATGTCGTGGTGGGATGGGCCAGAATTCCGTTCTCAGAGGAATGTTGGCCGATCCCACCACGACGGCAAGACGCTAAACTTTCTTCACTGTTTTTTTAATTGGGAGATCAGGTCAATTGAGGTCTTGGGTTTGATGGTGAAATCGTTAGCTCGCACGATACCGGTGCGGTCAATGATGACTGTCCATGGTGTCCCCCCAGTTCGATAATCGCTCATGATTTGAGGGTGTTCGCGGTCTTTTGCTGGAGTTACGGCGTGACCGATCGGGAAGCCCAGTTCAAATTTTTGTGCAGTTTCCAAAGCGCGTTTGCTGGTGTTGGTGGATTTGCCTTCAAACACGGTTTGAATCGCCACAAACGCGACGTCGTCGTCGCCCGAAAAATGCTTTTGCACTTCTTTCAGGTTTGGAAAACCGATCGAGTGACATCCCGGACACCATGCTTGGAAAAAGTATGCGTACACAATTTTCCCCTGATAGTCTTTCACGCTTAAGGTTTGCGTTGCGGCGGGAAGCTGCTGCCATTGGTCGACGGTCCACTCCGGTGCTTGTTGGTCTAAGATCCCTCGGGTTACTGTCTGTTGCTGAACCTGCGGAGCAGCATTGTTCTTTTCACCGGATTGCCCTATCGCCAGTTCCGGTAAAAACAGAATCGCGGCAAAACAGGCAATTGGAAACAATGTGTTGGAAAAACATTTGCGCTTACTCATCTAAACAATCTCCATGCTCTTTAAGAAAACTTTGCCGGTGGGTTCACCAGCAGGTACGGGTAATATGCCCTTTGATCGATCTTTCGTAAAAGGCTCTTCGCGGAACCTTGCGGTACTGAGTACGCCAAAGCTTTCCTTTGACAGTGAATGGAGTGAGGATCGTCAGAATTCCCTTCAACACAGCCATCGGAAATTCTGGCCAATCTCACTACGATCTCGACGCTCGCCACTAAAATTCGGGAAGAGGCTTTCAAATAAATTCATCAAAGGAACAACTCCAGCGAATGAGGGAATGCGCTTGACAGCATACGCGCTCTGGGGTCGTGTTGGTCTGGACTTGGCTGGAATCAACGCATCGATGCGTTGGAATCCAACCGCCGTCGTCGGTTAATTTTACATTGACGCAGGGCTCGCCGTTTCAGTTGTCTGATCGGCTTTGATTCCCAATTTCTCCATGCGGCTGCGAAGCGTGTTAGGGTTCATATCCAATAGTTTGGCGGCTCCGCTTTTACCGGCCACCACGCCATTGGTGTGAGCCAGCACCGCTCGAATATGTTCAGCCTCCATTTCTGCCATTGGGCGTAAGAATGGAGTGGCGGTCCGTTTCTTGTTGCGTGGGATTACGCCGCTGGGAAGGGATAGGGATTTCCCAGAGGACAGGATCATCGCCCTTTCGACGACGTTTTCAAGTTCTCGCACATTTCCGGGCCAATCATAACTCTGTAGTGCCGCGAAAACGGTCGCCGGAACGTCTTCGATCTTTTTCCCCAACCGCTCCGATAGTTTCTCAAGGAAACAGTTGACCAAGGTTGGGATATCTTCCTTCCGTTGGCGTAGGGCCGGCACCTGGATCGGGAAAACGTTCAACCGATAGTAGAGGTCTTCGCGAAATCTCCCCTCTTCGACCATCGCCATCAGATCGCGATTGGTGGCCGCAACAACGCGCGTGTCAATGCGGATCGTCTGGCTACTGCCGACACGCTCGAGCTCTTGTTCCTGTAGCACGCGCAGCAATCTTGATTGGGCCGGTAGGGGCATCTCTCCGATTTCATCCAAAAAGATTGTGCCACCATCGGCGAGTTCAAATCGGCCGGTTCGTTTTTCGGTCGCGCCGGTGAAGGCGCCATGTTCGTGCCCAAACAATTCGCTTTCCAACAATGACTCCGGCAGCGCGGCACAATTGACGCGGACGAAAGGGCCGTCCTTGCGTCTGCTGTTTCGGTGGACAGCGCGGGCGACGAGTTCTTTCCCGGTTCCCGTTTCGCCCAGAATCAAAACGGTGCTGTCGGTGGTCGAAACCATATCGATGCTGCGCAGGACTTTCCAGACGCCGTCGCTTTCGCCAACGATTTCCGCCAAATCTGACCGAGCCCGAAGTTCCTCTCGCAGGTAAGCGACTTCCGCTTCGGCCCGTTCACGTTCACGTTTTAGTCGTTCGACTTTGTTTTCGCTGTCTCCGAGTCGCTGTTCGGCGTTTCGCCGGACCAACTCAGCGGTCGCCCGGGCGGCGAAGATATGAAAGATTGAAAGCTCTCTTTCATCAGCCGTCAAAGGTTTTTCATCGATGACCGCTAAGTGCCCAACGACATCGCCTTTGTCGTCGGTCAGCGGAATCGCAAGGTAACTCCTAGCGTCGAGTTCCTTCAACAGAGAGTTGGCGGGAAACGCGGACTGTATCCCATCACGGTAGTGCTGTATGTCGCCACCAAGAACGAGCTTACAGGGCGTGCCTTCGAGAGCGAATTCGAAGTTATCGACGTGATCATCGCCAACCCAAACGGCGAGCGTTTGGGCGGACGTTCGCTGGGGAGAAAACGTAGCCACAAACGATGCTTTTACTCGTAATGCGATCGCCAAATACTGTACCAACGAACGAAAAAAATGTTGGCCATCGGTGCCAGCGGTGCCTTCCATGATAGATCGCAAGGTGGCACTTGAATCGAGCGGTTGGTCGGATGACATGACGGTGGACTCCTCAGTTCTCAGTGGTGTCAGCGCGAATTGCGGTACGGCATTTCGTATCGACTTACGAAATATAGCATATTGGTTTTCGCTTCTGATGTGCATGGCAAAAAGGAAAATGCCCTGCAAACACGTTGTTTGACATGTTTTTTGAACAAAACCTACCCGGTCTTGGCCGATTGGCACGGCCTATGCTTTTCATCGGGCAGAACGATGATCGTCCTTTGAATGGTTTGCGGGCAGAAGCGTAACACGCACTCAACGACCAACCATCTCAAATCATTCTAAGGGCAGTACAAGTCTGCTGGCGAAGCGATCGCCAGACTATCAATTCAGTTTTACGAAAGGCCCCACGATGTCTGAGTTACCTCAACTCAAAGGCTATTGCCCTGTGGCGTATTTGGCGGTTGGTGAACCTCTCGAAGGGAAGCCAGAGTTTTCTGAAATGCACGATGGGAAGCTTTACTACTTTGTTAGTGCCGATGCACAACAACAGTTCCGGAATAACCCCAGCAAGTACATTCCGGCTTACGGTGGCAAGTGTGCATTTGGTATGTCCATCGAAAAGGAATTTGAAGTTTGCCCAAAGAACTTCAAAATCATCAACGACCGAGTTCACTTGTTTCTGCATGACGACAATACCGACGCGCTGGCGCTGTGGAACAAGGAAGATGAATCCAAGTGCCTCGCCAATGCGGATCGGCATTGGTTCTCGCTGCAGGCTTCTTAAGAACCTTGAAACAAACTTCAAGATAGCACGTAAGACAATCCTGAACGTGCCATCCTATTGTTGAATATCGACCGCTGGGCAAAAGCTCATGTCCCACTTACTCAAACTTTAAAAAAATTCTCAAACCTTTTTTAAGAAAAGAATGACTATGTCACGATTTACTAAAACCCATTTGTTGCTGGCTGTTGCATTGACCGTTTCCGCGTTTGGATTCAACACCAATTCTGCTGACGCTCAAGACCTTGTAAACACATCTGGTGCAAGCGGCGTTGCGATCAACGGATACGATCCTGTCGCTTTCTTTACTGACGCAAAACCAGTCCATGGTGATTTCAAGATCACCTCTAAGCATCGCGGTGCAACCTACTTCTTCGCCAGCGAAGAGCACAAGTCGATGTTCGATCAGAACCCTGACAAGTACGCACCACAATGCGGCGGATTCTGTGCCTTCGGCGTTTCTGTAGGTGCTTTGTTTCCAGTGGACGTCAACACATGGCAAGTTCGTAACGACAAGCTCTACCTGAACTTGAACCCAGCAATTCTGGGGATGTTCAACAAAGATATCGACAGCAATGTTGGTAACGCAATGAAGAACTGGCCTGGTTTGGTCAAAAAGAATGCCATGATGAAAGAAGGCAGCATGAAGAAGTAGTTGTTGGGCGACGTAACCCGCGTTATTCATCTACGATCTATTGCTATTTGGTAATTATCGACTGTTTCATTGGGCAACACACTGGCCAATGGAAATGCAAAGCAGTTAAGAAACAACAGCTTTGAAACGATTCGATCAGCCAGCGCCGCTGACGGCGCTGGCTATTTTTTTGGCTCTTCCCTCGCTTTAGTACCAAGCTTCGACATCGTAGTGAGGTTGGCTAGAATTCCACCTGGCTGTTTGCGGGAATTTGAGCAAACCCCACTACGCTCACTGGAAAAGGCTAGTTTTGCACGCACTCGGCGCCACCAAGTTCCGGGAAGCCATTTTTTTACATCACTATCCACTTAAAGGAAATTATAAAATGCGACCTCAATTTATCACCAAAACAATTCACGCTTTCCTTGATTACCCTGTTGCCATTTCTTTAATCGCGATGCCGTTTTTGTTGCAACTGGGCGAAACCAATCCATTGGCATTATGGCTTTCCGTTGGCACGGGCGTTGCTGCATTCATTTTAACGGTTCTCACCGACCATCAGTTAGGCGTTGTGCGTGTGCTGCCGTACTCACTCCATTTGACGGTTGATTTTTTGGTAGGCGTAACCTTCGCGGTCGCACCCTTTGTCCTCGGGTTCACAGGATTGGATGCGGGATACTATTGGGCCAACGCCATCGCTGTTCTGATTGTCGTTTCCCTGCACAAGGCAGAACCAAGTGCAAGTCCCAAAGTTGCAGCCGCAGCAGTGTAAGCGGCAGGTTGGCGGCGCCGGGAGGGAACTTGCATCGTTGTGTTACCCGCCGGCTGCCCTAACCGACTCGTTTTTGCCAAACAGATTTCATAAGACAAATCGCAACTGGATCGCAGAAACGTTGCCGTGTTTTGACTGATCTCATTACATTCGTTTCAAGCCGATTTCAGTAAACGCGGAAGACGTTCAGTCGATTGATCGATCACCTTCAGCGCTCTGCGACAGAAATCGTAACGCTCTAGCTCGCTCTTTCAGTCATTTCTGAAATGGCGAATCCGCGTTTGATGATGCCCCTGATGGTTCGCCACGCGCATCAAGTCCTTCGGCGGGAAATCATGAAGGCTGAGCTCTACAGGCCGCCGCCACGAACGCAGCAAAATGTTGGTCTGGTCGCCGCGAGCGCTACACCAGTTAGCCGATGTGAGTTGTGATTCAGAGTTGTTGGCTGACTACATTAGCATTCCCAGAATTCCAGTCTGGTTTACGTCGAATTTCCGCCAACTCAGCGGCACCTTTAGCAAGAACGTAGTTGCTAAATTCTGAGGAGGATCCAGGAAAAGTTGTGCAACGAATTGTATGCGGCATATGGGCAGCTGCCGTTCGTTGGGTGCCGCATCAACTTAAAAACTGGATCGAAGCACAAAACTGAGGGCGATTCCCCGATTTCCGTGGCAAGCCTCAAAATTTTAGTGGTATTGGCCCGAATTCCCGTTGGGTGTTTTTACCGGAATTCGGGCCAATCCTACTACATTCATTGGAGAAAAAGCAACTTTGGGGGGCACGCGGTGCCACAAAGTTCCGGGAAGAACCGAATTGAGTAATTCCTGATTGAAGTTGGCAATTTAGGACCCATTTGATTGTTATTCTCTAAGCAGCGAAAACGCCAGGAGACACCATTGTCACGACTTGAGTTTAAGATGTTCTCCGATTCGGTTAACAGGGAACGTCAACGCTATAAAGTTAAAGCGGGTTCCGCAATTTTCGAGGCGGGGCAGTGCGTAAAATCGATCTTTTTTTGTGTTAGCGGCAGTGTCCGTATGGAAGTTTTTCCAGATCCGGGAAAACCGATGGTGCTTTATCGTGCTTACGCTGATGAAGCGTTTGCCGAAGAGCACTTAGCACGCGACCGCTACAGCTATAGCGCCATAGCGGACGAACCCTGCGTCATTGAATCGGCTCCGAAACAATTGATTCTTAACGACATTGGAAGCAATCCAGAGTTAGGCGCACGATTTATCACTTGTCTGGCTGAACGCTATTATCAGTTACGGGTTAGCTTCGAACGTTTGGGGATCAATTCCGCCAGTGCGAGGGTACTGCACTTGCTGATGACCTTGGAGTCGCAAGAAGGAATCCCATTAAACCTCAGTGGACGGATCAAAGGTTTATCGCGCGACTTGAATTTATCTCACGAAGCGGCCTATCGCGCACTCAAAAATTTAGAGGCGGAAAACATCATTCGACGTGAGAATGGCGTCATCACTTACATTGACCGCTATCATGTATGACCTGAGTCGCACCATAGTGTCGAAATTAGTTGATATCGTTTGATCGCTGTTGTTGCAATTGTTTCGATGAGGTATACTCACGGTCCGTTTTTTTAGCTGCGCATGATATGTTACGTTAGGTCCCGGCTTCTATGTTTTTAACGAATTAAAAATTGCGATGCTGACGTCCGAAGGGTAAGACTTTGAAATTAGATCAATCGTTCAGGGAAATTTGATGATTCGATATGTATTGGCGATCACTATAGCACTTGGGAGTTACTCGCTGGGGCTTTCATTCCAGGCTTCAAATGGGGAGGGAGCGAAAAGTTCGTTGGGTTCGACAGACTACCGCGGTTCAACCAACGCTCACGCCGCTCGGTATGCGGATGATGGCCAGTTGATCCGACCCAAGGGATGGCGAAAGTGGGTATATATCGGGACACCTCTGACACCGCATGATATGAACGGCGGCAAAGCGGCGTTTCCCGAATTTCACAACGTGTATATGGATCCTGAAAGTTTTGCTACCTATGAGAATACGGGGCAATTCCCCAACGGCACTCAACTGGTGAAGGAACTTGTTTTGGTCGGTTCCAAACAAGCCGTTAGTGGAAAAGGGTATTTCATGGGAGAGTTCGCGGGGCTTGAAGTCGCGATTAAAGATACGGTCCGGTTCAAAGACGAACCAGGCGGTTGGGCCTATTTCAGCTTTGGCCACCAAGCAAAGTATACCGAAACCGCGAAAGCGTTTCCCGCAGCCAGTTGCAATTCATGCCATGCCGCGAGCGCCGATCAAGACTTTGTCTTTACTCAGTACTATCCGGTTCTCAGAGAGGCGATGCCGTCGGCGCAACAGAAGATGATGGACAAAGGAATGGGAAGCAATAAGAAGAACGGAAGCACTTCGAAGGCCGCCATGGGATCCATGGGCGGGGGAGAAGTCGAAGCGTCCGATGGTTATGCAGACAAATTGTTCCAGTGGTTGGCGGCGAAAAAGTACGTCGGATTTGCGGCTGACTCGCGCGTTCACCCTTCCACCAGCGGTCCCGCAGTTCACGGCGATGTCAAAATTTTCTTCAATAAGAAGCTCGCCGACAGCATCGCTTTGGGAAATGATTCCCATCCTGTCGGCGCGATGTCAGTAAAAGAACTCCACAAAGATGGAAACCATTACGGCTGGGCTGTCGCAATCAAAGCAAAAGAAGACGACGGTAATGGAAACGGGTGGTACTGGTACGAAAATCTCAGCTTGACCGATAACTCCCAGCCTGTTGCGGCTTCGCTTGGCGATAGCTCTTGTGTCGGTTGCCACGCCCCCGGACGCGACTTCGTACGAGTCGACGGCCTGATCAAATAAGTTCTATGCCAATAGAAAGATTAGGTAACGGAAATGTCTTTCTTTGTTCGAGCAGCCACCTAAGGAACTCCTTAGGCGCTAGAAAACCACAAGGCCAATTGGATGCACTCCGCATCCAGTTGGCTTTTCTATAGGTTTTTCGTAGCTTTGAAGGATCTTCTATTTCAAACCAATGATGGATTCGGTAATCGGTATCGCGCGATTGCTTTGATCTTGGTAGAGTCTTCTCAGGCGTGCAATTCCAGCATTCAAACACGGGATCATATCGGGATCCAACAACCGTACAGACGGTGACCGAAGATTGCACGTTCCGCCTTTAAATCACCTTCGAAATTAATCGAGAGAGACCTGATGACTGACTTTTTTGAACGCAGTTTAATCGTCCACCAACAACTACGAGGAAAGATTAGTATCCACAACAAGATGCCCGTCATTACGCGCGAAGACCTCTCGGTTGCTTATACACCAGGTGTCGCGCGCCCCTGTGAGGTGATCGCCAAAGAGAAGAAACGCGCCTACGATTTGACGATCAAAAGCAACTCGCTGGCCGTCGTTAGCGACGGATCAGCGGTGCTGGGGTTGGGCAATATAGGGCCCTACGCGGCGATTCCAGTCATGGAAGGCAAGGCGCTTTTATTTAAGGAGTTTGCAAACATCGACGCGTGGCCAATCTGTTTGGACACCCAGGACGAATCCGAAATTATCGAAACCATTAGACGAATCGCGCCCGTTTTCGGGGGAATTAACTTAGAGGATATCGCCGCGCCGCGCTGTTTTGCGATCGAAGCGGCATTGCAGGATTTAGGGATTCCCGTTTTCCATGATGACCAACATGGTACCGCGATTGTTTTGTTGGCCGCTTTAACAAACGCAGCAAAAGTCGTAGGTCGGGCATTGACCGAAATGAAAATCGTGATCAACGGAGCCGGTGCCGCCGGAACTGCGATCGCGAAGTTGCTGCGTTGTGTTGGACATGCGCCCAACGCCTGCGTGGCGGTTAAAGATGTCATCGTCTGTGACTCTAGAGGGGCGATTCACTCGGGCCGCGAAAACCTTTCGATTGAGAAACAGGAATTGCTTGCTTATTCAAATCCGCGAAACGTATCTGGCCGCCTCAGCACAGTGCTGGAAGGTGCTGACGTCTTTATTGGCGTAAGCAAAGGTAATTTGATTGACGCGGACGACGTGCGGGCGATGGGGGACGCTCCCATTATTTTAGCGATGGCCAACCCGATACCTGAAATCATGCCGGACCTCGCAAAATCTGCCGGCGCAGCGATCGTTGGTACCGGCCGCAGCGACTTTCCCAATCAAGTCAATAACGTACTGGCCTTTCCGGGGATCTTTCGGGGAGCTTTAGACGCCAACGCTGAACGCATTACTGAAAAAATGAAGATGGCAGCGGTCGTTGCTTTGGCTCAATGCGTCGACCAACCGACAGCCGATAAAATCCTCCCCGATCCGCTCGACCGGTCGGTCGCCTCAAGAGTTGCTGCCGCCGTTTGCAAGGCCAGCCAGGTTTAGCCCGGATATTTCATTGGCTGATTGGTAGCCACCTATAAGAAAAGCCTTTTGCTCTGTGAAACGTTGGTTCTGACACACAAACGACCCACAAAAGCAAGAGGCTTTATCGTGACAGAGTGTACCAGCAAATCGATGTCTTTTTCAAGCGCCGGTCGCCGCGAAGTGGTGGCCGATTTTCTCGGTAGCCGTCTTACCAGCGACCCCGGTGTCCTGCTGCTGCGGGAAATCGATCAAAAGATTGGCTTGCTCGATGCGATCAACGCGGCGATTCCTGACCCGCATGATCCGCGTATGACGGTCCACCGCCAACGCACCATGCTCACTCAGCGCATCTTCTCGATCGCACTGGGCTACGAGGACCTCAACGACCAGCAGACGATGCGCACCGATGCCGCTTTGTAGATTGCGTCAGGTGTCTCTCCGGTTGAAGATGAACCGATGGCCTCACCTTCGACGCTATGTCGGCTCGAGAATCGCGTGCTGCGTGAGACTCTTGTTCGGCTTTCAACGATTCTTGTCGATCAATTTATTGCTTCCTACGATTCGCCGCCCGAAGAAATCACATTGGACTT
>CALDYR010000084.1 GCA_937944405.1 uncultured Pirellulaceae bacterium
AAGAGAAAACGATTTTGCTATCGACCCACATCCTCCAAGAAGTCGAAGCGATGGCCAGCCGCGTGATCATGATCAACGAAGGCCGCAAGGTCTACGACGGCCCTTTGGACCAGATCGACGACAAGGGCGTGGGTTTGGATCACGTTTTCGCGCATCTTACCGGGCACGACCCGGTAACCGGCACCAAACTGCCGACCTCTGTAGAGGATTGAGATACCGGTCGACCACTGTACCACTTGCGCCCGCAAAACTACTCGCTTGTTACCTATAACCAATGAAGACACCATGGGTTTACTGTTAATCGAATTCGCTTTCATGTTGGTCTTAGACCTGCTGTTTTTGGTGGCGTTGGTGATTCTTATGCTGCCGCTGGGTATTTGGCGTCAGGCCGCTTTCGCCGTCATGAAGCGCAATTTCATCGGATACTTCAGCAATCCAACGGGCTACGTTTTCCTGTGCCTTTTTGTGCTGTTGACGTCCTTTGCGGCGTTTTGGCCCCACGAGTTTTTCACGTCCAATCTGGCCAACTTCGACCAACTCAATCGCTACCTCCCGTATATCATGCTGATCTTCATCCCGGCGATCACGATGAGCATCTGGGCCGAAGAAAAACGACAGGGCACCGACGAACTGCTGCTGACCCTGCCCGCCAAGGACTTCGACATCGTTATCGGCAAATACTTCGCGGCGGTGCTGGTGTTCACCGTTTCGCTATTGTTTTCGCAACTCTCAAATTTTGGTGTTCTGCTGTCAATGACCGGCGGGCAATTAGACAACCTGCTGCTGTTTTCGACCTACTTGGGTTATTGGTTTGTCGGTATCTCGATGATAAGTCTCGGAACGGTCGCGTCATTTTTAACCAGCAACCTCACCGTTGGTTTTATTTTCGGTGCCATCTTCAACGCACCGCTGGCGTTCTTCTCCAATGCCGACGTCATCTTCAGCAGCCAAAAATGGATCAGCCGTCTTTTCGAATGGTCGATTCTGGAACGCTTCGAACCTTTCGGGCGCGGATTGATCACGGCATCTTCGATCTGCTACTTCGGTGGCATTGTCGTCATCGGAATCTATTTGAGCATGATCCTGATCGGGCGGAGGCATTGGTTGGGCGGTCGCGATGGAACATCGATGCTATGGCATTACCTTTTTCGCGCCGCGTTTTTGTCGATCATCGCAGTGTCAGTTGTGCTAATCGTCCAGTACAGCTTCCTCAACCGTGCCCGAGTCGACATCTCCGACCGCAAGGTCAGCACCCTTTCTCCATCAACCATTAAATTGCTGGACGATCTATCCAACGACGACACCGAACAACGGCAACCAATCAAAATCACCGCCTACATCGGCAGTGACATCCCCAGCGAATTCGTCCGCACCAAATACGATCTGGTGAACCTCTTGCGCGAATTCGATGCACTCGGCGGCAATCGTGTCCAGGTCGATCTTTATCAGGGCATCGAACCGTTCAGCGCACAAGCCGTCCTTGCCTCCAAGCGGTACGGCATTCGGCCACGCCCCTTCACCACCCAATCGCGCGGCGCGACACGCGAAGCCGAAGTCATCATGGGGCTGGCCGTCGCCAGCGGCGTCGAACGCGTCGTCGTGCCTTTTATCCCTTATGGCACGCCGGTCGAATACGAATTGATGCGCTCGCTTAACACCGTCGCACAACCTAATCGCAAAACCGTCGGCGTGGTCATCACCGATGCCTTGATCCAAGGCGCCGTCGTCCCGCGCGGCAACGGACAACCTGTACGCATCCCAACGTTGGCGATTCTTGGCGAATTAGCCAAACAGTACCAACTGGAGGTCGTCAGCGCTGAATCCGAAATTGATCTGTGGATCAAAGACGACGACAACAAAAAACCGAAACGACGATTCGACATGTTGATCGTGGCCCAGCCATCAAAAATGTCTCAGCAGGAAATGGACAATCTGATTGTTGCCATTGAATCCGGTCAGCCGATGGCGATCTTTGAGGATCCATTTCCCAATTCTTTCAGCTTCAAAACTCACGTGCCGGGAACTTTCTTCGGCCGCGCTATCAATCGGGGAGGCCAACCGGCGGACATCCAAAAACTTTGGCGATCACTTGATCTTGATACCGACCGACAAAATGCGGGCAACGGACGGTTTCTCCCTTGGGTTCTTTGGCAACCGGTTTCTGCCAACCCGTACCCCAAAGACCTTCGTTTAAACCAACAAGAACTGATGATCATCAAAGAGGAAAATCGAGATCAACCAAACTTCAATCCCGACCACCCCGCCAGCAGCGGCATCGACGAACTTTTCTTTCAGTATGCCGGATACATCAAACCGACTGAAACGACAGAACTGGATTTTATTCCTTTGGTCGCTTCGGGATCTGCGGGACGCATCCGCAGCGACTGGCTAATGCCGCAAATCCCCGTCGGTGCGCGAAATCAAAATCGTGGCGCTGCGGGCAACAACTTTGTCGTCGCCTGTCATATTCGTGGCAAGGATTACGAAATCAATGACCCGCAGTCGGCCCCCAGCAAAGACCGCACCAACGTCATTTACGTGGCCGACCTGGACATCCTTTCAGACTATTTTGTCAACCTACGAAACCAACCGATTCAGCGCGGTATCGAATACCAGTTTCAAAACATGAGCTTTGCGCTCAATATCGTCGACGCGTTGGCCAATGAGTCGACTTTCTTGGGCCTGCGGACTCGCCGATTGCCCCACGTGACGTTGGGTGAAATTGAGGCTCAGAAGGAAGTCGAACTTCAAAAAGTCTTCGATATCAATCAGCAATTTGAGCTCGACCACACCAAGGCTTTAGAATCTGCGCAAGTGGAAGCCAAACAGAAACTCCGACCGTTAGACAACGAGATCAAAGAGATCGTGGCTCGGCGTGATCAGGGAAAATCTTACGACGCAGCCGCCCTCGCCGCGAAACAAGGCATCTTCAAACAGCAACAACAAGAACAGCAGGAAAAACTGAGCGTCAAAGTTCAAGAACTCCAAAACGAGCTCAATGAGAATAAACGGCAAGCCGAACTCAACGCCGAACAGAAGATTCAAGAAATCCAACGCAAGTACAAGTTAGCGGCGGTGATCATCCCGGTGATTCCCCCGTTCCTACTGGGCCTATTTGTTTACACACGCCGCCGCTTGCGTGAACGAGAGGGAATTTCCAAAGCCCGCCGGCTTAAATAACACCCCGAAAACCCTAACCCAAACCCAAACCCAAAGCCAAAGCATCTCGCAGCATGCCCCGGGGCAGTGCAAAAACCAGCACCTTCAGGCCTTCTGTTATGGTGCTGCCACCCAACATCCATCAAGCATTATGAAATCAGCATTTTCTACCACTTTGATTATGGGCGTGGTCGCTGCGGTTGCCGCTGCGTTTGCGGCCGCCAGTTACCCTTGGCCTGAAACCGTGACCCAAAACGCTCAGGTCGGCAAACCGCTATTTGAGAACTATGAAACATCGTCGGTGCGTGGCATCGAAGTCATCGCTTACGACAATCAACGATCCGACATCCAACGGTTGCGGCTCAAACGAAACGGGCAAAACTGGATCGTGCCACAGAAAAACGGTTTTGACGTCACCGGCGACCAGCGCGTTTTAAAAGTCACCCGCGCGCTCAACGATCGGACGGTGCTTGAGGTCAATTCAGACAGTCAAACCGACCACGTCAACTTCGGCGTTGTCGACCCTTCTGACTTAGGCGTCAATACAGCCCGATCAAGGTTGGGAACGAAATTGGTTTTATCTGATAGAGACCAAAAAACAATTGCCCAGATCATTATCGGGGACCAAGTAAAAAACAGCCCCGGGAAACACTACGCGCGGGTCCCCGGCAAACCCACGATCTACGCGATCGAATTTGACAAATCGATTCTAACAACGGACTTTGCCCAATGGGTCGATCCCAATTTGTTGAATCTTCCCACCGACCCCAGCAGCGGATTGGCCGTCGATAGTTTCGAACTTAACCGACATCGTGTTGATCAGACTTCGAAAAAAGACCAACCCTTGTATTTCGCGCGTTTTGAGATCAACGAACAACAAAAACTAATGCTAAAACAACTTTCGGTACAAGGCGACGAAGTTCAAAGGGAAGAGCTCGACACCGCGTTGCCCAACGGTTTCGCAGAATCCACTGTCCGATCTCTGTTTACCCTGCGCCCCTCCGACGTTGAGAAACAAAGTAAATCGGTCATCGAATTGATGGCACAACCGAGCAACCCAAGCGACAAAAAAATCATTTCGCAACTATCCGATCGCGGATTTCGTTATGACGGTTTCGAAAACGGTGGGCATCTGTTTTCGGGAAGCAACGGCGAAATCTCGGTCCAGCGATCTGACGGTGTTGTTTTAACATTGATTGTCGGGAACCTAGCCAACCGCATCGGTGGCGAAAGTTTGAGCTTGCTATACCAAGCGATCATTATCGCCGGCGTCAATCCCAAGGCATTCCCAGAGATCGAAGAAGTAGAATCGCAAGAGGAGTCCGCTCAAAAAGCCTACTTGCGGAAAGTCAAACAGCGCCAGGAGGATCGCGCTTCGGCTCAGCGCCAAACCAAACAGATCAACCGCACCCATCGTGGCTGGATTTACGTGTTGGACGAATCGGCAATCAAAGGCTTATTTCCAGCCATTGAATCGCAATAATACGCGACCGGTTGAAGCCGTTGATTTGGCCCCCAAAAACAATAACGCCCCTTCTCCTTTGACCATGGCCCTTCGGGGATGGCAGCAAACAGGGGCCGTCCGGGTGATTTTAATTGGGGATCGTTTACGTGGCGAAAATCGTGTGAATTCTGGGTCAGTTTCTCGAAGGGGATTTTTACGGTCGCAAGAAAATCGACGTGGCTCACCCCAAAGTTTTAACGCCGCCCTCCCGACCGATTGGAAATAATGAATCGTAGAAGGATTGGGAGCGACTAAATCGCTGTTAAAAAATCAAAAATCAAAAAAAAAATGGAGCATGCTAAATTACTTAGCAAGCTCCAAAAATTTTGTTCGATGGGAATCGAAAATTAGCCGTTACTTTCTGACCCAGCGGCCTCCTTCGAGGCGCTCACCAATGCTTTCACAGCAGCTTTATACTTCGCACGCGCTGTTTGGAGACGTGCGGTCATGCTGCAACAAGTTTCTTCGCCATCGACAACGTAGGTCATTTTGCTATCAGATTTTGAGGCCATCTCTTTTGCCTTCATTGGGCAATTGCAAGCTTCATCACCAACTTTGTAAGAAACGTTGATCGCTTCGACGGCGGCTTTAACCAATTCAATGTTCTTGGCACCCTGCATTGGGCATTCACAGGTTTCACCAGCGACGGTTGTTTTACCAGATTTCTCACACTTACATGGTGTGATGAAGTCTTCTACCATCGCTTCGGTTTTTTCCACCAATGCGGTCATCGCTTCAGTTTTGTTTTCGTAAGTTGTATCCGCAACCACGTAGTGAATTGCTGCGTTGCTTTGAGACGCCAATTGAGCGGCGGATTCGCTGCAGCAAGTCTTTTCAGTGCCGACAAGGTAAGACATCGAAGGCAGTTTCGCCATCGCCATCGAAATTGGGCACTCACCATCGCACCCGTCTTTGCCCGCACAGCATTTTTCTTGGGAAGAAGCGTCAGACATTTTCGCTGCCATTTCCTTTGGAGAGGTCGTGGTTGCTTCTTGAGCGAACGCTTGGATTGAGAGCAGGCCAAAGCTCAACGCAAATGCGGTAAATAAAATTTTCATTTAGAGAACTCCATCGTAAATGGTTCGGGAAAATGTTTCTGGGCCACAACTGTAACGCAGTGTGCGACCAAAGCAAAGCAGGAGCAAGTGTTTTAAACTTCTAAAAATCGCGACGCAAAATCACACCCGTATAAACCGCGTTTCTGCGGCAAACTTAAAAAAGAAATCGATGTTTTTCACAAAACAACGAAAACGCGAGCTAGTGGAGTGTCAGCATTGGATTTTAGGGTTAGCCGTTTTGGCGATAGCCACGGTTCCGAAACGAAAAACCGGGGCTAACGCCCAAACGGCTGATCTGAACAATCCTAATTCTTAATGCTGACAGACCACTAGGGACACCGTACAACAACTCTCAAGCCAATCCTGCCCGAGTCTCCCACCAAGCTTCTCAATCGCGCTATCTTCACATCCGATGTCATGCGGGAACCTCAGCGAATATTTTTTGACGGTAAATTCACCCCGCTGATTTTGCTTAATCCTTGATAGCATTTAACCTTCCGAATTGGAGGTTTCCAACTTTTACCGAACTTGTTTTGCATCAGCTCCGTACGGAACCTGGATCACTGCGGCGGATAATTCCAGCCGGCTTATTGGCAGGAACGCATTTTGGCATTATTTATGACGCAACCGGGCTTTCCCATCGAAAAAAATCGGCTAAAACCGTTATGCATAAGTGGCCGTTCGGTTTAGTCGCACGGTCGAATTTTGAGTTTGAATCTTACGGAGTTTCGGTCTCGCCGAGTTCACAGTAATCTGTGCACCGTTTTTTCTCGCCGAGAAGATCTCTTTTGTTTAGGAGTGTTTGAAGCATGTTGAAATCATTATTGACCGTCACCATTGGTGCCACGCTGTCCGCTGTTTTGTTGGCCGCCCCTGTTGCGGCGCAAGGTACCGCGACAGAACCGGTCAGCCACACCGTGTTTTTCGATATCGAAATCGATGGAACGCCAGCCGGACGCGTTGAGTTCGGTCTGTTTGGCAACACGGTCCCCAAAACGGCCGAAAACTTCCGTGCCCTCTGCACCGGCGAAAAAGGCGTGGGCAAATCGGGCAAACCGCTGCACTACAAAGGCAGCAGCTTCCACCGAGTCATTCCCAGCTTCATGTGTCAGGGTGGAGATTTCACGCGCGGCAACGGAACCGGCGGTGAGAGCATCTACGGTGAGAAGTTTGCCGATGAGAACTTCCGGCTAAGACACGATTCCCCCTACCTGCTGTCGATGGCGAACGCTGGCCCCAACACCAACGGTTCGCAATTCTTCATCACCACCGCCCTAACCCCTTGGCTTGACGGAAAGCATGTCGTTTTCGGACGTGTTACCAAAGGTGACCAGATCATCAAGGCAATCGAAAAACTCGGCTCGCAAAGCGGTGCGACCCGTTCAAAAATCACAATCGCCGACTGCGGCGAACTGGCCGCTGCTGGCGGTAGTGGTGCCAAAGCCGGTAGTGGTGCCAAAGCGGGAAGCGGAGCCAAAGCGGGTAGCGGTGCCAAACCCGGTAGTGGTACCAAGCCCGGCAGCGGAGCTAAAGCGGGAAGCGGAGCCAAGTCTGGCAGTGGGTCACGGTAACCGTTACCGTCTTCCTTTAAGACATTCATCGGAGAAAAGCCAACTTTGGACGCACGCGTTGCTGCAAAGTTCTAGAACACACCAACATGCGAGACAGTCACTGGACTGCTCGCATGTTTTTTTATTGCCCAATAACAAACGTCGTTTTAGAATCAGGCGGTGCGTCTCTCCCTTATTCGAAGTTAATCCCGCGCTTTGGCACCCAGGATAAATGAAACAAAACCAACACGGCGCTTTTACGCTGGTCGAATTGCTGGTCGTGATTGCCATCATCGGAATCTTAATCGGCATGTTGTTGCCGGCAGTGCAATCGGTCCGTGAAGCCGCGCGGCGCACCGGTTGCCTAAACAATGTCCGCCAAATTGCACTCGCCGCTTTAGGATACGAGGCAGCTTTGGGGAACCTACCGCCAAGTTTTGAGATCGATCCCGGCACAGTACTCAGCGGCAACAACGGCTCTTGGTCCATTCACGGCAGACTGCTGCCGTTTATTGAACAGTCCAACGCATTCAAACAGGTCGACCTTAATTTGGCATGGGACGCACAAACCGACACCGGAGTCCCAACACTGCGAATCCCATTGTTTCAATGCCCCAGCGAAATCAACGACACCGTCCGGTTAAGAAACGGGCAACCTTTTGTCTATCCGCAAAACTACGGATTCAATTTTGGTTCTTGGTTGGTGTACGACCCCATCAGTGGCAGGCGCGGCGACGGACCATTTTTTGTAAACAGCCAAACCCGGTTTGGATCCATCACCGATGGGGCCAGCAACACGCTCTGTCTGGCTGAGGTGAAAACATTTACACCGTATATTCGCAACACGCCGGACCCCGGGGAAATCGCGCCGACCGATCCCAATGCGTTTAATGGTTTCAGCGGAGAACTTAAGCTGGGCCGAACCCTACACGAAAATACCGGGCATACCGAATGGAGCGATGGCCGTGTTCACCATTCAGGGTTCACAACCGTTTTCACTCCCAACACCGTTGTCACCTACGACAATGATGGACAGGCTTTCGATATTGATTTCAATTCGGTCCAAGAAGGCAGAAAGAACGACCAAGCGACCTACGCGGCAATCACAGCGCGAAGCTACCATGCAAACGGTGTTGTCAACGCTGGCATGCTGGACGGTTCAGCCCAATCGATAGACGAAAACATCGAACCAGCAATCTGGCGATCTATCGGAACGATCAATGGCGGCGAATTTACGCCCAATTTCTGATTCGACCGAACTGTAGCTGGTCCGGATTTTAATTCGACCGAATTTTAATTCGACCGGTTGCAGATCCGTTGTTCGGCAGCGTGGCCCTTACGCCGTTGGATCAATCGATACTGCGCCACAGGTACCAACTGGCCACCGATGCGTAGGGCCGCCAAGCCTTCCCAATTTCATCTACTGCGTTTGGTTTGGGCAGCGTCTGGAGGTTGTAGGCGCGCTGCACTGCGTTCTTGATCCCCAAATCATCTGATGGCAAAATATCCATCCGCCCCAAACAAAACATTAAAAAAATCTGCGCTGTCCAACGACCGATGCCTTTGACTTGAATCAGGCACTCGATCGCCTGTTCATCATCCAACCGGTGAATCGATTTTAAATCGACCGTTCCGTCGTTGACCTTATCCGCTAAATCGAAAACGTATTTTGCCTTTTGATTCGATAGCCCGGCGGTTCTCAATTGTTCGGGCGTCATACCGGCAAAGTCGGCCGGAGTCACCGAAAACGTTGGCCCTGGGTTCTCAACAACCGCTTCGTGTAACCGTCCAAGAATCGTCCGCGCCGCTGATGTCGAAATCTGTTGCGACACGATCGATTTGACCAACGCCGCGAAACGATTACGGGTCGTTTTCCCGGTAAAGGGGCCAACCTGTTTGATGATCCTCTTCATCACGGGGTCGTTTTTTTGAAGATGCAGCCGAGCGGCTTTAATATGTTGGGCTGAAAATGGCATCCACAAAGTCTAATACGACCACGGCGACTGGACTGTATTATTATCACGATTTTTCGTTTTTCCTTTCCTTGGCGGCCGAGCCAGTTTATTGGTAAATTGGTGCCATCTCGCACGCCCTTGAGTCTCGTGAGTTCGTCGCTTGCAATCGGTCGTATTCATTTTGCCATCGCCTCAATTTTCGAGCCAAATCCTTGAATGAAATCCAAAGCGATAAAGACGATCGATATTTCAAAATGTCTTTTTCACTGGAGCAACTGCGGCAAATGCAAACGGGGCATTGGAACGCGATGCGGCACTTCGCGCTTGACCAGAACGCGTTTTATAAAAACAAGTTCGCCAAACTAGATCTTACATTTTTGACGTTGGATCGTTTTGAGCAATTGCCTTTCACGACCAAATCGGAATTGATGGGCGGCGACCAAAACGAATTCGCCGCAAATCTGACTTTCTCACCCGACCGATACACACGGTTTCATCGCACCTCTGGCACCAGCGGCAGTCCCATGATTATTTTGGACACTGCCGAAGATTGGGAGCACTGGATCGAAGGTTGGCAATACGTTCTGGACGCGGCTGAGGTTGGCCCGCAAGACCGCGCCGTGATGGCGTTCAGCTTTGGGCCCTTTGTCGGTTTTTGGAGCGCCTTTGATGCGGCGATCGCGCGCGGGTTGATGGTCGTCCCCACCGGTGCGCTTTCCACCGCCGCACGATTGGAGTTGATTCAGACCATCCATGCGACCGTCATCTTTTGTACCCCCAGTTACGCGCTCCACTTAGCCGAAATCGCCGAGCAAACCAACATCGACTTGCGACAGACTTCGGTTAATAAAATCATTGTCGCCGGAGAACCCGGTGGATCAGTACGCGCGATCCGATCAAAGATCCAATCCGCATGGAACGCAACGGTAATCGACCATGCGGGGGCCAGCGAAGTCGGTCCGTGGGGATTCCCCGACGCGCATCACCAAGGCTTATTCGTCAATGAAACGATGTTCTACGCCGAAGTTATCCGAATCGAAAATCAATCGTTGATCGCGCGCGAAAATTTGCCAACGGTCAGCGACAGTGGCGACGCACCGCTGGCTGAACTGGTGCTCACGACGTTGAACCGAAACGGTTGCCCAGTGGTGCGTTACCGCACCGGAGATCTGGTCAGACCGTGCAACCACCCCGACTGTGGTTTTCTGTTTCTTGCTGGGGGTGTGTTGGGCCGGACCGATGATATGATGATCATCCGGGGCGTGAATGTCTTTCCATCCTCGATCGAACAAATCATCCGAGAGTTTCCCGAGGTTGCGGAATATCGTTTGACGGCGTTTCGATCCGGCCCCATGGACCAGTTAAAAATCGAAATAGAATCCAGCCAAAACTTAAACGATGCGATCACCGAACAATTACGCATTCGGCTTGGGCTGCGTGTCGATGTTGTCAGGGTCGCTAGCGAAACATTGCCTCGTTTCCAAGGCAAGGGCCGTCGATTTTTAGACCAAAGAAAATAAGAACCATGCAACCGACTGAACTTAGCAAAACCGAAGACCGCGCCCTAGCCATCCAATGGAGCGACGGCGTTGAACAAACCATTCCCTTCCGCACCCTGAGAAAAAATTGCCAGTGTGCCGGATGCAACGAAGAACGCATCGCTCCGGTAAGGTCTCCGCCGTCTTCACTGCCGGTGCTGTCGGCGGCCGAGGCTCGACCGCTGATGATTGAAAAAATGCATCCGGTGGGCAATTACGCTTACAACATTCACTTCTCCGACGGTCATCAGGCGGGGATTTTCACCTTTGAAATGCTGCGACGCATTGGCGAATCGGTCGCCTCAAATTAGGTTCTTTCCAAAACTTCGTGGCACTTGGTGCGCCCAAAGACCGCTTTCCCCTGAATGTGGTGAGACTCGACCGAATTCCGGTAAACACCGCCATCGGAAATTCCGGCCAATCCCACTACTATTTCGAAGCTTGCCAATATATAAATCCGGAAACAGCCTCAAATTAAGGCTGCCGCGACCGCGATGGTCGCTTAATCTGGGACACAAACTCTGATAAAATCGCCATCAAGGCACTTTTCGCCCCTGCAACCCGGTAGAACAAGGAACATCCGTGGCGACTCCATCAATCGACACACTTCACGCAACCCTCGCCCCCTTTGGCCAGGCCCACGTTCTCAAATTCTGGGACGAACTGGACGCCGGCCAACAATCCGAACTGGCCGCTCAAATCGAATCCTTCGATCTCGATCAACTGAGGGAACTCTATCAATCTCAAGACTCGGAGAACCATTGGGGCGCATTGGCGGCGCAATCAACGGTACCCCCGGCGATTACCTTAGACGACTTCGCCGATGAACAATCTTTTGAATCGGCTTATCAAACTGGCGCCAAATTGATTGGCGACGGCAAGGTGGGCATGATCATCGTCGCCGGCGGCCAAGGAAGCCGGCTGGGGTTTGACCATCCCAAAGGGATGTACCCGATCGGACCGATCAGTGAAAAATCACTGTTCCAGATTTTTATCGAAAAAGTCATCGCACGGGCGCGGCAATTTGCCTCCACGATCCCGCTGTATATTATGACCAGTCCGCCAACGCATGAGGAAACGATCGCGTATCTAAACCAAGAGAATTTCTTTGGCATGAACCCTGAAGACGTCATGATTTTTTGCCAAGGCGTCATGCCGGCAGTCGATGGTGATGGGAAATTACTGCTGGAGGAAAAAGGCAAGATCTTCGTCAGCCCCGATGGTCACGGCGGCGCGTTGCTGGCGCTGGAGAAAAGCGGCGCCTTGGCGGACATGAAAAAACGTGGCATTGAACATAGCTTCTACGGGCAAATTGACAATCCTTTGGTCCAAGTCTGCGATCCCGCGTTATTGGGTTATCACTCACAAAGCGGTTCCGAGATGACCTCGCAAGTGGTTCGCAAAAGCGATCCATTTCAAAAAGTTGGCAACGTCGTTACCTCCAATGGCAAAGCCCAAATCATCGAATACAGCGATCTTCCAGAAGAAAACGCCAAAGAAACCAACCCCGATGGTTCCCTCCGGTTATGGGCCGGCAGCATTGCGGTTCACATTTTCAAAACCGACTTCTTTGATCGCATGAGCCAAACCGCCAATTCGCTGCCCTTCCACAGAGCCCATAAAAAAGTAGCGTTTGTTAATTCTTCAGGTGAATCCATTCAACCCGATCAAAACAACGCCGTAAAGTTCGAGAAATTCATTTTTGATTTGCTGCCGTCGGCACAAAATGCAATCATTTGCGAAGTCGATCCCGCCGATGGCTTCAACGCCGTGAAAAATGCACCACCGGCCAACGCCGAAACGCCTGACCACGTGAAAGCCGCGATCAGCGATTTGCACACACGCTGGTTGAATGAGTGCGGCATTGTAGTGAACGACGAAGTTAAGATCGAAATCAGCCCGTTATTCGCACCCGACAGTCGAGCGTTAAAGGGCAAGATCGACGCCGACCCTAATTTCGCCCGCACCATTTCTGCCGACACTTATCTTCAATAACTTTAAATTCCAAAGAGCTCTCTATGCTTTACGCAATGATCATGGCCGGTGGAGCCGGCACCCGATTCTGGCCTGCAAGTCGCAAACACACGCCCAAACAAATGTTGAAACTGGCCGGCGAACGTTCGATGATCCAATCGACCGTCGACCGATTGGCAGGTTTGTGCCCACCGGAGAACCTGATGATTGTCACCAACCAAATTTTGGTTGATTCGATCGCGGAACAATTGCCAGAGATCCCAAAATCGTCGATCATCGGAGAACCGGCCAAACGGGACACCGCGCCGTGCATCGGTTTGGCCGCCGCTTGGGTCGCGGCCAAAGATCCGGGCGCCACCATGGTGGTGATGCCAGCCGACCACGTCATTTCACCTGATGATGTTTTTCAGGATTCCCTCAATCATGCAGCATCGTTGGTAGAATCTGATCCCACACGCATCGTCACTTTCGGCATTAAACCCACCTATCCGGCCGAAGTGTTTGGCTATATCGAAAGCTCCGGCGATTCCATTGCCGATGCAAAGCTTCCTTCATTCGAAGTCGTCCGGTTTCGCGAAAAACCGGATACCCAGACGGCTGAAGAATTTCTGGCCGCAGGGACGTTTTATTGGAACGCGGGAATCTTCGTCTGGAAGGCGAAAACCATTTTGGAAGCGCTCGAGAAACACCAGCCAGAAATGTTTTCCCACATTCAAAACATCGCCGCTGCGATCGGCACCGACCAATTCGACCAAACGCTGCAAACCGAATTCACCGCCATCAAAGGAACCTCTATCGATTACGCGGTGATGGAAAATTACGACAATGTCTTCGTGGTCGAGGCTCCTTTTGCATGGGACGACCTTGGCAACTGGACCGCCGTACCCCGCCAAAAAGGCGTCGACCAAGACGGGAATACAAAGGTCGGGAAAACGCTGGCTGTGGACACCAAGGGAACCTTGGTTTACGGCGACGACGATCACTTAATCGTAACCGTGGGACTGGAAGACTGCATCGTCGTGCGAACCGAAAACGCGACCCTCGTAGCGACCAAGAAAGACGAAGCAAAAATCAAACAAGTGGTCGCAGAATTAGAAAAACGTGACTGGACAGACCTGCTGTGAGAGTTCGCGATATTGACAACCTTCGTTTAAACAAACTCCATTTAAACAACCTTCGTTTAAGCCCCGTTGGTTAATGAATCCAGTCTATCAACCACCGCTTCCTTTGGCCGGTCGTCTGGCAGGCGTCGACTTCGGCACGGTGCGCGTTGGCATCGCGATCAGCGACCCCAGCCAAACCTGGGCCAGCCCACTGGAAACGTATCAAGTACGAAACGTTGATTTAGATACGGTTTACTTTCGAGGCCTTGCCGATCGCGAATCGTTGGTCGGGTGGGTGGTCGGATTACCGCTACACACCAGCGGCCAGCCGAGCAAAAAATCGAACCAAGCCATCAAATTCGGCCGGTGGATCGCGCAGGCGACGGCGCTGCCAGTCAACTGGATCGACGAAAGATTCACCACCGCCGCGGCGCGCGAAATGCTGAACGCCAGTTCGATGTCAGGCAAAAAAAAGAAAGCCAACTTAGACAAAATCGCCGCCCAAGTCATCCTTGCGACTTATTTGGAATCCGATCGGACCCACACCGACCCCAATAGCGCGCTGGAAGATTGATCGACACTTGGAATTCACCACTGCGGCGTCGCGGTCCGCGCTGCTGCAGTCGACGTGGTGGCCCGTGACCGAGGCCCGCAACGCCTAAACCAGATTAACCGCCTTTAAAAACCACTGATGACGGACAAACTCCCTTCTTTCTTTTTGCCTGAAGTCAAAATGGTTTTCTGGTAATCTTTGGCTTCCACAATTCCGTGACACGAACGAGGTAAAAATGCCAACGCAACGACAAGACCGCGAATTTGAACGAGCTTTAGGATGGCAGCGCGAAGCTTGGACAAAGTCTGACAAACGAGACAGCTTACGGCGTTACATCGCCCTGCAGTTGGCTTCGGCGGGCCTAGTTGCCAATGGCGACGATGTGTTATCTCAGTTTTCCGGGAGCCTATTGGAAAACCTGCGAGAGAAAAATCGGCTTTTATCAGAATACCGCGCTCCGATCGATAAACGCATCGAAACCTTTCTCAACGATCATTTCAAAGATGTCGAAGTCGATCTGCCCTTAGAAGTCCCATCCCCAACTCTTGTCTTGGACCGACACGGCATGGCGCGGGAACTGAGCCTGCCGATTGACGGCGACAAATTCAAAAACAAACTGGTCGACAGTAGCCGTTGCGATAATGGCATCATCAACAACCCGGTCCACGATCGCCGCACCACCGCAGGAACATTTCACATCGTCGACGGCAGCCTGCCAATCCCCGGCGACAAACGTATCGTTCCGCGAAGCGTATTTACTAAACTGCATCTTGCCGCGTTGAAACCACCGCGCGATTTGATGCTATTGCCCTACACACACGAATCAAAAAACAGCGCTTACACATGGGTATCGCTTCTTCTTAGGCCGCTGGTTTGCCCCGAAGTACCTGGGCATTGCAGCAAAAAAACATCGGAGATTCGTTTCTTCGCCCCGGGAAGCCTGGTCAGTAATCTCGACTTCGTCGAATCGATTTTCGGCAACGCCGGCGACCCACTGGTTCCCTCCAAAGACGCGGGGTTGGATGTTGAAACGTGGAGCGGGCACAGCGGTTGCGTGATTCTGGCCCCCCATTTAACCGCGCTGACTAAAAAAGAACTTGGCCTGCCGCACATCAATGACGCCACCGATCGCCAGAAAAATGATCGCATGTATTGGGAATCGGAGGACGAATGCTACAACGATGGCGTCGCGTTCAAAGTCACCTGCCGATCGGAAGAAGGCTGCACGGTAACGATTATCGCGGATAACTACTATGGCTACTGTAAAAAGGAAGTCAAAACACAAATCAGCTTCGCAGCCAACCTCATGGGTGGCGTCGAAGAAGAACACGCCGGGGGTGCATTAGCATTCGCGTCATATTCACTGGGCGATGAATTCCAAGTCAACAGTCGGCGCTATAACGGTCGCACTTTCGCTGATATCGCTAACGACTATTCATCGTTTATCGAAATTCACCCTGAGGGCTTTGGCGTCGATCGCAACTACCCTTCGGTTCACTACATTCCCGAAAACGCAAACGTCTCGTTGAACGAAAAACGCGTTTCTTGGAAAAACACAGATGGTCGCGAAAACAGCCTGAAACTTTCGCCAGATCACGTCTACATCGCGCCCAGTGGTTACAAAATCCATTTAGAAAAGCACCCCGCAGCACCGTCATGGCGATTGGTCGGTTCGGTCGGCGAAGGCGTGTTTTGCCACAAACCCTGCACCGTCAGCGGCGGCGGCAAAAGCGAAATCAGTAAAAGCCTGACCGACTATATGATTTACGGCCCGATCTTCGTAGCTGATCACGAAAAAGATTTCGAACTGCTGGAAGAGATCTTCAACCGCGACTACACCGATCGTTGGGATCCAAACTATGCAGACCGCCCCCAATACGCCGACGGCCCCAGTCGAAAGTTGCTGGCCCCCAATCGGTCGCTGGGCAGCACCATCAAAATGCTCTCCCAAGCCTCCGAATTCAATGACGACTACAACCAGTGGCTCGATTCCATCCCGGACCACGTTTTGGCGATGGCGTTGATCATCAAACGTTTTACCAAACCAGGCATGGAAGATTCCTGGAAAGAACATTTCGGTGTAGACATCGTTAACGGTTCCGAAGGTCACGAACTAAAAATGGGAGACCGTCCCTTGGTCGGAACGTACTTACGCGCCGGGCTTTCCGAGGGACGCTGGCGAACGTTTAAACTCCGTCAAGACTTCATGGCCGCCGCCAAAGTCCAGCGCGAAGACGATATCACCGTCAGCACCGTTTTGCCCAGCGACGGCTTGAACGATGTCGGCCCCGGCATCGCCCAAGCCGACAGTTATAAATTCGCTGTTAATTGCGAGTACCGCTTGTTCCAGCGTCCCGATGACGCCGTTCACCGCGGTTTGGACAAACAAACCGAACTAGAACTCTCTCAAAAGGGTAACTTCATCAGCAACTTCCAACCGCTGGAACGTGCCGAAGTGAAAACGCTGGTAGAGGACGTTATCGAGTTTGATAAATTCACCAAACCGATGCGGAAATTTTTGCGACAGGCTGCAAAAAAGAAATCAGGTTTCGTGGCGTGCAGTTCTGAACCCCGTATCATCAACGGGCAACGCACCAAAAACCCGCGTTACCTTCAAGACCGCCCCGATTTGGTGAACGACCGAGCCACCTATATCGCCGAAGTCGGCATGCGTTTGCACCGCGCTGTCCCGGCCGACCAACCGGTGCTGACTCCCGTCGGCGCCATTCTCAGCGGACGCCGCAACAATCCCCCTAACAAAGAACAGGGCATCCGTTCGCTGGCCGTTTACAGTCCACTGCATTATCAAGAACTGCCGGAATTGATGATGGACTATGTGAGTTCATTGACCGGCAAAAGCCCCAGCACCACCGGAGCCGGAAGTGAAGGGGCATTGACCAAAGGCCCCTTCAATTCGCTCAACCCTGCCATCGATCTCAACAACGCTTTGGTGGCGATGATCCTGACGGAACTGGGAGGATTCAGCACTCCCGCAGGCCACGTGGGGCCCGATCTTGAAGTGGGCCACGATATCAGTCTACTGATTCCAGAAGTTTGGTGCCGTATGGGGCCGGAGGAACGCGATCCCAAAAAATTGATCGAAAGCGGAATGCTCGAACCGGTTAAAGATATCGAACACAACGGACAGAAAATACCCGCCAGCCGACTAGGTTACCGCATCAATAAACGGTTTCTACGAAATTACCTTTCGCGCGTCTTCGACAATCCGTCCAAAGTGTTCACCGAAGAAATTTTGAAACCTGAACTCATGGATCTGGACTCTTGGGCCGAAGGCATTCTCCATATCACCGAAGCCCAACAAAAAGCGGCTCAGCGATACCTAGACGACGGCAGCTTCGAACTCGCCTGCCCACCGCTGCAAGCAATCTTGAAAATCATGGCAGAAGGTCGGTGGCATGGGCACGATGCCAACAGTCCGGTCGTTCGCAACATGTTCACCCGGCAGTATCTGCTTGACAGTGACTGGTACAAAACGCGGTTGCTAAGAAAGCAACAAGTCGACATTCAGCGTTGGCAAGATGCAATTGCTTACCTGGAAGGCTTCATCAACGCTCCTCACCGTGAACAAACCGCGAAAGAAATGAAGCTCGAGCACCGTTTAACGATGGCTAAAACGCAACTTGAGCGCGTCCAATCGCCGACCTATATCCAAGAACTTGTCGGTACAATTGGGGCCGATCCAATGAAACCAGTGACCTATTCACCGGACGACGCGGCCTGCCAAGCGGCCGCGGTATAACGCGCCGCTGTGGTATAACGCGTCACCGCGGAATAACGCTTAAAACCGCTTGCGTACGCACGCTTGCGTAAGCCCGCGATCTGAACGCCGACACCAACATACGTTGCGTGATTTACCACGGATCCCCTGAAGTTCAGCCGTGGACAAATGGGGTTCGGCGAAATCATCGATGTCGACTTATACGAA
>CALDYR010000085.1 GCA_937944405.1 uncultured Pirellulaceae bacterium
GGCGACCTTCGGACTTCATAATCTTCCAGTTCGGTCTCTAAGAGTTTTTCGATCACCTGCACACGCGCACGGGTTGCTGCCAATCGTGCATCTTCCTGTGAGCTAGCCATTACACCAACCGCCAAACTCGCAAGCACTAAGATTGCCGAAATGACAACCAATAGTTCAATCAGCGTAAACGCCGACCGCAAGCCAAACCGCAACAGATTGTTATTTTCTTTATTCATAAGAGACACCATGGAACTACAGAAGAGGGATCAAGACTACTGGTGTGTCAGTATTAAATTTTAGGGTTAGCCGTTTTGGCAGTAGCCAAAGTTCCGAAACGATAAACCAGGGCTAACGCCCAAACGGCTGATCTGAACAACCCTAATCCTTAATGCTGACAGACCACTATTGCCCGGGTGTAAACCGAACGGTGCGATAAGGAATTAGATAGCCTCGACCGTCATCCAGTCGCCCCGATAAGAATTCAATGTCTTGATCGACTTCTAATCCAGCTTTTTCATAATCAGCAGCCATCTGATCTGTTATCTCCGCCCCCGGCATTACCTGATTCACCCAAGCCCATCGTGATGTTAAATCGGTATCACGAAGGCGATTGAGTTGTTGTTTGTTGAAACGTTTTGCGTTGTACAGCGGCACTTGCTGTCGCACTTTTTCGCGCAAGGCCTTTGGTAACTGCGACGCTGCCAGATGGTGATCCGGTTCCAATGTCATCAACGTTCGATGATCAAATGCTGGCAACCGATCGCCTGCGCTCCCACCGTTGTTTGGAAGGCGATTTGCAACAGCGCTGGCGGAATCGGGTGTGATTTGCGGCATCGAAATTGGCGAAAGCTGGTGGTGGAAAAATGCAACTCCGACCAATAAACTGGCGGCTAGAGCAAGTGTCCAAAACACACGGTTTCGATTGCGCGACACTTTACTACCGCTAGTGGGGGGCCGTTTGGCGGTGTTGCGTTGGTCGAAAGAGGCCGTTGCATCGCTGGGATCGGCCTCGCTTTGCCCTGCGTCAAAATCAGCAAATCCTCCCTGCAGCATTTGGTTTTCGACAAACGCGACGGCGATTTGCTTCCACATTGCGGAATCAGACGCCGCAGGATCGACTTGATCAGCAGCCTTTAGCAAGGATCGAATTTGGTTGTCATCCAATTCGCCATCAACAAGGTTTTGCAAGAGAAGTTCGTCAATCATTTCTCAACTCCAAAATCACAACTTGATTGCAGAAGCAACGCACGTAGGCGCTTCCGCGCAGTCAACAAACGATGCTCAACGGCCCTAACGGAAACGCCTAAGTGGCCCGCAAGCTGTTGATAACTCCAGTTTTCAGTGAACTTCAACATTAAAATCTCCCTCTCGCCGTCATCCAACATCCTAATACAACGCGCCAGGTTTTGGTCTGCTTCACGGTCGAGCATCCAATCTAAGGGCTCAGGGGTTGGCGATTGAACCATTAGGTCTTCAATCAATTCGGGGTGTGATTTGCGTGCGCGCTTGCGATGAAAATTGACCGCTTGCCGGATCGCAACGCGGTACAACCAAGGCCCTACTTTTTCGGGATCTTTCGGTAATGTTTTTTTTGATGATGCGCGATCATTACCAGCGGCCGAAATCTGGACCGGTTCAAGTTGGCGGTAGATCGCAACGGCAATTTCCTGGAACAAGTCATCCACCGAATGAGCATCACCAATGCGACAGTGCAGAACCTTCCTCAACCAAGGCTCATGCGTTTTCAGCATTTCTGGCCAATCGATAGGGGGGGCTTCTGGCATCGAAGGTAGCGGTGGAACCGGTTTGAATAGGTGAATTATGGACTACAACATAGAAGTCGTCGTCGGTTTGAATATCCCCGTGGATTTTTTCAAACTTTCAAAGATGTTGGATTTTATCGGTCCATGGCTACCCCGCGCGTCCCTTCGCCAAAGGCCTGCGAGACTTAGAAAGGCGGAATTTAAAAGAACGGGACTTCCAAACTAGTGGTCTGTCAGCATTAAGAATTAGGATTGTTCAGATCAGCCGTTTGGGCGTTAGCCCCGGTTTTTCGTTTCGGAACCGTGGCTATCGCCAAAACGGCTAACCCTAAGATCCAATGCTGACACTCCACCAGCGATTTTCTTTCGTTGAACCGCGATAGCCTTCGTTTAATCGTTAGCCGACAGACATACGTGTTTGTTGTCGCTAACACACGTACGCCTGCTCTCTGTGGGGAAAACATAAAAACTGGGGTACAAATGGGGCGTCGCCCCAATCCCCAAGTTGTTTTTCGCGCGTTCATTCGTCGCTGCGGGGGAAGTCCGCGGTCGCCGTTCCCGCCTGTGGACATCGCGGCCAATTGCGTAGAATGCAGGCTTGATCGTAGGGATACATTTTATGGAAAGACAATGAGCAAACTGAGCACACGTAAGATTCTCGTTACCGCCGCCCTGCCCTATGCTAACGGCCCGATCCACCTAGGGCATTTGGTGGAGTACATCCAAACCGACATTTGGGTTCGGTTTCAAAAACTGCGAGGGCACCAGTGTATTTATATCTGTGCCGACGACACCCATGGCACCGCAATCAGTATCCGCGCCCAACGCGAGAACCGCAGCGAAGAGGAAGTGATCGCTGAGTCGCAAATCGCGCATCAAAAGGATTTTGTTGGTTTTGGGATCGAGTTCGACAATTACGGCAGCACCAACAGCGTCGAAAACAAGCAGCAGTGCGAGCGCATCTGGGGGAAAATCCGCGCTGCAGGTTTGGTCAAAGAAAAGGAAATTGAGCAACTGTTTGACGTCGAAAAAGGTGTGTTTTTAGCTGACCGATTCGTCACTGGGACGTGCCCGGAGTGCAAAACTCCCAACCAACCTGGCGATAACTGCAGCAAATGCGGTGAAACTTACTCGCCGGCAGATTTAATCGATCCGGTCAGTACGCTGTCGGGGACAAAACCAGAGATTCGCACCGCGATGCACTTGTTTATTGAACTGGAACAGTTGCACGATTTTCTGCGAATGTGGAGCCAGAGCGGCGAACACCTCCAACCCGAGGTGGCCAACTATTTAAAAGGGCATTTCCTTGGCGATCCGGCGGACAAAGAGGGAGCGAAAAAGTTGAGAGACTGGGATATCTCGCGCCCTGCCCCGTACTTTGGTTTTGAAATTCCCGATAGCCCAGGGAATTACTGGTACGTCTGGTTCGATGCACCGATTGGTTATATTGCCTCGACCCAACAGTGGTGCCAAGCCAACGGAGAACAACTTTCCGACTGGTGGGAGAATGACGGGGCTGAAATTCACCACTTCATCGGCAAAGACATCACTTATTTCCATACGCTATTCTGGCCAGGAATGCTCAAAACGGCGGAACTCAGCCTCCCAACAAAAGTCCATATCCATGGATTTTTAACGGTCAACGGCGAAAAGATGTCAAAAAGCAAAGGTACCTTCGTCAAAGCGGAAACCTATCTCAAACACGTTAACCCAACGGCGTTGCGGTATTTTTACGCTTCTAAGCTTGGCGGGCGGTTGGACGATATCGATTTGAGCTTCGATGAATTTGTTGCCAAAGTGAACACCGATCTGGTGAATAAAGTCGTCAATCTTGCCTCGCGAAGCGCGAAGTTTGTTAAGGAAACAGGACTGTCGGCGACTTATCCCGACGATGGTGGCTTGTTTCAGCAGGCTGCCGCAATCGGCGACGAGATTGCAGACGCCTACGAACAATGTGACTATAACCGCGCGATGCGTTTGATTTTGGAATGTGCCGATCGCGCCAATCCCTTTGTCGAAGACGCTGCGCCTTGGGTGTTGAAAAAAGACCCCGACAAAGCCGAAGAATTGCAGAACGTTTGCACGATCGCGCTGAATCTATTTCGACAGTTGATGATCTATCTTGCCCCGGTCGTGCCAGAGCTCGCTGAAATGACAGCCCAATTATTAGGGGATCGGCTCGACGATTGGGAAAAATCAAAAACTCCATTGGTGGGAACACCGGTGGGTAAATTTAAACACATGATGAAACGTATTGAACCTAAGGACATTCAAAAAATGGTCGACGAAACCCAAAAAGAACAAGAAGAGGCCGCAGCGGCAACCGAATCAAATGCCCTTGCCAGCAAATACAATGACAGCGACCAACCCATGGTCGACGAACCGCTAGCCGAAGAATGTACAATCGAAGATTTCGTCAAAGTTGACTTGCGTGTGGCGCGAGTCCTCAAAGCTGAACACGTGGAAGATGCTCGAAAACTGTTGAAGCTGACTCTTGGTTTGGGGGGCAATCACCAACGCACCGTTTTCGCCGGTATCAAGGCGGCTTATAAACCTGAAGAACTAGAAGGCCGATTAGTGGTGATGGTTGCCAATCTGAAACCACGGAAAATGAAATTCGGGCTCAGCGAAGGCATGGTCTGCGCTTCGGGGCCCGGCGGTGAGGAAGTCTTTGTGCTCTCCCCCGACCAAGGGGCTCAACCCGGTCAGCGCGTTCATTGACCGTTCAGCGCTGCGGCTAACTTTGTCGCGTTAACGCACGCCCAGTCTTGCGCACAAGTGTTTGTGGTTTCTCCGGGGTGGAAATTAGGGGGCAGACCAGCTATTGACGCGAAAGCTTGGGTTTTCTGTGACTGGTCTGAATTCTGGCGAAGCTAACTTCCCCAAAATTTCGCCGTGACAAATCACTTGCCGACGATTGCGCGATTGCCGATCAGCAAATGGTCGTCCATGAGAAAGTGAACAAAGCAATGCGTAAACGAAAAAAGTGCATCCAAGTAGGGAACCTGAACGCACTTCGTCATGGCGGGATGGACTGGCAAACCTTCGAGACGACGGTAAGACAAGATGTTGTTAAGGCATAGCGACCAGTCCACGAATCAACGGTACAGCAAGCCCTGTGCCAAACTCAAATTTTATAAAAACCGCGGTTTTCATGGCCGAGTTTAAGGGGTCCGTTCACCATCGCTCTCATTCTGAGACTCCCTTTTCGATGTGAGACGCGCGATTGAGCTTCCAAAGGTACGCCCCAATCGGGTTCCCCTGATTGGGTCGTACCGGTTGGGTCAATGTTAACGCGGGAACCGTCAACGAAGTGCCCGGGCGCAATTGAACCGGCGAGCAACGATTATTCGAATCGTTTTGTTGGCACGTTTCCTTTCAACATAACTCCGGTGTACATTTCGAAGGGGTTGATCTCGACTTCGGAGGAAAGATAGCCAGTGCTTTCAAAGGAGGCCGATGAATCGACGCCGAAACCGGGGTTGATAAATCCATCTCCGTTTACGTCTTCTAAAGCGCGAACGCTCCCGTCGGCGAATACAACGTTGACCGATTTGCTGTGATAGGCGAACCAGTCGCGCGTGTCTTGAAGTACCAGTCCGGCGAAGCTGGCTCCGCTTTCCCCTTTCATCGGGAAGGTGTCGACCCGCAGATCAGAAATCGGGGTGCCGGCATTAAGCAACACGATTCTGTTGGTACCATTGGAAATCGCAGGACCGTCGTTAAAGCTTTCAGCGACTGCGGCGAACTGAGTCAAACCCAAGGACGGTGAAACGTTTGTCTCCAAAATACCGTCGCCTTCAGGGATCGAAGGGTTAGTAACATCGCCCTGGGTTCCACACCCCAGCAATGGCATCGTATTAGCCGCCACGTCTCCGGCGTCCAGCTGCTTCAGCGTGAGTGGTCCTTGGCAACGTTGGGTCGAACCGCTCCACCAATCCTTGAGTCCGCCGACGGTCGCGCCGTTGGCAAAGATAGGAGCCGACCGAACCATGTGCCAACTGGAGGCATAGTTTGTGTTGTAGCCCAATTCCACGACTTCGGTTAGCGTTCGGCCGTCTCTGAAACCAACGCCCCGGCGTCCCGGAGGTGCTTTGGTGTTGAGATTTCCCCCGGCCGCGATTGAGCTGTCTAAGTTTAGTTTTTCAGACCCCAAACAAACCGACGAGGGGCACAATAATTGGCCCGGGATAACGTCTTGGTCAAAGCAGTCAGACACCCAGGAGTACTGATCGAAGGCTCCGTCACGGACGGTGTCAAAAGCCCCGGTACAAAAACTACCATCGGGCGAGTTACTTGATTTTGCTAATAGGCAAATGGCGAACTGACGAAGATTGCTTTTGCACTGCGTCGCACGGGCAGCGTTGCGAATGGCGGTGAACGCGGGGAACAACATCGCGATCAAGATGCCAATAATCGCGATAACGACCAACAACTCGACCAGTGTGAATCCTCTTTTTTTCATTGCATCTCTCACATTTTAAACAAATTGATTTTGTAGACCCACGGAATCCTTTCCAACGGGCGACAATCTACGGAACAAAGATGAAGAAACAGTAAGTGAGAGATTTAGTTTTCGTGTTTATTTCACGAAGCTGCGTTAACGATAGTTTTTCCGTTTCTTAACAAACATTAAACACAGTCTTCTCACAACGACGCTATGATTTGGCCAAATTTCGCTACGGGATTCCCGATCACTTCGCAAACAGGAAACAAAATGCACTGGAAAACACTTACTCAATCGCGCGATTTCGCGTCCCCCGATTCCATTCGATTGAAGCGTCGCAAGCTCGCTTGTTTCGGTTTTACGCTGGTTGAGATGCTAGTAGTGATTGCGATCATCGGCATTTTGATCGCCATGCTTTTCCCAGCGCTACAGGCCGTTCGTCAGGCTGCCCGGCAAACGAAGTGCTCCGCGAATCTGCGTCAAATCATTTTGGCAACGCTGTCTTTAGAGACCAACCGGCAAAAATTCCCGGCCGGTGATAACGGCGAAGGTGGAAGCTTCATGGTCGAACTACTTCCCTTCCTCAAACAGGAGTTTCTGCACGAACGAGCGACCGCGGACCTCGAGGGCCAAACCTACGCACAACGATTAGAGGAACTGTGCGCATTGGACATCGAAACGTTGTTGTGCCCGGCATCGTTTCCGACTGACTCGCAGGTCAATGTCGACGATCAAGGCAAGTTTACAACCCACTATTATGGTATCGTCGGGCCCATCGGTAGCGGGATTTCATCTGACAAAGAACATCAGTACCAGTACGATTCAATCAACTCCTCCACCGCAGGGCCGATTGGCTTACAGGGGATTTTTTCCCCAAACAGCCAAGGCGTTTTCAAACAACGTACCATCAGTGAAGTGCGTGACGGAACTTCATACACTTTTGGCTTGGGAGAAATTTCAGGGGTTGATGATTCCGAATTCGTGGACCAAATCGAGCGTGGCGGATGGGCGTTTGGCGCCAAATACAAACGACAACAAGCCGTCGAGATTTACGGGCTGAAATCGGTCAGGTATCAAATCAATCGTCAAGGCGGTGAACTCAACGACCAACCCTTTAGTAGCAACCACCCCAACGGAGCTCAGTTCAGCCTGCTTGACGGTTCCATTCGCTACGTTGACCAGCGGATCGCTTTGGATATTTTGAAGGCGTTTTGTTCGATCGACGAAGTCGAACGTCCGGAAAAACTGGAAGACTTTTAGGCTCGTCTTGTGCAGTAACGCGCGCTGGGGGACGGTAATCGGAGGGCACCCCCGATGTTCTTGCCGGCTCGGTCTGGCGGAAGTTAAGTTTCCGATTTTTTGTTTCGGACGGTTTATTTCGGACGGCGATCTTGGAAACTTTATTTTGGCGTCAGGACTTTATCGAATCATAGATCGATCGAAGAGCTACTTCCGTCGGTTTGGTTTCGAAGTTTTTCCATCATAAAACTGATCGCGCGCCCGTACCCACGCACCGCCAGTGGGAAATTTTTTGCTCCAACAGCGGTTTCAGCTTCACTAATCTGCCGTTTAAGTTCATCCCAATCAAGCTCCCACTGCTGTTCTTGGGCGCCTGATTGGAGAGTTTTTAAAACGGTAGACATTTGCGCCGCGAACTGCTCGCCGGAGGCGCAGTTCACTCGCACATAGGGACCTTGTCCGAATCGGCCGCCACTGTGACCGCCTTGGGGTTCGAAACCGGTCAGGAACTGTTGATACAGCAGGAAGATCAAGCTACCGGCGGCGGTGATCCCCGGCAGGATGGCGGTGAAATAGTTCTGGGTCAAACAGAACAGTGCCACGAACAATAACGATAACGCCAACACCACGATTGAAACGGTCCGTGGTGTTGAACTGCCACGGGTTGGTTTCCGCACGGCGGTTTGTTCGGGGCCAGCCATATCCGGCTGAAGGACTTTTGCAATCACGACAGTGATATTGTCAGGCCCCCCCCGCAAATTCGACAGGTCGACCAATACACGCACCGCTTCGTCGGGACTCATGATGGACAAGATCGAAGCGATCTCTGAATCGGTGATCACGCCCGTTAGGCCATCGCTGCACAACAAAAACGTATCGTTGGGGTTGAGCGGAAAAGGGCCTTCGAGATCAACCTTGCATTCGGGATAAGGTCCAAGGGAACGCGTGATTACGTTTTTAGGGACCTTACCTGACAGTTCCTCTGCTGCGGTGAGCTGTCCTGCGGCCTTCATTTCCCAGACTAAACTGTGATCGAACGTCAACTGCTCCAGACGATTGCCACTGAACCGATAGGCGCGGCTGTCGCCGATGTGCCCCACAACGGCTCCTTCGGGTAACAACAGCAACGAAGTGCAAGTCGTCCCCATGTTGTGGAACTCCTCATTGGCCATGCCACGGCGATTGATCTCTGTGTTGGCACCGACCATCGCCTGCTGCAGGCAGTGACCGGCGGAGCCTTCGTTGAACCGCGCGTAGAGATGAGGGATGTGATCGACCGCTAGTTTACTGGCCAATTCGCCTGCCGCGTGAGCCCCCATCCCATCGGCAACGATCATTAAATGGCCTTTCTCCTGCCAGTGCTGATAGCTGCTGGCTAAGGCGACCGACATGTTGTCCTGGTTGGTTTGCCGGCGCATACCGACATCGCTGAGCGAGGCGACTTGCAGGTATGCTTTCCAATCGACGAGACTTTCGCTCATGGACTTGATCTTGGCTGGGGGGGAGGAAGAACGGCGGCGAGTAAACGACAGGGCTTTGGGGATGGTATCGACCGAAAGTCGCAATCTTCCCAAGTGTAACAGGTGGGAAAGTCAAACCATGGTCGGCGCCCCGCAGATAATCATCTTAACCCTTAAAAAGTCCAGCCAAACAAAAAAAAACTGGTCTATCGTAGGCGGTCGGACATTTGTACCATCCGCCGAAGGGGCTGATAGTTTGTTTATATCGCTTTTTCAGAATTGTAAAAGCTGACATTGTGCCCCCGGCGATTTTTAGCGTTGCTCAATGAACTCAAGTCAATCCAATAATCTGACGACACGCCGCATCCTGTTCGCGTCAGCGATCGGTCTAGTTTGCATCACCGGTTGCGTCCAACGGCGGTTAATTGTCAAAACGCAACCCGAGGGCGCATTTGTTTCGATTGATAACATCCCGGTCGGTTATTCTCCTCTATCGGTACCGCACACGTATTACGGGACGCGCGAATTTAAGGTCGAAAAAGACGGTTACAAAACCGTTAACGTCCAAGAGCGCATTCGCCCAAAATGGTACAGCACGTTCCCCATCAGTTTTATCACTGAAAACTTTTGGCCTGTTGAGATCCGCGACCAGCGCGTCTTTGATTTCCAACTACAACCCAAAACGATGACAGACGAAAACGGTTTAGTCGGTCGCGCGAATGATCTCCGGCTGAACGTCGAACGCGGGACGGTCGCAGCCCCGGTGCGGTGATACCGCCGGATTAAAAGCCGCCAAACGAAACACTGCCACGCGCCACACTGCCAAACGTTAACTCGCCGAAGCGCGAGAGCTTACCGTTGGCGACTGTCTAAAATAATCGTCACCGGTCCGTCGTTACAAAGCGTCACTTTCATGTCTGCGCCGAACCGGCCAGTTTGCGTGACAATACCGCGCGTCTTAGCCAGTGCGACAAAACGTTGATAGAAATCTTCCGCCGTTTCGGGGGCCGCTGAAGCATTAAAACTTGGCCGGCGTCCTTTCCTCGTATCAGCCAACAGGGTGAACTGGCTGACTACCAACAAAGATCCGCCCACGTCTTGGACCGACAGATTCATCTTGCCTTGGTCATCGCTAAAAATTCTCAGTCCCGCTGTTTTTTCCAAAACGTACATTAGGTCAGCTTCGGTATCACCGTCGGCGACCCCCAACAGCACCAACAAACCTGTTTGGATTTCGCCAATTCTCTCTCCCGCAACAGCAACCGCTGCTGAAGTGACACGTTGTAATATCGCACGCATTAACAGCCTAACGCTTGATTTCGAATTTTCCTCAGGCCCCTACAGAATACACAACTTCATGTGTTGCCCTCTGGACTAAAATAAATTGCATTGGCCAATCTAACCGAGCCCCCTGACACCGGCGATTTGCGATTGGGGACGACTGAACCGGCAAGAGTTATATAATGCAGGTTTGGGCACTCAAGGCAACGCGCGTTTAACTTCCCGGTGAAACCTTGCACTTAAAATCAAAAGCTCGCGCTTAACTCCGTTCCGCTGGCTGGAGCAGATTGTGCAACCGCTGCTGTCAAGGTTGGTGACTTGGGGGCCTCGAAACGCTCGCCGGACGACTGCGGATCGAAGACTAGCGAATCTAACTGTTCGGCGTAGAATATACGTTTTGTTGGGGCGGCTGATTTTTGCCGCCCCCCCCATTGGACCGCGATAGAACCGATCTCATGAGCCAAACCGACGAACCTCCAATCACTAATGAAGCCCTTGAAGCCTTGCGCGATAAGATCGACGCGGTCGACCACCAATTGGTGGACCTGATCAACCAGCGTGCAAAGTATGTCGTCGAAGTGGGGAACCTCAAACGCGGCACCAACGTGCCCATTTATGCTCCGCATCGAGAAGCGGCGGTGCTGAGAAAGATTCAGTCTTTCAACAAAGGACCGATTCATGACCGCACTTTAGAAGCCGTCTATCGAGAGCTAATGAGCGGTAGTTTCGCGCTTGAACAACCGCTGCGAATTGGTTACTTAGGCCCTGTTGGAACCTTCAGCCACTTAGCCGCGACCAAGCAATTCGGTTCCAGCGTCGCATTTGAAGACCTGCGACAGATCGAAGGCGTGTTTGAAGAAGTCACACGCGGCCATGTTGACTATGGTCTGGTTCCGATCGAAAACAGCACCGGGGGCGGCATCAACGAAACTTTGGATGCGTTTTTGACCTATCACGATCAGTTGAACATTTATGGCGAAGTTCAATTGGCGATCCACTTCTGTTTGCTGTCCAACGGTAACCCCGAAAACATTAAACGAATCTACTCGAAAGCAGAAGCGTTCGCCCAATGCAGAAATTGGCTCAGCACCCAATACCCTAACGCGCAGCGTATTCCGGCAGAAAGTACCGCCGCAGCGGCCCAGCAGGCCAAAGAAGAATTCGATGCCGATCCAGAATCGGGTTCTGCGGCAATCGGGTCGTCTTTGGCCGGCGAAATTTACGGGCTGCATTCTTTGTTCGACGCGATCGAAGACCGTCAACAAAATGTGACTCGGTTTTTAATTCTTTCCAAAAGTGAAACCGAAGTTTCAGGTGACGATAAAACTTCAGTCATGTTCACAACAGATCACCATCCGGGAGCCTTGGTGGACACGTTAAGCGTATTTAAACGCAACTCGATTAACTTGACGCACATCGAAAAACGTCCCAGCCGAGAAGTAAACTGGGATTACACCTTTTTTGTAGATATCGAAGGCCACCGCAAGGATCAAAAGATCGCCGAAATCATCGGTGAAGCTCGCGCCCACTGCAAGAATTTTCAGGTTCTTGGCAGCTTCCCGGCCTGCCAGCGAACGCTGTAAATAGAGTGTTACGATTTTAAATTCTCCCTCGCGTTACCGCATTGCCGCATAGGTGTACCGCGGGGGTGGCTGGAGATAGTTGATTTGGATGGTTCATAATGTCGTTGAAGAAGGTGCTGCTTTTGGTTGTTTCCGGAGCGATGCTGATGGGATTTGCCCGTTTCGGCATAGCCCAAGAGAAACTGCGTGTCGATGATAAGACGGTGGCCGTTGTGGAGTCGCCATGGACCGAGCTAAAAGTTGACACCCAAGCCGATCTGAGCGGGTTGTGCGTGGTCGATTCCAACATCGTCTGAGCCGTCGGCCCTAACGGAACAGATTTCTCCACCGATCTGGGCCGCAAATGGCGACGAATTTCCGACAAAGGTTTCCATATTGTGCGTTTTAGCCCAGACGGGAAAACTGGTTGGGCTGAGGGTCCAATGGCCGGATCGCGCGTTGGAAGACGCCAACGGTCAAGAAATAGCCGACCGTTGGGACTGGAAGTCAGCACCCGTATCATATCACCCGCGCTTCGCACCGACCGCTAACCCTTAATCCTAGGCCCCTAATCGGGGGGCCCTTAATCGGAGGCTTATGGTTGGCTTTCGAAGTTAACATCTCCGCGGATCATTGCTTGAGCAATCGGTGAAAGAATGCTTTCATCGATTGCCAAGACTTCTGATCGGCTTGTGCGTTATAGGCGGCCCCTTTGGCGTTGTCGTTACCGGCCATCGGCTGTGTGAATGAGTGAACGGCGTCAGGATAAACCAGCATCTCGTACTTGACCTCCGCGTTGGTTAATTCGTCTTTGAAGGCGGCGATATCTACAGGCAAAACAAAAGGGTCATCTTCGCCGTGACAAATCAAAATCTCTGATTTAATGTTTTTGCCGTCGTCAGGATTAGGAGAGTCCAGACCGCCGTGAAAGCTAACGACGCCCTGAACGTCGGCGCCACTGCGTGCTAATTCCAACACACCGGTACCGCCGAAACAGTACCCGATTGCCCCGCACTGCTCTGTTATCACTTCAGCACGCGACTTCAATTGGGCCAGGCCAAGGTTCAAACGCTTTCGATAAAGCGTCCGGTCTTTTTTATAAATCGAGGCTTGTTTACCAGCTTCTTGTTGGTTTTCTGGGCGCACGCCTTGCCCGTAGATATCCAGTGCGAAGGCAACATAACCAAGGGCGGCTAGTTCGCGGCAACGACGTTGTTCGTATCCAGTCAGCCCCATCCACTGGTGGACAACCAAAACACCAGGAGCCTTCTGCCCTTTGAGTTCGGAATCGTAAGCCAGAAAACCTTCGAGCTTCAAATCACCATCCTGGTAGATGACCGTTTCGGTCTTGATTTCCCCGAACGCTGTTCCCGCCAGCATCAAAACTGTAGCCACAGTAGAAACGATTGTTGAAAATCTCATTATTTTTTATCCTCGATATTTGACAGGTGTTTCGGTTGGCGAAAGAAACTTACAAACTGGTGCGGGATGAGTTTCTCGAAACCTGAGACGAATAAACCTACACGATCGCGCTGAGTTGTTGAATACCGGACGCTAGCATCCGATTGGCCCCTACGGATCTGTCTGGTTGATAAATTCTCGAGCTGATAAAACAAAGATCGTCGTAAGAAGCAGGTGAAGGAGTCACCATGCGCACCCTTTCAAGGAACTGATTCATGATGGTCGCGAACCATTTTTGCCGTATAAATTTCCGCTTGATTTTAACTATCGCGGTTGCAAACCTGATTGTGGCTCCCTTGGCGTCTTCTCGCGCTGGTGCGCAACGGTCGGCGATGACGCCTGAACAAGTTGCGGTATTGCGAAATCAACAGCAACGCCAATCCGCTGCCTCTGTTCCGCCTGTGCGGGCTCCGTTCGAACTGACTGCTCAAGAAACTCAGTACCGCAATCAGGTGCTGGATTACTGGCAGCAAAGCAGCGACAAAATCAAGAAGTACTCATGTAATTTCCGTCGGTACGAATTTGACACTGACAAAGTTGCCCACCGCAGTGCAAGAACCAATCAGTTATCTGCAGCCAGCATTGGCGTGGGCGAATTGTTTTTTGCCGCTCCACAACGCGGGCGTTATGAAGTTAACGAGATCTGGCGATTCAAAGCCCCGCCCAAAAGCGATTCCCAACAAGCCGACTATGAGTTGCAAGACAAACAGCTGTTTCGCGAAAAATGGATCTGTGACGGAGCCACGATCTACGAATTCGACTTCGCGTCTAAACGGCTCAACGAGACACAACTGCCCCCCGAAATGCAGGGGGCAAACGGATTAGCCAACAGCCCAATTCCTTTTTTATTCGGTGCCAAACGGGATGAAATTCTCAACCGATATTGGGTGCGTGTTGTAACCCCTAAAGGTACCCAAGGCGAATACTGGTTGGAAGCCTACCCTAAGAAAGCAGACGATGCTCAGAATTACAAGAAGATCGAAATCGTGATCGCCGAAGCGGATTTTCTCCCCAAGGCGATGCACATGTACGGTGCCCAATACGATCCTAAAAAAGGCAATTTCGCCAGTGTACAGTTTGAATTTGACAACCGTAAAGCCAACGCGTTCAACCTAAGAGATTTCTTCACACGTCCTCAAAAACCGATGGGCTGGGAACGCGTCCAAGTCCAGCCATTGACTTCCAGCCCCGAACGCAATGCCGAAGCGATTCTCCAGCAGAACGCGAATCGATAGCAGAACGCGAATCGATAGCAGTTCCTCGTAGTGCTGCGTGATTGAAAATTGGGGAAGAACCGACTGATTGGTCTGTCATGGCTAAATTTTTACGTAGCTGTATTGGCCAGAATTCAGCCCGTTTTAGGTTCAGGGCCATTTTAGGTTCAGGGCCATTTTATGGTATGCCCGATTTGAAACACAGTTTTCGGACTCAGGATCAGGGCGTATGTGCGTTGCAGATTTCGCGCGAATGATTTGGAAACTCTTTCGGTTACCGGATTTGGAACTGCCGCCGAAGTAACTGAGACAGCGACTTAACTATCATGGTCACCCTCCAGTCTTCTGGTGCTTTACGGGGAATTTAACGCCAGCCGCTTCTTGCAACGTCGACTGAATTTTTAAGTCGGGCGATTCACCAGAATTCCGATTGTTGCTCAAGAAAAACGAGGACCGGCCAAACCCTGTCGGTCCCCCAAGCGTTTAAACGGTTAAAATACTATTGGCGTTTGATTAGCGCCAATCCACACCCCATCAAAAAACCGATGCCATGGGCCCAATTGGCAACATGTAGGCCTATCTGGGGTGCCAACGGGGTCATGCAAAACACCATATAGACCAACAGAAATGTGACGGTGGACTGGGGAAGGAAAAAACCGCTGGTCGCATCTATCGATTGCTTTATCAAGATGAATCCAAACAGCCCAAACACGACACCAGAAAGCCCGCCGAAGTTTGAAATCAAAATGCCGCTTTGAAGGTAATGCGCCGCTGATCCCCCTAGGCGGTCGGGTACAACGCCTTGGGCGAAATTAGAGAGCACCGCGCAAAGTAAAATCAAAATTGCCAGCCACATCGATCCATAGCGTCTCTCAATCAACCGGCCGAACTGCCAGAACATAAACAGATTGAAGCCCACATGCATCAATCCGTAGTGGATGAAAATTGGGGTAACCAAACGCCAAAACTCGCCTCGTTTTAAACTTGCCAACCGCACGTTTAGATCATCGGTGTTGAAGCCGTACTGCGTCGTCAGTTCTGTGGAAAGCGGTTTATCAACGGCCACAAATTGTAACGCTCGATTCGCGCTTTTTTCAAGCGAATTTCTGTCGCCGAAATTTGTCAAAACAGCTACGATGATCGACAGCCAGATAATCGTTTTTACGACCGGCCCCGTGTTTTGCGTGTTGCTGTGCTTGACCTTGACGATGTTTTTCTGAATCGCGCGCGCTTTGCGTTGCTTCTCTTTTTCCAATTTAATGGCCGAATCAATCGCTGAAATGTATCTAGCGTCGTTAGGGTTGGATTGGTGTCGTTGGAATTCCTCTAACGCCGCTTTAAACTTGTCTTCGTCTTTTACCCATACCTCCGATTTGCTGTCGGAACTGTGGTCGACGCGGTTTTCAATACCTTCTGTCAGCAGAAACGCTGACAGCTGCTGGGCTTGTTTCGAATCGTTGATAACGCCAATCAATCTCATATTCGCCAGCTTATTTTCAAATAGGGGTGTGGGGAGACGGGGTGATGGCGTCGAGAAATCATTAGGACTGATTCCTATTGCCAAGAGCGACCGATTCAGGGATGGTCGTCGCTTAAAGTATCGCTGATAGACCAGAGCATTGTCTACCACTGCAGCAGATGGTCGCGAATTTTCTACGAGCCTTTACCCGCCAGCAGTTGCCCATGGCCGATGATTCCATAATTGATCCGCAGTCTCCCGACGCTCAACGGCCGTTTGATGCGGCGGTAGGTCCGCAGCACGGGACCGCCGCTAACGTCTCATCAGCGGAAACTCCGATCCAGTCCCAGGTCCGTAAGAAACGCAAGTCCCCACCGTCATCCCCGTCAGATTCGTCACAAATTAAGCGGGCTGATGGACCCGGCACGACCGAAGTCGACAATCAGTTGGTCGATCGAACAAAACAACAAATCCGAGCGCTCGTTGACGAGATAACCCAGCTGGCAAAATCGAATTGTAGCGTCGAAGATTTTTATCAAGGTTTTCTCACACGCACTACCGGGGCACTGGCGTCTGAGGGCGGCGCGATTTGGATTCGGCCGACGGTGGAAGAACCGCTGCAATTGATCTACCATATCAATCTCAAGAACACGGTGCTGGCCACCGATCCAGCGGCGCAGCGGCAACACGCGGCGTTACTGAAAAAGACCGCAGATGCAGGCGCCCCTGAAATCATCGCGCCTCATTCGCAAGGATTGCAACCCGGCCAGGCCGGCAATCCAACGGACAATTTGTTGATTATGGGGCCGTTGATCGTGAATAACCAAACGATCGGTTTGGTCGAAATACTACAGCGTTCAGGTGCGGGACCGACAACACAACGCGGCTATTTACGTTTTTTGATGCAGATGTGCGACATCGCCAGCGATTTTTTGACCAACGAAAGAATCCGCTCCTTCGCATCGCAGCAAACCATGTGGAGCAAGTTCGAACAGTTCATCAAATCGGTTCACAACGGGTTGGACGCTAAACAAACCGCTTACGTGATCGCCAACGAAGGGCGCCGAGTGATTGATTGCGATCGAGTGAGCGTGGTGTTGCAAAAAGGACGCCGGTGCAAGGTCGAATCGGTCAGCGGATTGGATTCAATCGAACGCCGCGCCGATCAAATTAAACGCTTAGGCAGTTTAGCCCAAACCACCATTGAAGGTGCTGCGCCGGTTTGGTACGACGGCGATGACAGTCAGCTTGCCCCCCAAATCGAAGCCAAGCTTCAAAAATACGTCGACCAATCGCACAGTAAAATGGTCGCCATCGTGCCTCTGTACCAGCAACAACGTGATCCCGCAGATTCGATGGATCCACGACCGGCTGAAAAAAGCAAGGCCATTGGAGCGCTGATTGTTGAACAACTCAAAGACGCGCGTGTGACTCCTGATTTTCGCAAACGCGTCGACGTGGTGGCCGATCATGCCCAGACGGCGATTACTAACTCGTTGGAACACAGTTCCATTTTTCTGTTGCCAGTTTGGAAAACGATTGGAAAATTCTCTTCCGCGATGCGCGGTGGACGGTTGGTCAAATCCATCGCGCTGTTGGCGTCTTTGGGCGCGTTGGCCACGGTGCTTTATCTTTTCCCCTACCCCTTTTCCGTAGGCGCCAACGGAAAACTGATCCCCCAACAGCAGCACCAAGTCTACGCGCAAGTCGATGGTGTGGTGGAGGAATTGTTCGTCTCAGATCTGGGTGACACCATTGTTCAGCAAGGGCAAGTTCTGGCGCGGCTGTCCAGTAACGATCTGGCTGTGGTGATTGAAAATTTGACCAACAGCATTGAAGAGGTGCAGGCGCGGCTGAAAACCAGTGAAGCCCTGCGGACGCAAGATTCGCTGGACTCCTACCAACAGACCACGCTTCAGATCGACATCGAACAGGCGCGGCAGGAAATTATTGGGCTGACCAACGAACTGCAACTGCGAACCCAAGAAGCCGAAAATTTGAAGATAACGGCGCCCGTTGACGGCGTGGTAACCAATTGGCAAGCCCGGCAAAATCTGATTCGTCGCCCCGTCGAACGGGGGCAGAATTTGATGACGATCATCGAAAATGATGCGGCTTGGATGTTGGAACTGGAACTCCCAGAACGGCGTATTGGGCACATGATCCAAGCCGCCAATGCGGCGGCTGATACCGGAGAAGCACCGCGTGTGACGTTCAGTTTGGTCTCCCACCCCGGCGCAGAATTCGAAGGCCGTATGCTGTTAGTCGATCACCAGGTTGACGCCCATTCCGATGAAGGCAATACCTGTTTGATTCGGGTATCGTTCGATAACGGTGTGATCGATCGAGATCTTTTAAGGAAGGGAACGCGCGTCAACGCTCAGATCCACTGTGGGCAGCGGTCGGTAGGGTACGTTATCTTCCACGAGGCCATCGAAGCGATTCATTCCAGCTTTCTATTGTGGTTTTGACAACAAAAATGGCTCAGATGAGGATTTTCAGCAAGCGATGCGAAAATGATTGTCTCTTTTTGGGGGCGGTTAAATTTACCGAAAAGTCAACTCGCAACCAAGCGTTTGGTGATGGTTTTGATATAGACGAAATTTTGAGGGTTCTATCTTCGGTGCTGGCAAGTTTAAAATGTTTGCTGCTATTGGTGTTTTACAACGGCTAAATATTATGATTCGATTATGCCGATCAGTTCTTTAGGTCGTTTGCTGAAGTTGTGACTCATGGAATCGCCCTTGGTGTCGCAGACGAAGCCCTTGGCGGCCCCTGAAAATATTTTAGATGGAATGATGAACGTGCCTAAACAATACAATCGAACTGCCCTCGTTAACTTCTTTGGCGTCGCTGCAATGTGCGTGCCAGCGAGTCCCGTGATTGCACAGTCGGGGTTCGTACCGATTGGAAAACCTCAGACGCGCGTTACCGGCGGAACGTTGCAGAAGCAAGTCGTCCCCGCCACCACCGCTCCAGAAAACGGGCGAGTCGAACTGAGGTCTTCAGGATCGTTACGACCACTGGGGGCATCGAATTTTGGTGGTAAACCGGCCCCGCTTGAGCAAAACCGGCCCAGTTTTGGGGGGATTAACTACGGCGCCTCTTCAAACAGCAACGGGGGGTCGGCTAACGCTAACAGGACCGCACCCTCTCCAAATACGAGGACGCCCTTCAAGACGACCGGTGCGCCACAGTCATTCGGGCAATCGCCAACATCACCAATGCCTCGATCGTTTGGGGATGTTAACGGAAACGGCAGTAGTTCTTCGTCAACGCAGGCGCGGATTGATGTGGACCATTGCAGCGTCCACTTGATCGATGACATTGAAATTCCGGCCAAAGAATCAGGGCTATTGTCTGAATTGAACGTCAAAGAAGGGGATGCTGTTCCTGCCAATAAAATCATTGGAACCATCGACGCGACATTGTTACAAATTGAACTACAGAGGGCTCAAACAAAATTAGAAATCGCCAATGAAATGGCGAGTGATACCTCGTCGATCGAAGTGGCGATGAAGAAATACGCACTGGCCAAACATGAATACGAGGTCGCGTCTCGTTTGGCCAGCAAAGGTTCAAAATCGAACCAAGAACGCATGCGGGCGAAATACTCAAAGGATGCCTCGGCGGCGGAAGTGACCGTAGCGAAAATGCAACAACGAGAAGCGTTAGGGCAAGCACGGATCGAAGACGTCAACACCAAACAAATTCAACAAATGATCAGCAACTTGCGCGTGGAAACTCGATTCGACGGACAAGTTTTGCAACTGTTTAAGCATCCCGGAGAATGGGTCAACAAAGGCGATTCAATCGCGCATTTTGCCCGCATCGACCATGTCTGGGTGGAGGGCACCGTGTCGGCAGACAAGTGTAACATTCAGGATGTGATGGGCCAAGATACGATCGTCACGCTGAAACAGGCCGGCGGTGAAACGGTGACGTTCAACGGAAAAATTGTCAGCATCCCGTTGAAGATGGAAGCTGCCGGCAGTCGCTTCCGGGTGAAAGCCGAGGTGCTAAACCGTTTTGAAAACGGGGCTTGGTTACTGCGTCCCGAGGCGCAACTGAGCATGAAAATAGACCTCAGCCCGAACACCGCCAAACGCAATGCCAGCCGAATGAATCGCTGATCCGCCACAGCGGCGCCGGTTACCGGATTTTCGGGCTTGTACCTTCCCCAGAAAAGAGTTGCAGTCGGTTACACAGTTGGCGAATTCTGCCGGGGAAATTTTGACTGGGGGCAGGCAACACGATTGCCGCATCGATATGTTTTACGACGAAGAAAATGCTTCGGATTGGGCCGTGAGAAGGCTCGGCCCGCAGCAGTTCAGGGCAGCGACTAGACATATGGTCCGCCAGACCATAGGAAGAATTTTAGTTGCTGGTAATCCAGATAAAGGGTTTGCCGTTTTCGTCCAATCGCAAATCGTAGCGTAATCGCGGTTTAGACTGGCTAAGGATGTTGCTAACGGCAGCGGAATAGCTGGAACGGGGTTTGTTATATGTGACTTCGATGGTGGAAAGGTCGACGGGGGTGCCTCCCCATGCCGCTGGGTCGACGATGAACTCGATTTTCAATCGTCGCGCAATCGCTGAAAGAACGCTGTCCAGAGGGACATTGTTCAATTGCAGCGCGGTGACTTCGAATAGCTTGGGAAAGGTTTTCACGGGGACCGCTTGGGAAGGCCATCCCTGCGGCCAGCTCTCTGGTGCGGCAGCGGTAGGAACAATTTCTAACTCTACTCCCCTGCCCCGCTTGGGTACGGGACGCATTACCAGATCGTGCCGGCGCAGTTCGATAGAAGTTACGGTGCCAATAGAAATCTCCTTATACTCGTTGGAGACTTTTACGTCGGAGTTAATCGCCGATTGCGCGGCCGGCGAAAGGTTGACCGCTAACGGCAGCGACTGAATCAGTTCGTTCAGCAATCGCCCAGTCTCGGTGTTTTGGGTGCTGCTTGGGTGAACGGCCGCAAGTTGCGAGTGCACGTCGACGAGTTGTTCTGAGGTTAGCCCAAACGCTTTTTTTTCCGCAAGTGTCGTTTTAGCGCCGTCGGCTCGGAGACCCTGAAGGTATTCTTTGATACCGCGTTTGTCAGTGATCGAAAACGATTTCCCGGGTAGTTTAATCTTTCGGTTGTTGATCACGCCTTTGACCACAATCACTTTCGAACTTCCCCAAGAGGATTCTTCGACACCGGGCTTAGGAGTACGCGCCGTTTTCGCGGAAACCCGATCGGCCTGCACTTCGGAGAGTGCTTCTAACCACTGGTGTTGGAGCACCGCCGAGGTGGTTGGCGAGCTGTAGACTTCCAATTCGACCGACCGATTGTTCGTCTGGGCGGCGCCGTTGTTGATGGTAAAACCGCAGCACAAAACGAAGAAAAACAATGGTCCGAACGGTCGAACGCAGAAGCGATTCATGATTTCATCCGTAGAATGGGTCGCTGTCAGGCACATTGGTCGCGCTAAACGGGGGGAGTTGACTATCTGTTGGATGTGAACTCCCCTCCGCCGGTGGTGCTGGGGTTAATCGCTGACTCCGTAACGGCCAATGCAATAGAACGCGTTGATCAAATCCTTAACACCGATTTTTTTCCCTTCATCGTAGCCGCGACTGTCGTAGCTGATGGGGACTTCAACGAATTTGAACCCGCGTCGTGCAAGTTTCGCTGTGATTTCTGGTTCGATGCCAAAGCGATCTTGGGCGATGTCGATACTTTGGATGACTTCACTTCGAAATGCTTTGTAGCATGTTTCCATGTCCGTCAACTTCAGGCCGCTGAATAGATTCGAC
>CALDYR010000086.1 GCA_937944405.1 uncultured Pirellulaceae bacterium
CGGGAAGAAAACGTGGACCTATCCATCAGCAACGCGCGATGGCAATGTGCTGGATGATGGAACGATCATCCTGACGCTCAAGCAGTCCAAGAAAAAATATCCCGGCGGTGCAGTCGTCAAAGTCGCTCCCGGTGGAAGTGAGACGCTGATCTACAAAGGCACGCAATCCGAAGTCAACAGCGCCCACCCAACGCAGGACGGGACTTACGTAATTACAGAAGCCGGTGACAAACCGAGGCTGTTAGAGGTCGATGAAGAGGGCAAAATCTCGGTCGAATTTCCGTTGATTTGCCAAACAGAGAACCATCACCTTGAAACCCGCATGGCGCGGAAGCTTAGCGATGGCACGTACCTTGCGCCCCACTGGTTGGATTTCGTGGTGGTCCATTATGACAAGGACGGAACCGTCCTCAAGAAATTTGATACCACCGTCGATGGCGATCCAGACCGCAAAACTCATGCATGGCCATTCACCGGAATTTGAACCGGCAATGGCCACACGCTGGTGACATGCACCAACGGTTACCGCGTCGTTGAATTTGATACCGATGGCAAGGTTGTGTGGACGCTAACCAATGCGATGGACCTTGGGGACAGACTGGCGCGGGAAAATCGCTGGCTTGAAAACTCCAAACTCATGAATCCGCTATCCCTAGATATGTTTGGTGTGAAGGATCTGCAATCAATCCCATGACACTCTGTGGATCCGCTGGTGAGGTGCTGGTGCCTTTGGCATTTTCGGAGGCCGAGGTCTTTTATCGGTCGTTAAGCACTTCAGGCAGGGCATCCCTTTGGGGGACAAACTGCATCGAAACGGAATTAACACAGTGGCGCGTGTTCTTTACCGTCATGCCTTCGCCCTCAAAGACATGACCGAGATGCCCTTGGCAGTGGTTGCAGACAATTTCGATCCGACGTCCGTCAGCATCGGGAACGCGTTTGACGGCGTCGCCAATTTGGTCGTCAAAACTGGGCCAGCCACAGCCCGACGAAAATTTGCTGGACGATTCATACAACGGCGCGTTGCAACGCCGGCATAGATAGGTTCCATCGTCCTTGCAATCATTGAGAGCACCGGTGCCTGGCCGTTCAGTGCCTTTGTTGACGATGATGTGGGTTTCTTCGGCGTCAAGTTCGTTGTAGGGCATCGTTGGTCCTTCGATGAGAGTGCGCGTTTAGGCATCCGATTGAGCTTTTAGTCTTTCGGTTTCTTTGACGCAGGTTTGGGTTCCGATTTCTTTTCCGATTTGCTTCCTGAGTTAGACTGGGATTTTTCCTTGTCGGCCTTGGCGGCTTTTTTATAGGAATCGCTGCGATAGTCGGTTTCGTAGAATCCGGACCCTTTGAACATGACCGCGGCGCCTGTTCCAAACAGTCGGCGGGCTTTCTTCTTTTTGCACTCGGGGCACTGTTTGATCGCGTCTTCGATCATGCGTTGGAACATTTCCCATTCATGTCCGCAAGCATCGCACTGGTAATCATAATTTGGCATATTTCACCTGACTAATTCTTTTCACTACCGGTCGAAACGAAGACTTGGCTGGGTCTGAGCACGCGCTGGTGCAATTGGAACCCTGCCCGCAGGTCTTGCATGACGATGTTGGCTTCGAACTCTTCACTGGGCTGCATCTGCAAGGCCTGGTGGAGATTGGGATCGAAAGATTCGCCCGTGGCGACAATCTTTTTGCATCCGTGTTTCTCCAGTGTCGCCGTGATTTGCTGAGTCACTAATTTCACGCCGTCAGCCAAACCGGTTCCGTTTTGATCGTTTTCATAAGATTCAATCGCGCGTCCCAGATTGTCGACCGCTTCGAGAATGTCAGTCATCAGGCCGCTGGATGCGTACTTAATTTTCTCTTGCGATTCACGCAAGTTCCGTCGACGAAAGTTATCCAGTTCCGCATGCGCCAGAAGCACCTGTTTTTCAGCGTCGGCTAACTTTTGTTTCAGTTCGGTCGTTTCATCAATTTTGTCGACCGCTGGGCCATCATCGACAATCGCGTCAATTTCGTCAGCGGTGGGGAGTTCTACTGGTGATTCTTGTACGTCGGCGTTTCGTGGTGTGCCGTCGTTTGAGGGTTGGGGATCGTTGGGTTCGTTTGTCATTTTGCCTTCCTGCATCTAATCAACTTGGGGGGCTTGGTGCGTTCATTAACCATTGAATTCGCAAGTCGATCGGTGTTAACTTGCTTCTGTGGCCGCAAAATAATCGGTTATGCGTTGAAGAAAATTCTTCTGTTCTGGCAACACGTTCGTTTTTTCCAGTTCCGCTAATTTACGCAGTAATTCTTCTTGCTCTTTGCCCAGTTTTTTGGGTGTTTCGATGTAAGTTTGCACCAACAGATCGCCTTTGCGTCCTCCGCGCGGGTCGGGCATACCGCGTTCCGCGAGTTTCAGCACATCGCCCGATTGGGTGCCGCGGGCGATCTTGATTGTGTCGGGGCCATCGAGTGTGGGGACTTCGATTTGCGCTCCTAGAGCCGCTTGGGTGTAGGAGATGGGCATTTGCAAAATCAAATCGCGCCCATCACGGTGGAATAACTTATGTTTGCGAACGTTGATGAAACAATAGCAGTCGCCGTTGGGACCGCCACTGCCACTGGCTTCACCCTCACCTGAAAGGCGGACTTGCATGCCGTCATCGATGCCGGCGGGGATTTGAACTTCTAATTCGACTTCGCGGTTGACTTGCCCTTGGCCCCGGCAATCGCCGCAGGGATCGACAATGATTTTGCCGGCACCTCGGCAAATGGGACACGTCGTTTGCACTCGTAGAATTCCCGCCGACTGGAGGACTTGTCCTCGGCCGCCGCATTGTTGGCAGCCTTGGGGTTTGCTGCCGGGTTTACTGCCGCTGCCGTCGCAGGTGTCGCAGGTGTGGCGTTTTTCGAAGCTGATCGTTTTTTCTACACCGCGCGATGCCTCTTCCAAGGTCAACGTCATTTGGATCTGGATATCGCTGCCTCGGCGAGTTCGATTTCCTCGTCCGAAGAGATCTCCAAACCCTCCCCCACCGCCTCCAAACATTTCTCCAAAGGCGGCAAAAATATCTTCGGCAGAACCAAATTGGCTGCTGCCGCCTTCGACGCCTGCGAACCCGTGGCGGTCGTATCGCGCTCGTTTTTCGCTGTCGCTGAGCACTTCGTAGGCTTCGGCGGCCTGTTTAAAGTTTTTGCTGGCTTCTTCGTCGCCGGGGTTGCTGTCAGGGTGAAATTTAACTGCCAGTTTACGATAGGCCTTCGCGATGTCGCGTTCGGAGGAATCCCGATTGACTTTGAGGATTTCGTAATAGCAAACTTTGGCCATGGTAGGTTCCCGAGAAATCGTTACGTCCGGTCGTCCTGACCGAGCCGGTTTTGAGGGGGATAAGAAATAGGCCACCGGGTCTATGAAGAACGGGGTGGCCAAATTTCCAATCATTGTTTAATCCCGCAACGCCGCACAGCGCTGGCAGTAGTCCGCAGCGCCGTCGTGTTGGCGGTGAAACAGTTTTAGTTAATCGCACCTTCGACTAAACTTTTCTGTTTATCGTCTTCATCGAAAGTCGACACCATCGCGTCGGTGGTCAATAACAGACCAGCGATGCTACCGGCATTGGCCAACGCGGTGCGAACAACCTTTACGGGGTCGATGACGCCGGCTTTGTACATGTCGGTATATTGGCCAGTGTAGGCATTAAAACCTTGGTTGGTCGGTTTTTCAGCCACGGTGTCTGCGACAACCGAACCCGAGATGCCACCGTTGTCGGCGATCTGACGAATTGGAGCATCCAATGCACCGAGCACGATGTCGACGCCGATTTTTTCGTCACCTTTGGCGCCTTTGCGGGCTGCTTCGACAGCCTCTTTGCAACGTAACAGCGCCACGCCGCCTCCGGGCAAGATGCCTTCTTCGACTGCCGCACGGGTTGCGTGCAGGGCGTCTTCGACACGCGCTTTCTTTTGTTTCATGTCAGCTTCAGTTTCTGCACCGACGCTGACCACGGCAACGCCACCAGAAAGTTTTGCTCGGCGTTCGGACAGTTTCTCTTTGTCGTACTCGCTGTCGGACTGATCGATCTGTTTGCCTAATTGAGCAATACGTGCTTCGATGTCTTTGCGGGAGCCAGAGCCTTCAACGATCGTCGTCGAACTTTTGTCGACGGTGAGTTTTTTGGCGGTGCCGAGTTGATTGAGTTCGACCTTCTCCAACTGGATGCCAAGGTCTTCGCTGATCATGGTGCCACCGGTCAGGACGGCAATGTCGCTGAGCATGGCTTTGCGGCGATCGCCGAAGCCGGGGGCTTTGACGGCACAAACGTTCAGCGTGCCACGCAGTTTATTGACCACCAACAAGGTGAGCGCTTCGGCGTCAACGTCTTCGGCAATGATCAACAAAGGGACCCCTGCTTGACCGACTTTTTCCAGTACAGGAACCAGAGACGCGATGTTGCTGATTTTCTTTTCGAAGATCAGAACTTTCGCGTTTTCCATCTCGCAAGACATGGAATCAGGGCTGTTGATGAAGTAAGGCGAGATATATCCTTTGTCGAACTGCATTCCGTCGACGTACTCGACTGTCGTTTCAGCGGTTTTGCTTTCTTCGACCGTGATGACGCCATCTTTTCCGACTTTCTCAAGGGCTTCGGCCAAAAGGCCTCCGATGAAATTGTCGTTATTAGCGCTGATGGCACCGACGTTCGCGATTTCTTCGGTCTTAGAGACGTTTTTCGACATGCTGTGTAGGTGTTCAACTGCAGCGTTGACGGCGCGGTTAATGCCTCGCCGAACAGCGGTTGGGTTACTACCGGCGACGATATTACGAAGACCTTCTTTGAAGATCGCGCGTGCCAACACAGTCGCGGTCGTGGTTCCGTCTCCGGCTAAGTCGGACGTTTTCTGAGCCACTTCAACAACTAGTTTGGCACCCATGTTTTCGAACCGGTCTTCCAATTCGACTTCTTTGGCGACCGTGACACCGTCTTTGGTGACCGTGGGGCCACCGAAAGATTTGTTTATAATGACGTTGCGACCGGTAGGCCCCATGGTGACCGCGACCGCATCGGCAAGTTTATCGATGCCGCGAAGCATCCGCGCCCGGGCATGATCTTCAAAAATTAATTGTTTAGCCACTATGACTTTCCTTATATATTGTTGAAAACGGAAGCGCAGAATGAACTACCACGGTCCGTCGAACTGTTGGTGAAAGCGATTAGACAACCTTGGCAAGGATATCCGATTCACGCAGGATTTTGACTTCAGTGCCATCGACCTCGATGTCGCTGCCGCCGTATTTTCCAAAAATAACTTCGTCGCCAACGGTCAGCGAAAGTTCGCCGCGTTCACCGCTGTCCAACAGACGTCCCGGCCCAACAGCAAGGATCGTACCGCGCTGCGGTTTCTCTTGAGCGGCGCCCGGAAGCACAATGCCGCCTGCGGTGGTTTCTTCGGCAGCCATAGGTTCAACAACGACACGATCGTCTAGTGGTTTGATTTTGATCTTTGCCATGATAAAGGTCCTTTATTCTTCGATGTATTAGTTTGTTTTTATGTTTGGGGTTGGCTTGGGAAAGCCAAGGCCGGGCAGGTGCTCCCCTGCCCTGTGAAAATCGCAACGATGAAAGTCGTTTACATCATGCCCGGCATTCCGCCCATGCCCGGCATTCCGCCCATACCAGGCATGCCACCCATTCCGCCCATGCCCATGTCGCCGCCCATGCCGTGGTCGTGATGATGGTCACCACCTTCTTCGGCTTCTTCAGGGATGTCGGCAATCAGGGACTCGGTCGTCAGCAGCAGCGCCGCAACGCTGGCGGCATTTTGCAACGCGGTTTTGATTACCTTGGCAGGGTCAATGACGCCGGCTTGAACGAGGTCACAATATACACCGGAGTCTGCATTAAAGCCTTCGGTTTTCCCTTTCATGCCGCGCACGCGGTTGACGACGACGGCTCCGTCGTGCCCGGCGTTTTCTGCGATGTAACGCAGCGGGTATTCGAGGACTTGGCGGATGATTTTAACGCCTGCTTCTTCATCGCCGACAAAATCCTTAATCGAATTAAGGGCCTTTTCGGCTTGAAGTAGTGCTACTCCACCGCCCGGGACGATTCCCTCGGCGAGTGCAGCGGCGGTGGCGCTTTTGGCATCTTCGAGCAGGTCTTTGCGTTCTTTCATCTCCGTTTCGGTGACACCACCGACATTGATTTGGGCGACGCCACCGGCCAATTTCGCCAATCGTTCTTGAAGTTTTTCGCGGTCATAGTCACTGTCGGTGGCTTCGATTTCTTTGCGAATTTGGTCGACGCGTGTTGCGATTTCATCTTTCTTGCCGCCACCGCCGACGAAGATGGTTTCTTCGGAGGTAATGCGGACTTTCTTGACACGTCCCAGATCGCTGAGCTGGATTCCTTCGAGGTCGATACCGAGGTCTTTGAAGATCACCTGACCGCCGGTCAACACGCCAAGGTCACCCATGATGGCTTTGCGACGGTCACCGTAACCGGGGGCTTTGACGGCGCAGACTTGCAGGATGCCTCGCATTTTGTTGACCACCAAAGTGGCAAGTGCTTCGCCTTCGACGTCTTCGGCGATGACCAATAGCGGCTTCTTTGATTTGCTGACCGCTTCGAGCAGCGGAATCATCGCTTTGTTTGATGAGATTTTCTCTTCGAAGATCAAAACGTAGGGATTGTCCAGTTCGACAACCATGTTGTCTTGGTCGGTCACGAAGTGCGGCGACAAGAAACCGCGATCGAACTGCATGCCTTCAACGACGTCGACGAAGGTTTCCGAACCGCGTCCCTCTTCGACGGTAATGACGCCGTCTTTGCCGACCTTAAGAAAGGCTTCGGCTAATACCGCGCCGATCGATGGATCGTTATTACCGGCGATTGTGGCGACCTGTTGGATTTCTTTTTTGCTTTTGGCGTCGATTGGTTTGGCCAGTTTGTCGATCTCATTACAGATCGCTTCGGTGGCTTTGTTGATGCCGCGCTGGATGGCCATTGGGTCAAAACCGGCGGCTACCATTTTGATGCCTTCGCGAAAGATCGCTTCGGCTAAAACGGTCGCGGTAGTGGTTCCGTCGCCAGCGACGTCGTTAGTTTTGCTGGCGGCTTCTTTGACCAATTGAACGCCCAAGTTTTCGAAGGGGTCATCCAGTTCGATGTCTTCGGCGACAGTGACACCGTCTTTTGTGATTTTCGGGCTGCCCCAGCCTTTATCCAAAATGGCGTTGCGGCCACGGGGGCCAAGTGTGCTGCGAACCGCGCGAGCGAGTTTGGAAACGCCTTCCAAAAGCGGCTTGCGAGCGGCTTCGTCAAATACCATTTGTTTTGCCACCGGAATCCTCCATCAGTGTGAGTTGTTGGGATAAATAAATCAGCGTGTCGTAAGAGAACTAAGGTTCCGTCTTTATCAAGAGGCCGGAGTATCTCTGTTTTTGATTTGTTTGTCAGTCGGCCAAATTTGTTTTGGCACACAAAAGTGCAAAAACGTCAGCTCGGACGATTGCTTGCCCGTCACAGTTGCAAGGGCCGTGCCAAGGACGCGCCGAAGTAAACTATCGGCTTAAAGGTGGCAAAAAAGAAAACGCCTGAAGCCCTGTGCCCTTTTTAATCGGACGGCTTTTCGACGCGCTCAGTGAGCCGCGCATTGGTAACGGTTTACCGGTTGAGGTTGATTTCTCCAACGTTTCACGCTGTTGAGAGGCGATGAGACGGAAGTGAGACAATAAGCCTCTAGTTCAACTGATTTGCGGCAAACCGTTGAGCCAATTTCCTGCCTTGTCAGCGGACGGTCAAGCGGTGGCGTGATGACACTTGTTGAATTGCCGGCGGACAAGACCGTCTGTGGTGATGTGAGGGAAACGGGCCGTCCGGGGGCTACTTCGGCGCGGGCGTTGCGGGGGGCTTACTGCCAATCTGGCACGCGGTGTCCTTCAAGAATGACGGTTGTAGAACACGGGGGTTTGTGTAAAAATACCGAGTTAAAATAATCCCGCAAAATTTAAACGCATTTCGCTTTCTGGAGCTTTTGTAGATGTCACAAGTTATCGATGTTCAGTTGAAAGATATCCTGCTTTCGAACAGTTCATTTGGCCCCAACGAGATTGAGATCATCGCCGACCGGATCTGCAATGACTATTCCCAATACCCGCAGTTGCGCGAAATCACCCAAGAGCTAGAAGAGCAAACCGAGCGTACCCCCGCGACTTCGGTTCGGCTTGGTATCTGTCAGTATTTACTGGGCCGTTATAACGATGCCATCCAAACACTCGGCAGCGCCGATGGTGGGGCATTGGCTTACTTCTACCAAGGGCGGTCGCATTTCTTTTTGAAGAGCAATGACGAAGCGATCAAGTGCTACGAATCAGCAAAAACTGCCGGGTACAACAACGAACTGTGCATGGTCGCGATAGCCGAGACAAAACGGCAGGCGCGTGATCTTGATGGAGCGATGTTACTTTTAGACGATCTGTTTGGGCCAATCGAGCAAACGGCGGAGTATTTGTACCAACGTGGCGCCACGATCGCCGCCCGTTGCGATAACCCCGACGAAGTCTGCAAGCTTTACGAACGCGCAGTGGAACTCAATGACTCTCATGCCGGTGCGTTGTTCGGTTTGGCGTTGGAAAATGACCGACGCGGTAACGACGACAAGGCGCTAGAGCTTTATCAGCGCGCCGTCGCAGTATTCCCATGCAATGTTGGGGCGTTATTGAATCTGGGGCTGCTGTACGAAGATCATGACCAGTACGAGCGCGCCGTTCGTTGTTACGATCGCATTTTAGAAACTCACCCCACACATGAACATGCTCGGCTGTACCGTGCCGATGCGATGGCATCGATGGACGAACAGTACGATCACGACCGCGAAAAACAGAAACAGCAAATCGCCGGCGTGATGAGCATTCCGATCGCTCAGTTCGAACTGTCGGTGCGTAGCCGTAATTGCCTGCAGAAGATGGGGATCTTGACACTGGGCGATTTGACGAAAGTTTCCGAATTAGAGCTGCTCAATAGTAAGAACTTCGGGGAAACTTCGTTGGTCGAGATTCGTGAAGTCATGGCCAACAAGGGGTTGATGGTTGGGCAATTCTCACACGAAAAAGGCGACGCCGATGAACCTGTCGATGTCAGCCACCTGTCCGAAGACGAACAAGCATTGCTGGATCGTCCGATGTCAGATCTCAATTTGTCGGTACGTGCCCGCAAGTGCATGACGCGACTTGGGTTGACGACCATTGGCGAACTTATCCGTAAATCGGCTGATGATTTGTTGGAGTGTAAAAACTTCGGCGTCACCAGCCTGACTGAAGTCCGTGAAAAACTGACCCAGCAAAGCCTGAAACTACGTGGCGAATAACCTCCGGTAAGGCCCCGCGTCTGTTGAAAATATGGCTGGCCCTGCTTCGGCCAGCCAGTAACCGGTTCGATTGAGCTTGGTTGTTTTTCGTTCCGGCGAGTTTGCACCGGAGGGGCACGTCTGGAGCGACGGTTTATCTCCCGAGAACTTCTTTTTAAACGCGTTCGGCGCAGACTTGCGAGAAATCAATGGCATTGAATTTTACGAAAATGCATGGCGCGGGTAACGACTATGTTTACGTCGACTGTTTCAATAATTCGATGCCTGAGAATCCGGCGGCGTTGGCGATTGAAGTTGCGGATCGCAATAAGGGCATCGGTGGCGACGGATTAATTCTGATCTGCCCCTCAGATGTCGCCGATGCACAAATGCGGATGTTCAATGCCGATGGCAGCGAAGCAGAGATGTGCGGCAATGGCCTGCGATGCGTGGCAAAGTATGTATATGATCATCGAATTTCCCAAAAGGAACAACTGGCGTTAGAGACCGGTGCGGGAGTACTACAGGTTGCCCTGACGGTTGTCGATGGAAAGGTTGATTCGGTCAAGGTTGACATGGGGGAACCAATTCTCGAACCGGATAAGGTGCCTACGACTTTGGTCGGTGACGGTGCGGTAGTGAATGTTCCGTTGGAAGTTGATGGGCGGACCTTCGAGGTAACCGTCGTTTCGATGGGAAATCCGCACTGTATTATTTATGTCGACAAAGCGACCGATGATTTAGTTCAACGAGTGGGGCCCATGATCGAAACGGACCCTCGGTTTCCGGCCAAAACCAATGTCGAGTTCATCGAGGTCGTTTCGCCAACGGAGGTCAAACAGCGGACTTGGGAACGCGGTTCAGGAGAAACCCTGGCTTGCGGGACCGGAGCCAGCGCCGTTTGCGTGGCGGGAGTGTTGACAGGAAGGACCCAGCGCAAACTAACCAATCATTTGCTCGGCGGCACTCTGGTGCTGGAATGGGTCGAAGCCACCAATCACGTGTTCATGGACGGTCCGGCGACTGAGGTGTTCTCCGGCGTTTGGCGAGGTTGAGATTCGCGTCGACGGCCATTACCGCTATAACCTACGCAAACGTTACGCATTTCAGCTGAAGTACCTGCGTGGTTTGAGGCGTGTGTAGGTTCATATTTGGCTCCAATGGCCGTCCGTTGTTGTCGGCATTTTCGGGTAAGTTATTGGAGGCGCGCTGCCTCTCATGGGGCTGAAGGACTGTAGAGCGTGCCGTTTGGTGTTAACGAAGATTCGTTGAAAAAACTTTAGCAAGGACGCATGAATATCGTGAGCGGAATTCCGGTGGCAACTCGACAGCAAAAACTACTTGGCAAAGTGAACTCGGTTGTTCTGCCGGGGCTGCTGGATCTGTTGGACTTGCGAATTTGCCACTACGATCGGAGCGTCGATCCGGCTCGCGCCGAGTACAACCAACACGTCATTTTTTCGTTTTGGCATGAGTACATCAGTGTGATTCTTCCACGTTGGGGATACACGCCGCTGACGATTCTTTGTTCTCAACATCGTGATGGCGAATGGGTCAATCAGACCGCGTTGGCGTTGGGGTTGCGAATCGTGCGGGGAAGTACCTCGCGCGGCGGTTCGTCGGCAATCCGTCAGTTAAAACGAAACAGTAAAACGTCCAGTCTGACGCTGACACCGGACGGTCCGCGGGGGCCTCGGCGGGAGATGGCCCTGGGGCCGATTTACTTGGCTTCGTTATTGGGAATGCCGATTGTGCCGTTGGGGATATCGATCTCCAATGCGTACCGGTTGAACACGTGGGACAAGTTCGCGTTGCCGCGTCCCACTTCACGTATTCGGATTATCTTTGGGCCGAAAATTCACATTCCACGAAAATCGACTCGAGATGAACTCGAAGCGGCACGATCTGGGGTGCAACGATTGATGAACGATCTTTGCGACACCGCCGATGCGTGGGCAGAATCGGGAGAAAGGATGCTGGGCGAGCAACCCTTCCGCCGTGCCCGCCGCACCAACAGCATCTTGTTCGATTCTGCCGACGCCACCACTGTTGAGGCTCAATCCAAAGGAACGTTTCGGTTGATCGGTGCAGGTGAAGACGCCGCGTAGTTGGTCATTGGGGGGCGGGGCATGGTTTCTTAGGAACGCTGGAAAAACAGCTTGGTGGTTGGGCGACGCTCGTTTGCACCAGAGTTTTTATGTTGAACCGTTAGCCAACAGACGTATGTGTTTTCAGCGTCACCCAACACATCCCCCTTTGGGTTTGGTTAAACGAAAGAAAAGCGCTGGCTTTGAACTCCGGACTTACAAAACCCGCGATCCTTAACCGATGTTGAGCCAATTGCCGATGAATGAATTGTGGTTACGGTCGCTGTTTATCGGACTGAATTTTAGCGGGGTGAGAGTTTGATTTTCGCGGTGGCGAAAGCTCAAACGCTATAGGGCAATCGCCGAGGAAACGGCAGGTCTTCTTTGGGAGGAAGACGGAGGTTGTGTTCGACGGCCCAATCAGCGCGCTGCGAATCAGAGGCGTAATATCTCAGCCACGATTCCTCGTCGTCGGGATTGAAGCACTGCCATTGCAGCACGTCGCGGCCGGGAAGCTGAACCATTTTCTCTTGGGCCGGTAAGATGTCTCGCGCGATCAAGCAATACAGTTGGCGGTCGGAAAGGTGTCCGGTTTGCAGCAACGCGATCTTTTTTTCAAACAACAAATGGATCACTCGATCGAGTTCGAGTGCGAGCGTTTGGTCGTCCATCGTTTGATGGGGAACTAATTCCATTTCGGGGGAAAACCATTGACTGATCGGCAACACAGGGGCTTTCTCCCAAGCCAACATCGAAGATAGAAATTCGTTTTCGTGGACCGTTGACATGCGATCTAAATCCACCAAGTAAATGGACTCGTCGAGATACGGTTCCATCTCGTTGCGCAGCTGGGCGTTTTGAATCAGGAGATCAACTTCGGAGACTGACGTTGCCATGCGTTTTGTGGGGGGCGAAATAGGGGGCGAATAGTTCGGCAGATTCACAGCGGAAACAAGTTTTCCTGCGATGTGCCACATGATGAAAATTTATCAATCACCAATTTCGAAGCAAGTTTCAACTTTAGCAAATCGACCAAAAACGAGCTTTGTTGTTTGGGTTCGATCTTAGAATCGGATTTGGCGTTAAGGTTTGACAACAAATTGTGCTGGCACGTCCGATATGTTGCTGGTTGCAGTGGGCATTAGGGGAGTTCGAAGGGTTGCTTGACAACGATTTTGTCTTTGGTGACGTGGGCTGGCCTGTTTACCGTCGGCTGAACATTGTGTCCGAGACCGTCTCTTAACTTTCGACAGCACCAAAATAATCGACTCGTGCAACAGGATTTAGAAACCAAGTTCTAACTGCGGGTCTTCGGTTTCGACGCCGTCGGGGTTGAGCTCCTTGTACAGCAGGCTGGGTTGAATACCTTGGTTATTTTGATACTTGCCGCTGACGTATTCTTTGACTTCGCCTTCTATCTGGTGGTAGAAAATTTGGCAGATCGAAACGCCCGGATAGATTTTTACTGGTTGGACGGCGAACATCTCCAGCGTCCAGTACCCGGCAAAACCGACGTCACCAAATCCTGCAGTGACATGCACGAACAACCCCAGACGGCCAATCGACGAACGCCCTTCGATCATCGGGACCAGGTTGTGCGTTTCGGTTCTTTCGACGGTGCGTGCGAGATACAACCGGTTTGGCTCAAGCGTCAGTCCCGTTTTGGGGATTTCGATGTGTTTAACCCGATTACTTTTCTTCATGTCCAACACGACCTCTTCGTAGATGAGGGCTTCGTGGTGTAACGTTAAATTGTAGCTGTTGGGGTTAAGGTTCTCTGGCTTAAACGGGTCAATCTGTATGTCAGTACCGAGTCGTTTTTCGATTTCGCAGCCGGAAAGAATCATATCGGTTCTCGGGTTCAGGGGCGTGGTGTCTGACGCAGGTGGGATTTTGTGACCGCGCGCCGGTTGTGTCAACCAGCCAAAAATTTAAGCCGGAAAAGTTTTTAAGCTGAAACAGCCGGCTTGGTTGGGGGGCGTCGTGGTTGGTTTGCTCTATGGGAAATGCAGGAACCAACCTCGAAAGAAGCCGCATTGTTGCCCCCCAAAGCGATTTTGGATTGATAAATCGATCCCTGTCGGTGGCCGACGGGGGCGAGCACGATTTATTATGGTGGAAAGGGCGTCAGGGATTGATCGGAGTCGAAATTCTTGAAAGATATGCAATAATATGAAGGTGTTCAAATCTTCGGCCTGCGATCATGAAACAATGTGGTTTTGCCCAAACCTAAACCCGAACTCGGGCGATGTTTTGAGGCCAGCAGTACAGACTTTAACCGGAAGAAACAATGAGTCAAAACCCATACGAATCTCCTTACGTTCCCTTTGGCGATGTGGTGGCCCAAGCGGCTGTCGACGAACGGGCAACCTTTATACGCAACACTTACTTGCACTTGATCGGCGCGGTGTTTGCTTTCGCGGCGATCAACGGCATCGCGTTGACGTTGTTCAACGAGCAAATCGGACGGTTCGCGGAGACGGTGACCTCCGGTTATACGTATTTGCTGTTTTTTGGGGCGTTCATGGCCGTGAGCTACATTGCCGACCGATGGGCTCGTAGTGATACCTCACGATCAATGCAGTACCTTGGTTTGTCATTGTATGTGATTGCCGAAGCGCTTCTGTTTCTGCCGCTACTTTACGCGGCCGACCGGTTCGCACCGGGGGCGATTTCGTCAGCGGGGATTGTCACCGTGGTGGTGTTCGGTGGTTTGACGTTTGTTGTGTTTTTAACCAAAGCTGATTTCTCCTTTTTGCGATCAGCGCTCTGGGTGGGCGGGTTGGCGGCGATTGGTTTGTGCGTGGCCAGTATGGTTTTGGGGTTCCAATTGGGAGTTTGGTTTTCGGTTGCGATGATCGTTCTGGCCGCTGGTAGTATCCTCTACAGCACGTCGAACGTTCTACACAGCTATCGCACCAACCAATACGTGGCGGCGTCATTGTCACTGTTTGCGTCGGTGGCGTTGTTGTTCTGGTACGTGTTGAGACTATTCATGGCGTTCGACGAGTAAGGCAAAGATGGCCAAACCTAAAATAGGGCTTCCCGACAGTTTTTCCGGAATCGTGAGGCTATTTCCACTGCCGAATGTGGTGCTGTTTCCCGGCGTCGTGCAGGCGCTGCACGTTTTCGAACCACGGTACAAGGAAATGGTCCAAGAAGCTATCGCGAGTGATGAATTGATCACGATGGCGATGGTGAAGCCCGAACAATTGGTCACCTCGGGCGATCGGCCGGCGTTGTTCGATACCGTTTGCATCGGCAAAATTATGACGCATGCGGAGTTAGAAGATGGGCGCTATAATTTGCTGTTGGCGGGGGTCCGACGGGCACGGATTTTAGAGGAAGTCAACTTCGAACTCAATTTTCGTAAGGCGCGAGTGGAATTGTTGGCTGATGACGAAGACGCCGAACCGGCCGATCAACTGCAGGAACTGAGACAGCGGGTCGTTGATCAGTTTTTGCAAATGTTGCCTGCTCAGTCTCATTTGGATCGCGCTTCACTGGACAGTCTTTTGGAAAGCGATGTTGGGACTGGACAACTGGTGGATTTAATTTGCTATTCCTGTGGTGCGCATCCTCTAGAATTACAGCAAGCCCTTGGGATCGACAGCGTCGTCAAACGGGCCGAGTTCATTCTCAAGATTCTGCGCCGGTTGGAGAAACAGGTCCAGTCGCCAGAACCACCAAGCGAATTTCCACCGAATTTTAGTCTGAATTAGTGGCACAACGGCAGGTTGCGTTCTGCCCTATGAAAACTATTTTTTCAGTCTACTTTTTGGAGCACCACACAAATTTCCCAACAACGGTCGGGAATGTTTTTTGAAAGGAGCTGTTATGAAGATAACAATCGAATACTGCAACGAGTGATTTTTTCTCCCTCAGGCCACCAGTTTGGCGGCCGATATCGAGAACGAATTCGGAGTGAAACCCACATTAGTTGCGGGTAGTGGCGGCGTCTACAAAATCACGGCCGACGATAAGGTGCTTTACTGTAAGCACGATTCTGACGACCAGTTTCCAGCCGAAGGCCAAGTTATTGCTGCGGTCAAAGCCTACCAACAGTCGCTAGATTGATCCGTAACCTGTCGGAAGAACGATTGAACGAGAGCTACATATTGCTGACCGAAAGATCCGCTCACCCAAGCGATCCAACAAAAGCATGATGCTGAAGTATCAAACGCAAGTTAGTTGACGTAATCGTAGTGGGATTCGCCAGAGCTCCCCTCAGCCCGGGATTCCGGCGAATTCCACTACGAAACAAGGCACCAATCTTATGACCCTTGGTAGTGCGCTGACAACAGCCCGCCCTGCGGGTTTCACTAACAACGAACAACTAACAACGAACAACGAACAACTAACCTTTACACAAAACGGTTGATGTAGTTCTCAAGGAACTCTTGGCGCCCGCTGGTGTTGGGGGCGGCTTCGCCTTTGTTGATCATGTATTGGCTGAGCGATTTGAAGTCATGTTTTCCGGCCTCGATGGCTTTGCCAACGCCTTGGTCCCAACTTGAGTAACGTTGGTTGACAAATTTTTGCATTCCTTCATCGGCTCGAATCGCGGCTGCTATTTTTAAACCGCGCGCAAATGCGTCCATGCCGCCAATGTGTGCGTAAAACAAATCGATAGGATCGATGCTTTCGCGCCGCACTTTTGCATCGAAGTTTACGCCACCGGGCCCAATGCCACCGTGCTTGAGGATTGCCAGCATGCATTGGGTGGTCAGATAAATGTCCGTCGGGAACTGATCGGTGTCCCAGCCTAATAGAAGGTCACCGGTGTTGGCGTCAATCGATCCAAGGCAATCCTGCGTTCCGGCGTAGTCCAGTTCATGCATCATCGTGTGTCCTGACAGCGTTGCGTGGTTCGTTTCGATGTTCAATTTAAAACGATCCATCAAACCGTAAGCCCGCAGAAAGTTGATGCATGCTGCGGCGTCGCTATCGTACTGGTGTTTGGTGGGTTCTTTGGGTTTGGGTTCGATCAGGAATGTTCCCGTGAATCCGATCTCGTCGGCGTAAGCGGTGGCCATGTTCAGAAACTGGCCCAGATGATCCATTTCCCTTTTCATGTCGGTGTTAAAAAGGTTCATGTAACCTTCACGACCGCCCCAGAACACGTAGTTCTCGCCGCCCAAGCGGAGGGTGACTTCCAGTGCTTTTTTGACTTGAGCGGCGGCGAAGGCAAACACGTCGGCATTGCAACTGGTCGCGGCGCCGTGCATGTATCGCGGGTGGGAGAACATATTAGCCGTTCCCCACAGTAATTTGATACCGGTGCGTTGTTGTTCTTCTTCCAGCACGTCGGCGATCTTGTCGAGGTTTTCATGGGTCTGGGCCAGGGTGCTGCCTTCGGGCGCGACGTCGCGATCGTGGAATGCGTAGAATGGAGCGCCTAACTTTTCCATGAACTCAAACGCAACGCGTGCCCGGTTGATGGCGTTGTCGAGGCTGGCGGTTCCGTCTTCCCATGGTCGGTTTAGGGTCGGGGCACCGAAGGGGTCGCTGCCGTTGGCCCGGAAGGTGTGCCAGTAAACGACGCTGAAGCGCAAGTGCTCCTTCATCGTTTTCCCTTCGATGACTTCCTCGGGATCGTAGTATCGAAAGGCAAGCGGGTTGTCGGAGTTCGGCCCTTCAAATTTGATTTTCGGAACATCAGGGAAGGCTGCCATGAGTTTCTCCTTGAGATTTACCTAGAATTTTAGTGGTTGCATTTTCGGATTGACGTTGCGTGTTCTTAAATTCGAATTTCCACTCGCACGCCCGAGGGGGTTACGGAGAGTTTTCATCAAAAAAGTTAACACAGCTTTTTTAAGTTTCACATCGGCGTATGCCGGAATCAACCACCCGCATGATTTTTGATTGCAGCAAAACCGGTTGGCAAAGTTCCTTGACCGGTGAGGGAAAGTGGAGCTTCGTAAATCATTTGCCAAGCGTCGCCAAGGGATTCAATGTTTGCTGCCGGAGAACTTTTTTAACAAATAATCGCCCAATCGAGGCGACAACTGAGCCAACGCGAACGCGAGCCGGGCCTTGTTGGGGATCACGATGTCGGCCTTGCGTTTTTCGCAGCCGACGCGGATTTGGGCCGCAATGGTTTCCGGCGGGATGCCTTTGAGCTTTACGCCCGCCCCCGGTCGGGTGGCTTGAGTGGGCAACTTGGATGCTTCGGCCGAATATCGAACCCCGGCGTCCGCCCGACGGATGGGCCCGGGACAAACGAAAAGATAATGCACCGACTTTGGTCCTTCCAATCGCAGTTGATGGTGGTAGGCGGCTAACGCGTGTTTCGACGTTGCGTAGGGGGCCACCCACGGCCAACCCGTTTTCGCCGCCAAAGAACCAATGTTGACTAAGTGGCCGCTGGTCCGATCGAGCTCCGGGAGGGCGGCCAGACTGCATCGGACTGCGGAAAGAAAGTTGATCTCCATCAACTGTTGGTAATCGGAAACTTGTGCTTGGGTCAATGCAATGCGCAAGGAACGACCGACGTTATTGACCCACAGATCAATTTGTCCGTGGCTGCGTTGCACCTCCGCCACCGCCGCGGCGACGCTTGCGTCTTGGGTCACATCGGCAACCACCGCGCTGACTGCGTCACCGGATTGGTTTAATTCTTCTACGGTCGCGGCGAGTTTGTTTTCATCCCTTGCCAAACAGACAACGCGCGCCCCTTGGCTGGCGAAATGCGACGCGATCGCACGGCCTAAACCGCTCGACCCGCCGGTCACGACCGCTACTTTATCAGTCCAATTGGCCTTAGCTGGTTTTACCACAGTTGTTTTCACCACATTTGTTTTTTGAGGGCGTGTCTCCCCGGCATCTGATTGTACCCTAACAAGTCGAACCCTCGTTTGGGAAGGCGATTGATAAAGTTTGTCGATTAGCATGTTTTTTTTGATTGCGGCTAATCTGCGGGCTGCAGGTGTGTCGATGCTATCGAAAGAAACAGGGGGTTTCTGCAAATTTAACTGGATCCAATCAGATGCAAACTAGCAAAATCAGCGTTCTACCGTCCCGGCGATCTCAGTTTGTTCTGTCGATTTTTTGTTTCATGATCGCTACGGCGACTTCGACGGGATGTTCCACATTGCCAGTTAATTCGAACGCTAACCAAATCGTAGATGCGGTCAATCCTGATGTGGCTCAATACCAAGTCAAAATGGAATCGACGTTCGGAGGGGCGAAAGTCTATCAAGGCAAACTCGAAGGCCCAATGACGATTCAGGACGCTTTGGAGCAATCGGGCGCGATTAAGAAACTGCGAAACATGGACATTGACCTGTTTCGCAAAGTTGATGGCAGTTATCGCCCATTGCAGATGTCGGCGATCTATGACGCTGGTGGAAAAACCGTTCGACCGGAAACCAATTACGGGCTGCGCCCCGGCGATAGTATTCTTGTCGGCCCCAAAACAGAGAACTCATTTAGCAAGATCATGGGAACGTTTACCCAATAGGCTGTGGAAAAGTCCGCCACTTTCTTTTAAGCGCTTTACGGATGTTAGTAACAGGCTCGAAATCGTATTGGGATTGGCCGGAATTTCTGATGGTTGCGTCCACGGGAACCCGGGAAAATTTCACGACATTCACGGGAAAAGCAATCTTTGGGCTCTCGGTGCTTCTCCCCTAGGGCGACTTTAACCACGGGGTTGCTGTGAAATTCAAGTAGTTTTTTTAAAAACGAGTGCACCGAAAGCGTTATTATAGTTTTCCGTGAGATCTTCTTGCCTCACAGCGCATCGAAATCCTCCGCGTGCTAAAGTGGGGGCTGTCCACCGTAAGTCCGCATCCATCTAACTCCCGCACACCGTGAAGAATTCGAAGGACGAAAAACCAAAGGACATGCAGCAGTACTGGCGATCCAATTTAAGGATCGTGGCGGTTCTGTTATGCGTTTGGTTTGTTGTTGCGTTCTGCATCAGCATTTTTTTCATTGAACCGCTGAACAACTTTTCTGTCGGAGAACTCGGTTTAGGGTTTTGGTTCGCTCAGCAGGGTTCGATTTTCATCTTCGTGCTATTGGTGTTTGCCTACGCCATTTTAATGGACCGGTTGGACCGCAAATTTGACGTGGACGAATAGTAAATGATGCTTTCCAACTTTTCCTTATTGGCTGCCGCTGATCCTGCGCGTGTTTGGACGTGGAGTTTCGTGGCGTTGACTTTCGCGGTTTACCTTTACATCGGTTGGCGCAGTCGCGTTCAAGATTCCAAAGGCTTTTATGTTGCCGGACAAGGCGTTCCTGCGGTCGCTAACGGAGCCGCAACGGCCGCTGATTGGATGAGCGCCGCTTCCTTTATCGGCATGGCTGGGTTGATCAGTTTCAAGGGCTCCGATGGGGCCGTCTATTTGATGGGCTGGACCGGCGGGTATGTTTTGTTAGCGCTGTTACTAGCACCATACTTGCGGAAGTTTGGGCACTATACGGTCCCCGATTTTATTGCCGCCCGCTACTACAGCGAAACGGCGCGGGTGGTTGCGGCGATTTGCGCAATCTTCGTTTCCATCACTTACGTGGCCGGCCAAATGAAAGGGGTCGGCATCGTGTTCAGCCGGTTCTTAGAAGTGCCGCTAGAAATCGGGGTCGTCATTGGGATGTTGATCGTCGGTTTTTTTGCCGTCTTGGGAGGGATGAAAGGTATCACTTGGACCCAAGTGGTCCAGTACTTCGTTCTGATTTTAGCCTTTCTCATTCCCAGCGTTGCGATTTCAGGGATGCTGACCGATAGCTTTATCCCTCAAATTGGGTTCGCGGCCAGTGACATTTCGCAGAAGCTAAACGATGTTTTGGTGGATCTTGGCGAAAAGGAATACACGCAACCGTTCAATAGCTTCACTCAATTGAACGTTTTCTGCATCACCGCGGCGCTAATGTTTGGGACTGCGGGTTTGCCGCACGTGATTGTGCGGTTTTACACTGTTAAAAATGTCCGCGCGGCGCGATATTCGGCGGTATGGGCGATCTTCTTTATTGCGATACTCTATACCACCGCGCCGGCGTTAGGTATGTTTGCTCGTTACAATCTGATGAAAAGCATGCACAATGCGCGGATCGAAAGCATCACCATAGAATCAGGTGGTGCCCCACAAGTATTTTCTGACTCCCAGGCGGCTGAGAAAGAGCGCCGGCGGTTAGTGGGTGAGGGGATTTCGGTCTTTCCGATTTACGCGTTGGTTTCCACCGAAGGGGAACCGCTTAACTGGGCCACCCAGTGGCAGCGCACCGGACTGTTGAAGTTCGACGACCTAAACAACGATGGTTCGATCAGTTTGAAACTGATCGAACACACAGGCGAAGATGGCCAGGCCACCGTCCAATCTGAACTTGCGAACATCGACAAAGACATCATCGTGCTTTCCACCCCAGAGGTCGCCGGATTGCCACCTTGGGTGATCGCGTTGGTCGCTGCGGGCGGGTTGGCGGCGGCGCTTTCGACAGCCGCTGGGTTGCTGTTGGTCATCAGTAGTTCACTAGCGCATGACTTGTTTGTTCGTTTTGTGACACCTAAAGCGAACGAGAAGCAAAAACTTTTCATTGGTCGGGTTGCGATTGTTTTCGGTATTTTGGTTGCGGGTTATTTTGGAATTCACCCACCCGGTTTTGTCGGGGAGGTTGTGGCTTTCGCCTTCGGTTTGGCGGCGGCAAGCTTTTTTCCGGCGATCTTTTTAGGGATCTTTTTCAAACGGGCCAACCGCGCCGGTGCTGTAATGGGGATGATTGTCGGGTTGGTGTTTACGTTGGCCTACATCGTGATGGCAACCTCTCATAAGGTGCTGCCTATGTTCTTTGATGGGCCGCTGCTGACGCCTGACAACTTTCTGCTGGCTGGATGGTTTGGCATCGAACAGGGAATTTCACCCCAAGGCATCGGGGCTGTTGGGATGCTGTTAAACTTCATCGTGACGATTGCAGTTTCGATGGTCACGCCGCCACCACCCCAAGAGGTGCGCGATTTGGTAGAAAGCGTCCGAATACCACGTGGCAGCGGTGCAGCGGCCGATCACTAAGACACGCCACCGATGTCAATGGATCAGTAATAAGCACCACGGGCAACCATGTGCGGTACAACCATGTGCGGTAGGTCGCCACTGCCGGTCCATCTCAAGCCAGAATATCTTTTGCGACTTTCCCGGCCACGTCGGTCAAACGAAAGTCACGGCCTGCATGGCGATAGGTCAACCGCTGATGATCCAGGCCCATCAGATGCAGTATCGTCGCGTGCCAGTCATGGGTGTGCATTCTGCCTTCGATCGCGTCGTAGCCATACGAGTCGGTTGCTCCATAAACGAAGCCGCGTTTCACCCCACCGCCGGCCATGAACGTTGTATACCCCTTGTTATTGTGGTCGCGGCCATCGCCGCCTTGTCCGTGTGGTGTTCGTCCAAATTCACCTCCCCAAACAACCAACGTGTCCTCCAGCAAGCCTCGGTTTTTAAGATCTCTAATCAGCCCCGCGATCGGTTTGTCGATCTGTGTGCAATGGTCTTCCATTTCTGATTTTAAGTTATTGTGGTGGTCCCAACCGCTATTGACAACTTCGATGAATCTCACGCCTGATTCCGCCATTCGCCGCGCGAGCAAGCAGTGTCGTCCAAATTGATCGGTTGCGTTTTCGCCGATCCCGTACATTTTTTTGGTTGCTTCGGTTTCGACGGAAAGGTCGAGCAACTCAGGCAATGTGGTTTGCATCGTGAACGCCAATTCCATCGACTGGATCATTCCTTCGACTTGGCTTTGGTGGCCAGCGCGTTTGAGTTTGGATTGGTTAAGGGCTTGGATATAATCAAGCTGGAGACGTTGCGTTTTGGGGCTCAATTGAGGGTTCTTTATATTGGGCACTGTAAGTGATTGCGTGCCTGCGCGCCGGTCGCGCGCGGTTGTCGCACCGATCGAAGTGCCTTGGTAGACCGCCGGAAGAAAGGCGCTGCCGTAGTTCTGAGCTCCCCCGGGGTGGCCCAGCACAATAAACCCGGGCAGGTCTTCGTTGAGTGTTCCCAAACCATACAAAGACCACGCTCCCAACGAAGGGCGTACAAACTGAGCATTCCCAGTGTGGACCGCGGTGGTGGCTTCGGCGTGATTGGGTTGATCGCAGTGCATACCTTTGAGCATGCAAAGTTCGTCAGCAACCGATCCAAGATGCGGCAAAAGATTTGACATCCAAATCCCGCTGTCGCCGTGTTGTTTAAATTTCCATGGCGATCCTAATAACTTAGCCGCTCGATACTTTCCGGCCTTCCCGTTGTCTTTGGAAAGTTGAGGTTTATAGTCGAACATGTCTATCGTTGATGGGGCGCCACGCATCGACAAAAAGATGACACGCTTTGCTCGCGCTGCGAAGTGCGACTGTTTGGCTGAAAGCGGTGTTTGTGGATTCTCACCAAGTGCTTTGCCGGTCGCCATGGCTGCAAAGGCTAACGAACCGAAGCAACTTGTAATGGTTTTGAAGGCTGTTCGTCGATCAATATTTTTCATCTTCAAGCTCGTTTTCAATGGGGGAAATGCTTCGATCTATTTTGGATTCCATCGCAAACGCTGTTCTGCGGTTCGCAGAACAGCAATTAGTCAACAATTCTGAACTCTGCACTGGCCAGCAGCGACTGACAAAGCACAGCCAGGACTTGTTGGTCCTTCGTAAGTTTCAACGCGGGTAATTGCGAATAGGAATCGGATTGCCGTCGCAAGCGGCGTGGGAAGTCCCCCATTGAATCCTGCGTCCCTTTACGTCGATTTCTACGTCCCTTTGACGTGATATTCTTCCCGGCGCGTTTACCGTCACCGTTAGCCGATTTATTGTTGTTGCGGTTTTTCCTGACAGTGCGCGACGAACTGTCAGAACGCGAAGGAGCACGTGGGGGTTCCGCGATCACCCGGTATTGATCGACGAAATGACGACTGAGTTCAATTTCCCCATCAGTCGCAGGCCGACCGTATATTTCTAAAAAGGCATTACAGATTTGTTCTTTTGTTGTTCTGTGTGTTTGGGATAACTTGATTGCCATCCTTTGTGACAAATAGGTCACGTAGTCATTGTTCATCAGATATAAAGACTGAGCGGGGACGTTCGTTGTCTCACGTTTGGATCTGGTCGAATTGGGGTCGGCAAAATCAAACAGAGCAAGGGCGTCCGGAACGGCGTCCCGCAGGATGGGTAAGTAAACCGATCGGTGTACGTTTAGTTTTTTGAAAGAATTTTTGTCGATGGTTCTGCCGATCTTAACGTCACCAACTTTCGCAACTTCCGATGCGTAGGGACGATCGGGTTCGAGCAATCCACTGACTGCGAGCATTGCATCACGCAGCGCTTCGGCGTCCAACTGACGCGCGTTGGTTCGCCAAAACGATCTGTTATCAGGATCAACGTGGTAGTTGTCTTGATGGAATGTTGAAGCGCGACGATAGGTTGCGCTCAAGACAATTTCTCGAATCAGCGTCTTGATGGACCAACCATTGGCCATGAATTTGACCGCCAAATTATCAAGTAGCTCAGGGTTGGATGGTGGCATTGACGACAGTCCCCAATTGTTGGGCGACTCCATGATGGGGGCGCCAAGTAAATGCATCCAAATCCGATTGACCATGACTCGGGCGGTCAATGGATTTTCCTTGTTGCCAATCCATTTTGCCAACTCACGACGACCACTGCTTTCTGATTTAATTTTTTCAGACGGAATATCGCTGAGCACCTGTAAAAATCCGCGCGAAACGACTTGGGCTTTTTGCTCGACATCGCCCCCCAGTAAAACGTGCGCATCGACTACTTCACGGTCCTGCACTCCCATTGCATAGGTGTAAGGTTTGCCACGATCATCAACGGTTTTCAGTAGTCCTTGCAGTCGCCCGATCTGGTTGCGTTTTGCTACCATCGTTCTCTGGTCTGGTTTTTCACCGCCAGCGGAATTGGCGGCCCTGCGTATTGAACGAATTTCATTTTGGATACTGTTAATTTTGTCTTGGATGCCATCAAGTTCTTTTTTTGAAAACGATTGCGATGCGGAGACCTTGTCCGCGATTGGCAATTCTAATAGTTTTGTGGATTGATGATTTTGCTGGCCGAAGGTCGTTCCGTATAGCGTTTGAGTGCTTTTGAAGATTCCTGCGATCGCGTAGTAGTCAACGGTGGGGATCGGGTCGAACTTATGATCGTGGCAACGGGCACATGAAACGGTCAACCCGAGAAAGGCTTGTGTGGTGGTGTCTATCTGTTCGTCGATTAACTCCATTTCGAAAACACGCGGGTTTCTTTCCCCTTGATCTTTGATGCCGACGGCCAGAAAACCCGTCGCGATTAGGTTCTCCTGCCATTGCGAGTCTGTTCTGGCGGGCATCAAATCACCGGCGATCTGTTGTTGGATGAATTTGTCGTAGGGCGTGTCTTGGTTGAATGCGTCAATCACAAAATCACGGTAACGCCAGGCGTGCGGGTATGTGAAATTTCCATTGCCGCTAGATTCGGCGTATCGGGCAACGTCTAACCAGTGTCTTCCCCAACGTTCGCCGTATTGAGGGCGCGCTAAAAGTTCATCAACCGTTTGTTGCCACGCGCGATTAGGATCCGAGGTCCAGGCTATCTTAAATGCATTTATCTCCTCAACCGATGGTGGTAATCCGATCAGGTCAAAATAGATTCGGCGCAGCAACGTCATCGGTTCCGCCTGTTCGACCGGTTGAGTGCCCGTTGACAATCGTTTTTGGTCTACCAAGGCATCGATGGACGATTCAGGATCGCCATTAGGTTTTTGGAAAGCCCAATGCGATTTCCGCGCGTCGACATCGATCAAGGTTTTGACCTCAATCTCTTTGCGTACCCGGGGGTCGGGGGCTCCCATCTCAAACCACTTCTTAAAATCAGCGATTACGTTATCGGGCAACTGACCCGCCGGCGGCATCTCGTGATCTTGATAGGTGATCGCCGTCCAAAACGGAGTGGATTGATAACGGTCGACGTCGATCGCAGGACCACTTTCTCCGCCTTGTAACAGACCGTCTCGTGAATCAACCAGTAGTCCACCGCGTGTCATGCCGCTGTCGATAGAATGGCATTCGTAACAGTGGCCAATCAGTACTGGTCGGATCTTTGTTTCGAAGAACTTTTCTTCAGTTGGGGTGATGTTCTCCTGTGCCATTGCAGACTGGACACACAGAAATAACAACACATTGAAGAATATGAGGAATTGCAAAGGTTTCGATATCATTTTGTGGCCCGTTAAGTCTTAGGAAAAACGTTAGCTGATGACGCTTGACCGGTACTCCGTTACACGGATTTCGACTCTTTTGCGGACAATTAGTGGTTTGTGCGCGATTTAGAATTGCAGGCCAAGCATTTCAAGAACCGTTTGGGGCCGACGTGGGGCACGTCATTGTCGCGGCAGTCCGATTAGTGATTACGATCGGTTTTTTCGATCCGTCTTTTTTCGCAATAGTCCGACACTGCTGTCGAAAAATTTTGTTCTGCGCGTGCTTGTTTCGTCTTCGGTTTCAGATTTTTGATTCTCTAAATCCGTTTTTAGGGCGATCGTGAAGGGGCATTTCAACACGTCAACGCGGAATTGGATGTAGTCGGCGTGTTGATCATCGAGCACGCCTAATAGAAAACTTCCCATCTGATCGCGGCTGGGGATGCCGATTTGATTTTGCCGCCAAATGCCGCCAAGGGTATGCTGGCCCGCGCCACGGCGAGCATTGATTTGAGACAACCGTTTCAGCAATGATTCATCTTCACGAAGTTGCTGTTCCAATGCCCGTGCGCGGTCTGCGTCGAGCGTTTCTTCGATGTAGCAATCAAGTTCTGCGTCTGAAAATTCCTTTGTCATCGCCGACACCTTTCCGTAGCATTAAACATCAAACCGGTCCGCAGCCTATTGGCCATCTTGTGTCCTGTCTACCGATCGTCTCGAAAAGCGTTGCTAATCTCCCACGTCAGAGCGTGCCATGTGAGCGCCGCTAACGGCGGTCGGAGTTTGTAATTCACGGTTGTTCAAATTTTAGTTTCAGGGTGGCTGGATTCGCCAAAATTCAGGCCAATGCTCAGAACCGGCCGTTATAAAAAAAACGAAGGCCGACGATTCCTGCTGTCCATCTTCCCCCCCTGATTTTCAATCATGGCAAACTGCTAAGTTGTTAGCGGGGTATCGGAATCAAGAAACTGTTGAGCGACACTAGCGACGTCGTGTGCGCTGACTGCGCTGTTAACGCACAAGGCAAACATACGAGTTCTCCGTATGACGCCTTTCTCCAAAAAATCAGCGTTCAAGCGGCACGTCACTGTCGTTTCCTCGCCGGTGCGGACCAATTCCATAACCATCAGATCGGTTGGGTAGACTGCTATCGCCACGTGGTGGCCGTTGGGCAATTTCGCCATCATCAGTTGGCACCCCTCACATGAGTCCTGTTGCTGCCAGTGCAGTTGTCCGACCAATGCGTCTCCCACCGCAGACCAATAGCTCACATCTTGAACACGCAAAGTCGAAACGATCTGCGGGTTGGGGCGTGTGTTCAGCAAATCCGTTTGCAGCGAATAAATCATTTCCAAAGCAAAAGAGCCGGCCGGTAGGCTTGGAGTCAGCACTCGCCAATATATTTCACGGTCGAATTTGTCTCTGTCGGATAGATACCGAGCGATCAAATCGTTGCCACGGACGTAAAGGTCCGCCAGCGCTTGAGCATCGTCTGATGATTCCACTGAGAACAACGAAACAGCGTCTTTGCCCAGCGTTACCTTTGCACCTGAGTTTGGCGAATCGTTGTCAATGGTCAACTGAAGATCGTGTTGCCCTATCGCCGATTGCGTCGATGCGACTGTTCCGGTCAGTTCCCAGACTTGATTTGAGTTCATTGATTATTGTCTGTGAAATGGGGGAGGTTTAATTAAGAATCCGTGTCGGGGCCGCCACAGTATCGTATCACCATCCACTTTCCAACTCTAGACATTGGCGTATTGAGAAAAGCAAATAAACGTGTTGCTTCGAACCCTGGCCTTGACCGTGGCAACGGTTTGGGAGTTGCCCCTATTCTCACGTCCCCATTACCCCGGCCCTTGATTCCACCGGCAGTTTGGGGGCGTGGGGAAAGGTCAACGTTGGTGTTTCGCTTGGTGTTTTTTATGGAGGACGTGAGATCCACTTGATTGCCTTTGACCGACACAATGCGACTAACTCTGGACCGGCCTAGCGCGGTTCGTGCTGGCGATTTAGAATTGCTTGAACAAGTGACAAATTTAAAATCTTTCACGCCCAATTTTACGTCTTAATATATCGCTCAACCGATGGAGGCTTGTTCTTTGGCACCGGTGTGAAGTAAGCTGATAATTGTGAAAATGAAGACCTTATTTCTGACCGCCCTTCTTTCAAAAGTTACTTTATGAATTTACTGGAATCGGACATCCGCCGCTTCATCGAAGCCAGTCAAATCGCGGCAAAATTGGGCGGTGAAAAACTTGTGAAGATGATGGGCACGGCAAAGGTCAGCGAAAAAGCCCCGAAGGACCTCGTAACCGAAGCCGACTTTGTGTCCCAAGTTGCGATTGAAAATTATCTCTTGGCACAGTTTCCCGACCACATCTTGGTTGGCGAAGAAGACACCGAAAACAGCGGTGGGCTCGACGACGATAAGTTTTGCTGGGTTGTCGATCCCTTGGACGGCACCATGAATTACGTCCATCAACTGCGTTCGTTCAGCGTTTCGGTCGCCCTACGTTACCAAGGCGAACTGATCGCAGGAACCGTTTACGATCCGTTGCTCAACGAGTGTTTTTCTGCCGGCAAGGGCATGGGGGCGACCCTCAATAACAATCCGATCTCCACCAGCGACTGCCGCGAACCTAACGCAGCGTTGGTCGTTTGCAGTTTCTCCAGCAGCGTTGATCGACACCACCCCGAGGTCGAACGTTTTTTGCGAGTCTTAAGTAATACCGCCAGCATCCGCCGGTTGGGGTCGGCGGCGCTGAATTTAAGCTATGTCGCGTGTGGGCGCACCGACGCTTATTGGGCGACCGGATTGAAATGCTGGGACGTTGCTGCTGGTTTTCTTATTTTGCAAGAGGCCGGGGGGACGCTGGACTGCATCGAAGGCGGTGATTCGGTCGATTTCGAAAAACCAAAATTTAGCGCCTCGGCAACCGCTCAACTCAGCCAAAGCTTGCGTGAGTATCTTGTGCTGTAGGCAATTGGTCCATCAAGCGATTAACACAGCCGGTCGGCAAACTTTTAATGTCTAAGCAGCGGGCGTTCGTTGGATTGCCGAAGTTTGATCGGAGCGACCTTTAGTGGCGTCAGTGATGTGTACGTTAGCGCTTTCTCCGCCTCTTCATGTTCGGTGGAGTCGGCTAATTTAATCTCCATACGGCCCACATACTTTAAATAGCTGTCCGCGCCGTCGTAACCCTGAACTTTTTCGTCCCACTGAGTACGTTTTTGAATGGGTAACCCCTTCTCGAAATCCCAAACGACGTAACCACGCACCAACTTTTGAAGGATTTGAGACCGAGTTTTTTCGCTGTCGATCGGTGTTAGCACTTCGGTGCGAAAGGAAATGTAGGCGTTGCCTTGTCTGACTTTGAAGAATTGGTAACACCTGCGCGCTTTCAATCGTACCGCAGCGCCGAATTCATTAGTGGCTTCGAATTCGGTGGGGACATTCCAGCGATAACCTACCGGGACTTTTTTTGTCGGCAACGCAAGGGTGATGTCACCGGCAGAAAAATCGGTTGACACGAAATCCGATTGCCGATCCAGTACGGCTCCTTTGGGAGTGATCGTAATCCTCGATCGCGGTTGGCCCAAACTTTTCGCGATGCCAGCGTATTCATCAGGTGGATTTTTGCTGTTGCGGCTATCGTATAGTGAAGGTTCGCCTTCGCCAACTTTCTTCCAAGCCTTGATCGCGGTGATCGTGTTGCGGAAAACCATCTCGCCGGACGATTGGTTAACGTTGTCCACTTCCCAGGAGCTTAGCGTCTCGACCCGAGCCGAAGCCTCTTCGGTCGTGCCGGCGATTTGCGTTTTGGTAGTCGTGACATGTTCGACCTTCCAGAATAGTTTCTGTTTTTCTTTCAAATCATATTTGAAATCGTATTCCGCTTTGGAAGCAATCCGTCGGACGGCAGAACTGATCGCGTCACGCGCGTTTTCAGTTTGAGGGGCTGCGAGAGCAAATTCCACCGGTAGCACTCCGACGACGATGGCCATCAAAAGGAGAAGGAAGTTCTGTAGGAGGAGTCTTTTCTTCGTGAAGCATCGCATCATGAGCATCCGTACCGATGAGTTAATTCGCGGCCCAAAGTCTTCCGCGGAAGACTCCGTTGAATTCTATCTCAAGGCCTGAAACAGAATTACAACCCTTTCTTAAACTGTCCGCCCCAGCCTAATTTCTCTCGGAGCGTCCGATAGTAATTATTACCGACAACTTCGATCAATTGAAACACCGATTTGGCACGTTCGATGCGAACCCGATCGGTCGAACAGAGTTTTGCAATAACCTGACCGTCGAGCACGATCGACGTCGACTCGTTGGGTTTTTGCACAATAAATTCGTAAACACGATCCGCCGTGTCCACCACCGGTCGCACAGTCAAGGTGTGGGGACTGATAGGGGAAATCACAAATGCTTGTAAATCTTTTCTCAAAATCGGGCCGCCGGTGGATAGGTTATGTGCCGTCGAACCTACCGGCGTACTGATCAACAGCCCGTCGCAACTGTAGGTCGTGGCCATTTTGCCGTCGACGTAGAGATCGATTTTCTGAATGTCAAAAGGAGGCCCGCCAAGAATCGCGGCCTCGTTAAGCCCAATTTTTTCGGCAATTTTTTCGCCATCGCGGAACACTTGGACCTTTAGCATCAAGTGGTCCACGTAGCAGTATTCGTTCTTGACGATCAATGCCAGCGATTCCCCTAACCGATCGGCGCTGATGTCAGCGAGAAATCCAAGTTTGCCAAGATTCACGCCCAGCACCGGCATCTGGTGGTTACCGAGACGTTTCGCCGCCCGCAAAATTGAACCATCACCGCCCAGCACAATGACAAAATCGGCTCCGGTACAGCACAAATCGTCCGAATAATCTTCATCAACGCCCACGATATCGACGTGCTGTTGGATCGTCGGTTTGAGCGCTTCGATTCGATCGGCCAGATGCGGTCGGTAATCGACGGAGCTGAGCAAATAGACTTTGGGGCGATTTGTCGGTGAGAAAATGGGTTTATCTTGGTTCATCAACTACTCATTCAGCCAAAAGATCATCGGCATTTGCAAACGCCAGAAAAGGAGATGCAGTATTGTAGCAAACATCGCCACGGCGCTGCTGTTGGAAACCAAAGACAACCATTTCATCGACGGCAACCAGCTGAGAACCGACTTCCCAACCACCCAAAGGGCCAACACTGCGATCGTCGATTGCCAGCCTAACGCCAATCCAACCAACGCCATTGCAGCGATCAGGCCATAGCCGTTGGGGCCTGTCGTTGTTGGTAGAGTGGTCGGGGAGTCATCGCGCGATGGCATCTCCTTCAAGAAAATTCTGTTCAATACCCACGCAATCACCCCCGCAGCACTTCCTGCGACAATGCCAATCGCCATTGTGTGCAGTGACGTGGGGGAAAATATATCCGGCGGCCAATCTGCGATTTCCACCCTCCCCGTGCACCAAGGAACTTGGATCACATGCGCCCAAGTCGATGCGATGGCGATTAAGAATATCGCAGCGCAAAAAACGACGGATGCAGGGACGCGTTTGTGTTCGGATGCAATCACGGCGAACGTAAACAAACCGCACATCAGCGTGGCATGGTAAACGAAGGTGGAAATCAGAAACCAGTTAGGCGTGAAGAGAACAAACTCTATCCCCGCGCGTTGAAGTTCAGGTCGCACTGGCAAGTTCACGCCGCCAAATACGACTTCCACCAAAAATAGCAATAGAAACGTCAGGCCCAACAGCAATTCAACAATCAAATAACGAACCGCAATCGGCGCTGCACAGTTTCGACACTGCCCGTTGTTATTCAACCAACCAAAAATCGGAACATTGTCGTGCAGGGGTAATCTATAATCGCAATGGGGACAGTGGCTGGAACCGAGAATGCTGCGACCGCGGGGGACTCGCCAGGCCACGACATTGAGAAAGCTGGCGAAGCAACTGCCTAAAAACGTGACCCAAACGTAAACACAGCAGTGCATTGCAATTGTCTGTAGCCACTGCATGGTGTCCAGCCATCGCATTAGCGATTCAAAGGAGGAGCCGCTGCGTATCGCGTAATTGGTTAAAAACGGAAACACAAAAAACAGGATCAGCAGCACCGTGGCGAACATCCAAAGGGCGTACTTCATTAACCAAAAACGATGGCGTGGTGGAGGAGACGAATCAGACAATGGAGATTGTTCTTGCGGCGTGGTGAGAAAAATTTATTCCGCGCTGACCCTTGTGGAGTTCTCCGCGTGCGCTGCACACGGGCCTCAGGATTTGCGCCGGTAGGTCCTCCGTTGGAAAATGCACCGGCGTTATTCCAGTGTGTGTTTTGGATATTTCAGGTTAGGTGGATTCGCTAGAGCTAATGGGTTAATTTGATGTAAATCAAAAATTAATTGTGCTAAGTCTTCTATAGAATAAATATCATGATGAGGAGGAGGAGAAATCAAAGTAACGCCAGGTTTACAATTTCTTAATTCT
>CALDYR010000087.1 GCA_937944405.1 uncultured Pirellulaceae bacterium
AGCAGCGCCAGGAAGGAAAGTCCGATTCATCGCAAGAGAATTCTCAGCAGTCGAACTCGGCCGAATCGGAAAACACCTCTGACGAACAATTCGACGAACAATCCGACCAACAAGCCCGGGAACAATCAAAAGCCTCGCAACAGCAGCAACCTTCAGATCCACAAAGTCAATCTGCCAATGATCAACAGGAACCCAATATGCTCAAACGCCAAGACGAAAAGGACGGCGAGGAGCCGCCTGAAGGAGACCTTTCTGCGGTCAACGACATGCAAGCCAATGATGAACCGTCGGAAGACAAACCCAACGGCTCAATGGCTCGGCAAAATGATCAAAACAGCGGCACCATGACGCGTCAAGAAGCTTTAAAACTCCTACAGGCCGTTCGAGATCGCGACATGTTGAGACGGCTTCGGCAACAACAACGTCAGCGGCGAAACCGCGTTCCGGTGGAAAAGGATTGGTAATGAACGCTTTAAGACTTCGACAACGTTCCCTTTTATGGATCGTGTGCGCGTGGATTTTCTTGTGCTCCGCAACGGCATGGGGCCAAAAGATCGACGCGCGAATTTCGACACGTGAAGCTTGGGTTGGTTCACCGGTCGTGCTTCAACTGCAAATCCGCAACGCGCAAAATTACTCACTGCCTGAAGACTTTGAGATCGACGGTTGCGACGTACGCAGCGCCGGTACGCCGTCGCAATCCTCACAGATCATGATTATCAACGGTCGGCGTAGCGAAAGTCGCAGCGTCACGATGCAGTATCAGATTACGCCGCGACGCCCCGGAGAATTTCAGATTCCGGCACTCGCGGTGGAAATTGACGGCGTGACTGAAAAGACGCGGCCGATCAGCTTTGTCGCGGCTCAAAGCGAAACCGGTGATTTGCTGTTCGTGGAAGTCGAAGGCGCAGAAGAATCGGTCTTCGTCGGTCAGCCTCTGGATATCAAGCTCAAGATCTGGCTTAAGCCCTACACCGATCACAAGAGCAGCATCAAACTCGACGAAGGCCAGATGTGGCAGCTGCTCTCAAACCAAACTTCTTGGGGTTCGTTTGAGGATCGCATGCAAGAGCTGGCCGAAAACCGCCAACGCCCCGGCGGAGATTCCGTCCTCCGCAAGAACCAAGAAGGGCGCGCGCGCGAGTACTACCTCTACGAGATCAACGGCACGATCTATCCGACCAAGCCCGGCAAGATCGACGCCAGTGATTTGCAAGTGGTCGTCAACTATCCGCTTTCGCTCGGTCGCCGCCGCGATCCGATGGAAAGTTTGTTCGGCGATAGCCCTTTTAGCGGAAGCTCTTTAATGAAACAGATGATGGGCGATGGTCTCTTTTCCTCGTCGTTTGGCCGGCGGCTGACGGTTACCGAATCTCGTCCGGTCGCTGCCGAGGCCAACGTGAATTCAACAGTAGTCCTGCCGGTTCCCGTCGCTGGTCAGCCAGCCGACTATCGCGGCGCGGTAGGGCGTTACAAGATCATCACCCAAGCCGATCCGAAAAACGTAGCCGCCGGCGATCCCGTCACGTTGAGGCTGGGCATCATCGGAGACGGCCCGATGGAGCTTGTCCAGGCTCCACCGCTGCACGAGATCGAGTCGCTGGTGAGCGACTTTCGCGTAACCGATCAATCGCTGGCGGGATTCGTAAAGGACGACACTAAAGTCTTCATGACGACGATCCGTCCACGTTCGGAAGAAGTCGTTCGAATCCCGCCGATCCCGTTCAGTTTTTTCGATCCAGAGGAAAAGGAATACCAGACGGTTTACTCCGAACCGATTGAACTGGAAGTTGAAAAAGCCGAATCGCTGGCCCTCGACGCGGTCGTCAGCAACACTCCGAGTGGAGCACCTGCCGAATCTGAGGCAAACGATACTGCCTCGGGGGCGCCATCTGCCAACGGCGATTGGCGAGCCAAACTAACCGGCATGCTGCAAGGTCTGAAACGGTGGTGGTACGTGGCTTTGGTTCCACCGGTTTGCTTGCTGGCGTTTTTCGTAACCAAGTTTGCCCCCACCGCTCCAGCGGTGGTCGCGCGTTTTCGTTCCCCGATGGCGATCGCCAAACAAGGTATCCAACAAGCCGAAACGGAATCGGATTTGGCGGACGTGCTGCGGCAGTACGTCGCTGGAGTAACGCGTAAGGAATGCCCCAACTTTGAAAGAGCGGTCGGTCGGATTCGAGAAACCCGTGACGATCAATTGGCGCGAAAGATGGAGTCGCTTTACCAACGCATTGGACGTTCAACCGAATCGGCCAGCCGATGGATGGCTACCGAGCAAACCCACACGCTTGAGGATCTAAAAATAGAATGCAGAGCGTTGCTATTGCCGGTCGAGCAAGTTTGGAAGAACCGCCGTCGCCGAGCCTAATCGAGCCTAATCGAGCTTGAATTGCGGGCTTGAGAATTACGAGCCTGATAAAGCTCAATCATTTGACGCAACTTAAAGATCTTGGAACCTAATGCGGGTATTTCATTGGCCGATTGATAGTCACCTACAAGAAAAATCTTTTTCCTTGTAAAACGTTGGTTCTGACACACAAACGCCCGACAAACACAAGAGGCTTTATCGTGACAGAGTGTGCCAGCAAGTCGATGTCTTTTTTAAGCACAGGTCGCCGCGAAGTTGTGCCCGATCGCCTTGGGCCGTCTTACCAGCGGCACCGGGGTTCTGCTGCTGAGGGAGGTCGACCAGAAGATTGGCTTGCTCGACGCACTCAACGAAGCGATTCCTGACCCGCGTGATCCGCGCATGACGGGCCACCGCCAACGCACCATGCTCACCAAGCGCATCTTCTCGATGGCACTGGGCTACGGCAATCTCAACGACCAGCAGATGATGCGCACCGATGCCGCTTTGCAGATTGCATCAGGTGTCTCTCCGGTTGAAGATGAACCGATGGCCTCACCTTCGATGCTATGTCGGCTCGAGAATTTCTTGCTGCGTCAGACGCTTGTTCGGCTTTCAAAATTCTTGTCGATCAATTTATTGCTTCCTGCGATTCTCCGCCCGAAGAAATCACATTGGACTTCGACGCGATCGATTCCATGGCTACCATCGGCATTATTGCTTCCTGCCGCTGTATGTGTTCTGTGGCAGCCAGTCGTTGTTGGCCTATCTTCGGCCCGGCAACATCTTTTTCAGATCTGAGAAGACCGCAATTTAACTGCAGAGGAATTGTTAAAATGGCAATCATCTAGCGCTATCCCAAGACGGTCGCAAACTGACTTTCGAGACATAAACAAGTATGTTAGAATCACAACAGATGAGCCCAAGACTTGGGCGAACTTTTTTCGATTACCTCAACAAAGGAGAAGTTTGAATGAAAAATCCCCAGTTTATAATTCCGGTGCTGTTTTTGACTTTTGCTCTGTCATCTGCTAGCTCCGCTCAAGCTCAATTTGAAATTCGTCCTGATTCCAGTGAAGTTATCAGGCTTGAGCAAACTACAGAGATCCTATTGGCCGATTCAGCAGCAAGAATACGCGCAGTTGAGCGCGCAATTAATGTTTTGAGGGGGAGACAGCGGCGGGCTCCATCACGGTCAAGAGCAAAGAGAATCGAACGATTGGGCCGGGCAAGAAGAAATATCATTCGCGCTACAGATACACTTAACGAGCAACTTTCTCGCTTAAAAGAAGAGATTTATGATTACGTTTTCGGAGCTAATGTTGTGCATCGCTTCGACGAGTATGAACCGACAATGTTTTATTTTGATAGTTTGAGAAACACGTTACGTAATTTCCAGAATGAGACGAGGGATGCCAGATTCATCCTTAGAACGTAGCAAACCAAGGAGAGTTGTGTTTGTATTGGTTCTGCGTGAACTGGCGATAACGGTAACCTTTGTTATCCCTAAAGCAAGAAATGACGTGGGAACAAGAGTAAGGTGCTAGGGGCCAAAAACGAAACCAACTGAGTAAAACACGAGTCGAAACATGCCGAAAGTGGCGGTAACCTTTTCGAGGTTGCCGCTGTTTTCGGTTTTTTCACGCGCTGCCGACGCGCATTGAACATTGCCAAACGGTTGACGGCACCAAAGAGAGGCAAAAAAGGGGATAGGCAGTAATCATTCGCCGCGCGCCAACAACCGAAACTGAGTAATCAAGACACGAGTAGAAATATGCCGAAAGTGGTGCCAATCTTTGCAAGGGTAATAGAAACTACCTGTCTCTCCCAACAGCGACATGCGACCTTTTCTGAAATATCCGGACAAGAAAACCCGGTTTTGGGCCGAACAACTTTTGGATGGTTCGCGACAGATGTTTTCGGCATGGCACCTTCGCGACGAGATGACCAATGATGGTTGCCAACGCTCGATGAGTTTGACACGCGACCGTTTTCTGGAGGACGGCCTTGGGACAGGCTGCGCCGCTTCACAGCGTTATGATAACGTCTGCACGATGGCTTGCGATGCCATCGGATGCAAATCATCGGAAAGCTTAACCGTCGGCGGTAACACTTACCCGTGCAGCACGCAGTACCATGCCGCCAACCCACGGCTAACACGCACTTTGGGCCAACTGGGCTGATTGCGTGGTGTTGCGCCTGATCGTGTTTTGGGGGATGATTGGTGACCGTGCGACTTGCATCCCCTCACCCCCGGCAACGTAATTACCATGGCAGAAATTCAATTCGATAACGTCGATTCTATCCTTTCGCAGTTCAGTGAACTCAGCCATCCAAGGTCCCATGTCAACCGGATTCATGCCTTTGGTGAATTGATTGTCATCTGCATCATGGCGGTCATTTCTGGGGCCGATGGACCGCAAGCAATTGGTACCAGAGCACAACGAGGTATGGTTGAAGAAGCATTTGAAGTTGCCAAGCGGCATCACTTCGCACGATATGCTGGGACTTTTGCTTGGGGCTCTCAGATCTTTTTCTTTGGTGTTGAGCCAGTAAATACTTTCGTGCGGTTGCAAGTCGGATTGTCGCAGCAAGTGGCCAACATTACTTGGAGAAATCGAATCGACGATCTTGCGTAACTTGATCTCGTTGACCAGTTCCCAATGAGTCCAGTTGTCGATGGGGCGGTTTGATTTTTCAAGCGGTTCGCAAGCCAAGGCGATGATTTCGGTTACCTGCACTGCCCAGAATTTACCGCCAGAACCACTGCGGGGTGCGTCGCTAAGCGTTTCGTGGATTGCTCGACCGAAAGCGGCTTTGGATTCGCGGCACTTGATAGCGATCAGCGCTTCGCATGGCTGTTGCCACCTTCGACGCCAAACCCCAACTTGCTTGCGGTGGATACCAAGTTTTTCAGCGATGCTCGTATTCAGTAATCCGCTGAACCCCAATAGGATAATAGAAGCTCGTCTCACCAACTGTTTAGCCGAAAGCTCGAAAGCTCCGAATCAACAATCGACTCCAGCACGGAAACCATTTCTTCGCTATGATAAATTTTGGTTGCCTTCCCTGACATGGCCTTCCTGTGTTTTGTTTGACGTGTGTGAGTGCTTATCAATCAAACAGGGGAACGCCTTTCAATGGGGGGCAGATTGGTGGCTCTCGGAAGACAGAGCGAAACTAAATAAGGCAAAATTCACCTTTGGTGACCCTTCAATTGCTTGTTGCGGTAATAGGCATTCCAACGATATAACATGTGTTTGCCGTGACTCCTATGTGGGTAATGCTGAGAAGTTGTTCACCCGTTGGTATGGTTGGGCGCGTCGCAGTCAATTAGAACCTATCAAGAAAGTCGCGTTAAGCTTGAAGAACCATTTTGATGGTCTGCTGAGTTACTTTCGGCAGCGCGTCACTAACGCTACCGCCGAAGGCTTTAACAACCGCATCTAATCCATCAAGTCTGCGGTCTGTGGATTCAGGTCGTTCAAAAACTATCGATTGAGAATACTGCTCTACTGCCGAAAGCTCGATTTTTAACCCCCCAACTTTGCCCCTAAATTCCTGGAAGAACCCAAAAGAATGTTTGTGATGATCGCCTCACGTTCCACCCCATCCAACCCAACCCAACTCAAAACAATCCCTCAGACGGCCTATTCGCCAAAGGGTGCTTGGCCAATAGTGGACTCGATACGCTTGCTCGCAGTGATACTGTTGTCCATCCACACCGTCCCGGCACTCGCGCAGCTTCAGTCGATAGACGGCAACACAGACGGCGGTACTGATCCCCCGAATATCGTTTTGATTATGGCCGACGATTTAGGGTACGGAGATCTGTCATGTTACGGGGCGACTAAGTTTAAAACTCCCAACATTGATAAACTAGCCACCCAAGGTATGCAGTTCAACAACTATTACACCAGTGGCAGCGTCTGTATTCCAACGCGCTATTCGATGATGACAGGACGTTATCCCTGTCGCAACGCTGACATCGGTAAAAAACACACATTGCTGTTGAACGCGGACAGCGAAACCATCGGCACGGTTTGTCAGCGTGCCGGTTACCGCACCGCAGCGATCGGAAAATGGCACATCGGTTACGGCGACGGCAAAGACAAGGACGTCGACTGGGGGGCAATCCTAAAACCCGGTCCGCTGCAAGTTGGATTCAATTACCACTGGGGCATTGCACAGAACCACAACGACCTAACGCGCACCTACGTCGATAACCAGCGACTGACTCAATTGGATCCCAACGGCGGATTCCGCATCGGCCAGTACGATCAGAAGGCTCGTACGCTCAAACGAGCAACCAAAGGCGTGATCAAGGAGCGCCAAGACGACAAAGTCAACGCCTTGTTGACCGAAAAAGCGACCGAGTTCATCCGTGCTAACAAGGACGAACCGTTCTTTGTCTATTTTACGCCTACCATCCCCCATACGCATATAACGCCCGATGTTCAGTTTCGCGGCACCAGCGATGCCGGTCTGTACGGAGACTTCGTCCAAGAGTTGGACTATCATGTCGGCAGGATCCTTGCCCTATTAGAAGAATTAAAACTTTCGGACAACACATTGGTTATCATCACCAGTGATAACGGGGGCCAGTTAAATGATCACTGGACCGCAGGAATTGGGCTCAACGTGGCCGATGACTCGGGCGACGTTGTCGAAAAATCTAAAACGGCAAAAAAAGAAGCGCGCACCTTGGGACATCGGGTTAATCGTCACCTCCGATCTGGAAAAGGCAGCCAGTACGAAGGTGGATTCAACGTTCCGTTGATCATTCGGTGGCCCGGAAAAGTCGCTCCCGGCACTCGGTCGGATAAGATCATCTGTTCTTCAGATCACCTGATGACGTTTGCGGGTTTACTGAATGTTCCCGTTGGCCAATCCCACGCCGGCGACTCGTTTAGCTATTTAGACCTGTTAAACGGCAGCACCGTCGACCGGCCGCGCAGGGATATCGTTTTGGACAGAGGCAAGATCAAAGCCTATCGCGTTGGTGACTGGAAACTGATCCACTACCCCAACAAGAAGCAAACAGAGCTTTTTAACTTGGCCAAAGATCCTTCGGAAACCAAGAATCTGGTGGCGTCAGAACCCGAACGCGTCAGCACGATGACGGCGGCGTTGATGGCGATTGTTAACGCTAAGGGGCACCGCTTTGTTCATCAATGAACGATGGTCAGACAAACAATGTCCCGTCTGAAGTATTGCTAACTGATGTTACTCAGATTCAACCGCTTTCTTTTTGGTCAACTTTTGCAATCGCTGAAGATAAAACCGATTGGCGGAGGAGCGTTTAAAGTCGTCGGTTCGAAAGGGGCCCGCGGGCAGGCCTTTTTCGTTGAACAGGGTTGGGACAAACCACCCCTTCCATCCGTAACGAGCATGAATCGGTCGAACAACGCCTTGGGCTGACAGTGTGATCGTTTTGCCGACCTGCACTGCTTGGGCTGGAACAAAAACACCATCAGTTCCGCAAATTTCAAATGCTGTTGATGGCAGATTCTTTAGCACTAGGGTATCAGTTGGGTCATCGAATCGCAGGGACAACTGATTATCAACCCGCTCGATTGATTCCAGCTTTGGACCATGGCAGACAAGATCCGTTTCGCCGTAGACCAGCTTACGGGCAAACGACGCCAAACGTGCTCCGACTTTGTTTTTTGAGTGGGGGTGGATATTTTTCAGGTCTCCGCCGTCGACTAAAACGACCATTGCGGTATTGAGAACGTTGTCTTCGATCCATTGCTGGGATTCGCGTAGTTCCGGCCAGCTGCCTTTCTTTCCACTGAAGGTGGCCAGTTGGACAAACAAAAATGGAAGATTGGGATTGCGAAAATCTTTGCGCCAAAGTTCGATCAGTGCGGAGAAGACTTTTCGATAGTGAAAGCCTGCATTTTCGTTAGCGTTGGCTTCGCCCTGGTACCAGATAACGCCCGCAACAGAAGCCGGTATCACTTGCGTGAGCATTTCTTCGTATAACCGGCAGGGACGTTTACGCGGAGCCAGATTGATTTTACGTTTTTTAATGGGGTCTTCAATTTGGTCAATCAAATGCTCTTGCCCGTTGAACTCGGAAGCTAAGAAGTTGTCGTAGCTTTCAACGACGCAACGTAAGTTGGGATCGTTGGTTAAGACTTCCCGGCTGATCCAAGCTTCTGCCGCCGACGCGCCAACGCAGCATTTAATGATGCCGACCGGGACGTTTAGGGACTCTCGCAGATGTTTCGCAAAATAATAGCCGCTGGCTGAGAAATCAATGACGTTTGTTGGTGTCGTGAGTTTCCAAGTCGCCCCCGTCGATTGTTTTTCGCCTTCCTCAAAAACGGGGATCGAGATCATTCTTAGAAGTGGATCCTGTGCGGTGTCGATGTCCGGTTGTACGGTGGGTAAGTATCGGTGCATCTCCGACGCCATGTTGGACTGCCCACCGGCGATCCAGACCTCTCCAATCAGGACATCGTCGCAACGAATCGGCTGCGTGTTGGCACCGGTGACGGTCATCGATTGCCCATTTTCGTTGGCCGGCATCGCGGCCAGTTCAACCATCCACTCCCCCTTTAAGTCGGCATCTGCTGAAACGGCTTGGCCAGCAAACTTTACGGTAACGTTCTCACCGGGCGCCGCGGTGCCCCACACCCGCACCGGTTGCAGGCGCTGCAGGACCATATTGTCGGTGAAGACTGCCCCCAGTTCGATTTCCGCGCGAAGCGGCGACGCGGTGGTAAGGGCAAACGCGAAAACGAAAACCATCCCGATAGCGGATTTTAATTTTGAACTGTTGATTTCCACGCCGATACCTCTACACGTGCGATTGTTAGGGTGCTGCTTCGTTCAATAGACTACTCCCGACTGTTTCTAAAAGTCAATCAGCCAGCCATGAATCGAAGCACATCATCCGAAGCATTCCCAAAAACTTCGCCGCGATCGCGTTGGCTTGAGGGGAATCCACTTGCCCACTGAGAAATGCGCGACAAATACCTTGGGGGGTTGGTCAACGACCCGTTTGTGATCGAGTTTTTACGTTTAACCGTCAGCCAACAGGCGTGCGTGTTTGGAGGCGCTAAAAACACGTACGCCTTCGGCTAACGATTGAACGAAAAAAAATCGCTGACTTGAGCTCCGAACTTAAATCGCAGCGGTAATGCCATCGCTACGTTTTCGTGCCGTTCGCCAGACAACAACCGCAACCCCAATGGCTAACGCGATCAGCAACGCGGCAATCAAAGGTCGCACCGCGATCCACGCAATCGCGATCGTCAAAGACGTCACCATGATCGCCAGCAGAAAGGAAACGAACCCAATCACCCCGCCTGCCATTGTTCCGACCAAGGGGATGCGTTCGGTCATTGCGCTCAACACGCCCATGATCAATGTGAAACCGATAAAGCAAAACATCAAACCGCCGCCGCGCAGCATCCAAGCCATCGTTTCGTTCTCGCCCTGCATTTTCTGAAAAACTTCAGCAGCAGTGAAGTTACCAACAAACAGGCGCTGAAGTTTTTCTCCGTACGTTGTCACAAAAGGCTTGAGTTCGTTGATGGCCTTTTCGTTGACGGCGGAAATCAGGCTCACTTCGGTCGGGCGCACCACGCGAAAAACGATTCGTTGGTCTCCAACTTGGGGGCTGTCTACGTTCGGTGCGCCTTGGTCTGACCAATACAGATACTTTCCTTTGGTGGTTGAGTTGGCTTGGATATCTGACGGCAGCGCGTTAACGAGATCTTGGGACCACTTCATTTTCTGAAACGAATCGATACTGTTTTTAAGCGCGCCGTCAAGTCGGTAGGCACCAAGGGTAACGTTTTTGGCAACAAAAGACGAAGAAGCAAACGTTGGTTCTCGATTTTCGTGTCCTTCTGGGTGCTTAAATTGAGCGTGAGACAAGCTCTTTTCATTCCAGTCTTTTTTGTACTCATAGGTCGTAACTTGTTTTCCGTCACGATTTACCGTTTCTACGTTCTCAATCCACTGATAACTTTCGACATCTCGCATCAATCGAATTGCGAGCACCTCGATACCAAACACATCGTCGCGCAATCGTTCTTGGGTTTCCGCACGACCGTTAAGATGAATCAGCGCCCCGGCGTACGACGGATTGGCACTTGATGGGTCGCTGACCGTCTGCACGATCTCCGCCCCTTCGGCGATCCCTTGGGTGCGTTTGATGGTCCTGTACTCGTTCCACGCCAACCCCGCGATCGACGCTGGCACCATGATCAAACCAATTAAGGTCCCCACAATAGCATTTTTCAAACTTCCAAAAAAACTGGTATGAGTTGTTGTAGTAAATGAGTCGTTCATAAAATCGTTTTACTTTCGGGGGTTTGAGTGTAGTGTTGACGCTGCGGGGTGACGATCAACGCCCAACAAATCGTTGCGTAGCGATAGACGTTGGGAAAGGTTTACAAAGTTTTAGAGGTGCTGCGGCAATGGGAGTCTTGCCGCTGCAGATTCGGCTAAAACAACGGCAGGCAATGAAGTGCCGGACCAAATCTGCGTCGCACTGCACCTGAACCACGATTAACTCTGCGACACGTAAAAGTCTAAAACATGCGTCCCCTAGTAATTCTCTGCACACCGTGAATAGTCACCAAAAACCGTGTCCCTGAACCGTTGGATTAAGCCTGATTGGGTTTAGCGGTATCTTGGAACCAAGACACCGATCTTAACATGTTTTTTCGTCGTTTGATTGCTGTCTTCCCCTTTTTTTTAGCCGGTGAGGGGGGAGTCTTTCTAGGGCGATTACGCCACATTGGGCAATCAGGGTGGAGTTTCGTGTTTTGGCTGCTTATTTCCGACAGTCGGGGGCACGCTCTGGCTTGTGATGCAGATAATGGAACGCTCCGCTTCGCTGGTCGGTCAACTTGGCCACGTCACCGATCCGCGTCGTGGCGAACCGGTTTATCCGCTGGTCAATATTTTGTTCATGACGATTTGTGCTGTGGTTGCTGGCGCGGATGATTATGTGGCGATTGCGAAGTTTGCCAATACGAAGAAAGATTGGTTTGCGA
>CALDYR010000088.1 GCA_937944405.1 uncultured Pirellulaceae bacterium
AGATGACGACCTTGGCTCGCATGGCCATGTTGTCGAGCGCCGCATCCAAAATGTCGCCACCCACGTTGTCATAGAAGATGTTCAGACCGTTGGGGGCGAGTTCCTTCAGACGATCGCCGACATCCTCATTCTTGTAGTCGATCGAGGCGTCGAAACCGAGATCGTCGGTCAGGAAAGCGCACTTGGTTGGGCCACCCGCGATACCGATCACGAACGCGCCACTTCGCTTGGCGATTTGGCCAACCAGTGAGCCAACGGCCCCGGCAGCAGCCGACACCACAAAGACGTCGCCCGCAATAAAGAAATTCATTTCCTGCACAACTAAACGATCCTCTCTGCACGTTTTGGTGGTTCCGGAGAACATTAGTTCCAAAACGTTGCTGTTGACGATCTGTTTCTACTCTTTGAGTACCACAGATTGTGCGGTTCTTAGCGACGTGGCTCAAGGGTAACTATTCAGATACCCTTGGCGAAACTGTCAACCAAAAGCTTTTGGGCCGCTCCTTTGTTCAATATGCCGGAGTAGCGCTGAATAAGAATCGAGCCGAAATCTATGTCGCGGTTTGATGTTTTTCCGTCGCCAGCGACGTTCTCACGTTCAGACGGGGGTGACCAACGCCAACCTGTAAAGGTTTTGTGATCAAGTGCCCTGCCCTGCCCTTGCCTTTGGTTCTTCAGGAAATCGGGGCTGGTTGATGGGGCACCGAAGTGAGTTCTGACAAACCTGACTCCGTTGGTAGAAACTGACAAGCCATAGGAGGAAAGGGAAATTGCTGAATGCTCTGAAAAGCCTTATTTGTTGAGGAGCCTTATTTGTTGAAAACTTGGTACCGGGATTGTCACGCAACGGTGATCTGAAATAATTCGCGCTGCGGGGCCGGCGATCGTCGTCCCGCGATCGTTTTGATCGAGTTCCTCGACGTCTATCTTTCCAACGCCAGATCACGAAAACTACCATGAGTTACTCCCGCCGCCAGCAACCACGTCGTCGAAGTTCATTTTCTTCCGGTTGGAAGCTGCGTTTGATGATTGCCGGCGGAATTCTGTTATTTTCGGTTGTGACCTTCTTCATGAAAGGACAGACCAACCCCGTCACCGGGAAAACCCAGTGGGTCGATATGACGGTGAAAGAAGAAATTATGATGGGGCTTCAGGGGGCTCCTCAGATGGGAGCGCCTTCGCGCGACCGAGAAGCACAGGCCATCGTGCAGCAAATTGGCCACCGGTTAGTCAGTTCCCTGAACCAGCATCTTCAGCAACGTGGCATCAACAATCCCTACCAGTTTGACTTCACCTTGCTGGCCGACCGCCAGACCGTCAATGCCTTTGCCCTCCCCGGCGGGCAAGTCTTCCTTACTGAGGCGCTTTATCACCAGTTGGATAAAGAAGATCAGATTGCTGGAGTGCTTGGACACGAAGTGGGCCACGTTATTGAACGCCACGGGTCTGAACGGATGGCGAAAGGAAATTTAATCAACGGCCTGGTAAGGGCAGCCGGTGTTGCCGGTGGCTCCCCCAACGGGTCGGGGTTGGCGTCTTACGTCGGCAACATTGCTCATATGCGATACGGCCGCCAAGACGAACTGGAGTCCGATCGATGGGGCGTGCTGTTGATGGTGCTCTCGCGCTACGATCCTCATGAAATGATGGCGGTGATGGACGTGTTAGAGAAAAGCGGGGCAGGCGGGGGCAAACCGGAATTCTTGTCCAGCCACCCGCGCCCGGCCAACCGACGTCAGTACATTAAAGAGGTCATCGCGCAGCTTCCCCCCGGGGCTTTAGAGGGATCGCGGAATTGAGGTGCCCAATTGGAGCAAACCCACCGGCGCCCAGCCTCACACTCCAAACTGACGCTTCAAACTGACACTCCAAATCCACCTTCCCAGCCAACCAATGGCCCAGTGTCCAATTCCGTTTCACCAACCTGATCCACCAAGCCAACTTTTCCTATTCTCTCAAGTTGATTGCCTCAAGTTGATTGCCTCATTTGGGAACGCAACGGATGTGCTTAATTGTTGTCTGAGCCGTTTCTGGCGGTTTGGAAACACGCGATTTTGTTGGCCGGCGGAAAAAAAGAGTGAAAACATCGAATTGTTCCGTAATCGCATAGCCGCAATTCTCTTGATTCGGTAAATTCCCATCTGTCTTTTCTGTGACTTCCGAAGACCGCCTCTGGTTAATCGTGGTTGGTCGAAAGTCTCTGGCGGACACAAAGAAGTTAACGCAAAAACGTTCACGCCCTTCGCAAGCAATCCAGCCAGCTGAGATCGGCTGAGCATTACAAATTTTTAGCGGCTACTGACCATCAAAGCGAAGAATTTGCTCATCACAAAACGGCCTTAGTTACATGAATGTTTTTAGCCGGGCTTACATCGATAGCCTCTACGAAGATTATCAGCGCGAACCCAAATCCTTGCCTGCTGAATGGCAGGAGTATTTCGAAAACTTCGACCCCAGCGCCGAAGTATTCGAAGATGACCCGCAGCCAAATCAGCCTGTCCAGTCCTCGCCGGCCGGATCGACCGCACCAGCCCCCACCGGACCACCGCTTAATCTTCACACTCAAACGACCGCCGCGACGGTGGCCAGCGGTGTCGTCGATCGGCAGTTTGCCGGGGTCAGCGAAGACGCCGCCGGAGACGACGGCGGAAAAGATCTCGCCAACATGACCGTCCAACAGATGCGGAAGGTCGTTCAACTACAGGACCGCGTGGATCAATTGATACGTGGTTACCGCGTCCGTGGTCACTTGGAAGCGAACATTGATCCGTTGGGCACCCCACGCAAAGCCAACAGCGAATTGAATCTGGAATACTACGGCCTGTCCCGTGAAGACTTCCACATTAAATTTTCAGCGCGGACGGTGAACGGGCAAAACTTTCGCTCGCTGGAAGAAATTTACGAAGTCATGCGGGCGACCTATTGCCGTTCGATCGGTGCTCAGTTTATGCACATTGACGACCATGACGTGCGGAACTGGTTGCAATCACGGATGGAAGGCACTCAGAATCGAATCCAGCTTAACCGGCAAACGCAGATGCGGATTCTCACACGACTGACCGATGCGGTAATCTTTGAAGAATTTCTGCGAAAAAAATACATCGGCGCTAAAACGTTTTCGCTCGAAGGTTCAGAAACGTTGATTCCGCTGCTTGATTTAGCCCTAGAAAAAGCCGGGCAGCATGACGTCGACGAAGTCGTCCTCGGTATGGCTCATCGAGGCCGATTGAATGTGCTGGCTAACATCATGCACAAACGAGAGAAGAACATTTTTTGGGGCTTTGATGATCCCGATCCCGAGACCAATCGCGGTGGCGGCGATGTGCTGTATCACATGGGGTACAGCAGTGACTGGGTGACGGCATCGAAAAAGAAAGTACACATTTCGCTGTGCTTCAACCCCAGCCATCTCGAGTTTGTCAATCCGGTTGCGATGGGACGATGCCGCAGTAAACAAGACCGCGCCGGAGATCATCGCCAAAGCCAGAAGATGACAATTTTAATCCATGGTGACGCAGCGTTTGCCGGGGAAGGTGTCGTCCAAGAGACACTGAACCTGAGCCAATTGTCAGGTTATAAATGCGGCGGCACGCTGCATGTGATTGTCAACAATCAGGTCGGTTTTACGACCGATCCTTCGCGCGGCCGGTCAACTACCTATGCCAGTGACGTGGCCAAGATGCTGCAGATTCCGATCTTTCACGTCAACGGCGAAGACCCCGAAGCTGTCGCCCAGGTGGTGAATCTTGCGATGGAGTTCCGTCGTGCGTTTCATCGCGACGTCGTGATCGACATGTATTGTTACCGTCGGTTGGGGCACAACGAAAGCGACGAACCGCGGTTCACCCAACCGGTGATGTACAATGTGATCGATAAACGGCCCACGATTCGCGATAGCTACTGGACGCGGTTGTTGCAATTGGGCGAAATCACCGCCGCCGAAGCAGATAAAATCGCCGAAGACCGTCGCGCGAAATTGGAAGAAGAATTCGCCGCCGCCAAAGAACCCAAACAGTACGCCCCCGACACCCAAACCTTGGGTGGATTGTGGGCGGGATACTACGGTGGTATCAGGCGTCACAGTGACGACGTCGCCGATACCGGCGCCCCGCGCGAGGTGTTGGTCGATGTTGCGACGAAAATTACCGCGTTGCCGACAGGGTTTAATCTAAATTCAAAACTCAAACGTGTGCTTAGTAACCGGTTGAAGTCTGTTATTGAAACCGATTCGATCGATTGGGCCACCGCCGAACTTCTGGCGATGGGGACTTTGGCCACCGAAGGCCATCCGGTCCGTCTGTCGGGACAAGATTGTGGGCGCGGAACGTTCAGCCAACGGCACGCTGTCATTCACGACGCCAAAACGGGGCGCCGTCATAAATTTTTGCAACATCTAAGCGATCGACAGGGCCCGGTAAACATCATCAACAGCCCGTTGTCCGAAGCCGGTGTGTTGGGATTTGATTACGGATACAGTCTCGATGCACCAGATAGTTTGATCATGTGGGAAGCCCAGTTTGGAGACTTCTTCAACGCGGCTCAAGTGATCGTCGATCAGTTCATCACCAGTGCGGAAGACAAATGGCACCGGTTGAGCGGGTTGGTGATGCTGTTACCGCACGGTTTCGAAGGTGCCGGTCCCGAACACTGTAGTGCTCGATTGGAGCGTTTCCTCACCGGTGCCGCCGAAGACAACATGCAGATTGCTATCCCCACTACCGCAGCCCAGCACTTCCACCTTCTGCGGCGGCAGGTCAAACGAAAGTGGCGCAAGCCATTGATCATCTTCACGCCCAAAAGCCTGTTGCGTGAACCGATGGTGACGTCACCGATCAGCGCTTTTGAAAAGGGCTGCTTCCAGCGCGTGTTGCCAGATCCAGAGATTCCAAACGGCGACGTGGCGCGTGTAATCTTATGCAGCGGGAAAGTCGGCGTCGATCTGCTCAAAGCCCGCAACAACGATGACTACGCTCAAGAGGAAAAAGTCGCCATCGTGCGTTTGGAGCAATTGTACCCGGTCCCCAAAGCCGCGATCGCGGAAGCCTTGGAGGCCTATCCGGATGGGACACCGGTGTACTGGGTCCAAGAAGAACCGCGTAACATGGGGGCCTGGTATTTTATAAAAGTCCGCTGGGACGATCTCGGGTTCGAAGAACGCTGGCCGATCAAAGTCGTCAGTCGGCCCGAAAGTGCGAGTCCGTCTACCGGATCTAAAAATGCACACAAAATCGAACAGGACGAATTGATTCGCGCCGCGTTCGGAAATCCGATTGACGCGAAAAACAAAAACAAAAACGATGCCGCCGTCGCGGCCGAAACGTAAGCGATTAAAGCGGCTTTCGGTGGTGACTGCCGAACCACGAAAATCCGTTTGTTTTGGTTCCCAACAATAAAGCAAACGGCTAATTTTGACCCTGCCTAAGAAGTCCATTGCGATAATTTCAACTTCAGTAAAAGACCTATGTTAGAAATCAAAGTTCCAGAATTTGGCGAATCAATCCAAGAAGTCCAAGTCGGCCAGTGGCTGAAAAATGTCGGTGACTTCGTCGAAAAAGATGAGGAAATGGTCGAGCTTGAATCAGATAAAGCCACCCAAGCTTTATCCGCGCCGGAATCAGGAATCATTGAACAAATTGCTGTCCAAACGGGTGGGTTTGCCCAGGTTGGCGATCTGCTTTGCGTCATGTCAGCCGGAACCAAGGGCGCAGGAGCCTCTCCCGTTCAGCAGCAAGCGACCGTCGCAAACGGTGGGGCGGATGCGAACCAATCTGCACCTTCGGCGACCGCAACAGCGGATGTTCCGAACGCGTCTTGGATCATGCCGGCAGCCGAACGGGTCTTGAACGAGTACAAAATTTCGGCGGCGGCAATTCGCCCAACGGGGCCCGGGGGACGGTTGCAGAAGGAAGACGTATTAGATTACATCGAAACGCACGGACTAAAACCCGGTGGCGTCTCCGCTTCTGATCCCTCGGCATCGCCGACCACGCCCCCAACAGCATCGGCAGCAAACGCAGACGCAACGGATGCGTTTTCTCAATCCACCGCCCACGATCCCGTGGTGGCAGCGGCGCGTTCATCAGTTCCGCCGGCCCCAGCGGCCTCTCAAACGACGACTCAAACCAGTGAATGGAACGATTCAATGGGCGACCAACGGTCAGAAAAAGTGGTGCCGATGAGTATGATTCGTCGGACGATTGCCAGCCGATTGGTGGAGGCTCAGCAGACCGCGGCCCTGTTGACGACGTTCAACGAAATTGACATGAAACCTGTGATGGACTTGCGTGGCAAGTACAAAGATCAGTTTTTAAAGAAACATGGTGTGAAGCTCGGGTTCATGTCTTTCTTCGCCAAAGCGGCGGTGGAAAGTTTGAAACGCTTTCCTGCGGTCAATGCGGAAGTCCAAGGCACCAATGTCGTTTGGAAAGACTATTTCGATATCGGCATCGCCATCGGTGGCGGCAAAGGTTTAGTCGTGCCCGTTTTGCGTAATGTCGAACGATTGAGTTTTGCCGACGTTGAACAGAACATCGGTCAGTTTGCGGCATTGGCCAAAGACAACAAAATTAAACCCGCCGACCTCAAAGGAGGAACATTCACGATCAGCAACGGTGGTGTTTATGGATCTCTGCTTTCGACGCCGATCGTCAATCCGCCGCAGAGCGGAATTCTTGGGCTGCATTCGATCCAGCAACGGCCGATCGCTTTGGACGGTGAAGTCGTCATTCGGCCGATGATGTATGTTGCTTTGACTTACGATCATCGGATCGTCGATGGGCGCGAGGCTGTCGGTTTTCTAAAAACTATCAAAGAAGTGCTCGAAGAACCGGCAAGATTATTCCTAGAAGTTTAGACACACCCAAACATAACCACTCCATTCTTTCTGTTGAAGTTAGATTTTAATGTCGGAAACCAATTTTGATTTGGTCGTCATCGGCGGTGGCCCCGGTGGCTACGTCGCAGCGATTCGTGCGGCTCAGCTTGGCCTGAAAACAGCCATTATTGATGAAAACCAAAAATTCGGTGGTACCTGTCTGCGCGTCGGTTGCATCCCCAGCAAAGCGCTGTTGGAGTCCAGCCACTTGTTAGTCGAAGCGCGCGATAACATGATCGAACACGGCATCACGGCCACCAAGCTGACCGTTGATTTGGGCGCGATGATGAAACGCAAAACCGGCGTTGTTGACACGCTGACCGGCGGAATCGCGATGCTGTTGAAACGTAACAAGGTTACTTCGATCGTGGGCCGGGCTGAACTTACCGCTGAAAAAACGATCAAAGTTTCCGACGGCCAACATCTGACCGCCACCCATACACTGATTGCCACCGGTAGCAAACCGATGCAGCTGCCTGGCATCACCCTTGATGGTGATTTGATTGGCGACAGTACCGCCGCGTTGGCCTATCCTAATGTGCCAAAGCGCTTGGTTGTCATTGGCGGTGGCTACATTGGATTGGAGCTCGGTTCGGTATGGTCTCGTTTGGGCGCTGAAGTCGCGATCTTCGAAGGCACCGACACGGTGCTGGGAGGATTGGATCAAGAAATTGGAAGGCTGGCAATCAAAACGTTTCAGAACCAAGGCCTGCACTTCCGCACCAACATGTGGGTAGAAAGCGTCGAAAAATCCAGCGGAGGCTGCATCGTAAAGTGCAAGGACGAAGATCCCATTGAGTGTGATCGGGTTCTGGTTTCTGCAGGGCGTGTTCCCAACACCGGCAACGTGGGGTTAGAGGCGGCCGGTGTGGCACAAGATCCGCGCGGGTTCATCGTTGTTGATGAAAACTTCAAAACGTCTGTGGATGGAATCTATTCGGTCGGTGACTGTATTGGCGGAGCGATGCTGGCTCACAAAGCGTCCGAAGAAGGCATCGCCTGCGTTGAGCAGATCGTCACTGGTGCCGGACACGTTAACTACGACACGATCCCGGCCGTTGTCTACACGCATCCGGAGATCGCTTCGGTTGGGAAAACGGAACAGAATTTAAAGGCATCCGGTATTCAGTACCGCAAGGGCGTTTGCCCCTTCGGAGCCAACGGACGCGCCCGAGCGATGGGGGATTTTGATGGCAAGATCAAGATTTTGGCAGACAAAACCACCGATCGCATCTTAGGTGTCCACGCGATCGGTCCTCGCGCAGGGGACTTGATTTCTGAAGCTGCGGTGGCGATGAATTTCGGTGCCACCAGTGAAGATTTAGCTCGGTGTTGCCACGCCCATCCGACGCTGTCAGAAATCATGCTAGAAGCCGCTTTGGCGGTCGACGATAGGGCCATTCATACTTAGGAAACCCCGAAGAACGGCTTGGTGATTGGGGCGGCGCCTAGTTTGTGCGCGCGTCTTTATGTTTAACCGTTAGCCGACAGACGTACCTATTTTTAGCGTCACAAAAACGTTTAGCGTCACAAAAACGTAAGCCAGGTGGCTGAGGGGTACGACGAAAGAAAATCGTTTGCTTGGAAACGCAAAACTATAAATCGCGCGTTGCTGAGAAGTTGCGTGACCGATGGGCGTTGGCGGAGTTCAGGCCTTTCCCACTACAGTTTCGAATTTTGCCACTTAAATCCTTGAAGCGTCGCAAGAAACAAGCGGTGACAAACCACTTGCTTGTTTGGGAGGTTTGTGGGGCTTATTCAGCCATTTTCCGCGCGACTGGTCAGGCAGGAACGATAAATTCGGTTAAACGCGCGTTTTGGCACGCTTTTATTTTGCGAAAAACGGCGTTCGCGTTTGGCTCGGTAAAAAGCGAGTCAACCCCATCTTTGCTGGCGGGAAATCAAGGAAAACCGCGGGAAAACGGCCGTTTTTAATCGAGAGCAGAGGTCTTTTGTTTGTCGGCTTGATGGCTAAAATCCGGTCATCTGAAACAGCAGTTGTAACGTTTCAGGTGCCGCTCAAAAGAGAGCCGGCAGTTCAAAGCTACGACGCGGATGGGAATCTCGATCGCAGCAATCCAGTACAGCAATGTGAACTTCCATAGTGCATTGCGAAAGTCGGCGACGACTAAAAACTCATTGCAATCATCATCGATCCAATAATAACTATGCGACGAAACTGTTTAGCAAATCTCGCAGATCAATCACCGGCGATTCTACCGTCGATGTTGCTTTGTGACTTCGGGCGTCTCGCTGACGAAATTGATAGGTTGAAGGATGCGGGAACTCAGGTTCTTCATCTGGATGTGATGGACGGTGTATTCGTTCCGAATTTCACCTATGGAATGACCATCGTTGACGCGGTCAGACGTCTGACCGACATGGTGATTGACGTCCACCTGATGATGGTAAATCCCGAGAAGTACATCCAACAATTCTATGCCGCAGGATCTGACATCATCACAATTCACGCTGAAGCGGTGGAAGATGCCCGTCCAGTACTGGACCGCATTAAAGAACTTGGTGCTGGAGCGGGGATCGCGATCAACCCGCCAACGCCGGTGTCAGCGATCGCGGAAAGTCTGCCTCACGCAGATATGGCATTGGTGATGAGCGTGAATGCAGGTTTTGGTGGTCAAAAGTTTGATGATGCGGTTTTGGAGAAACTGACTGAGATCCGCGCCCTGCCCGGCGGAAGCGAAATTTTGTTAGAGATGGACGGCGGCATCAATCCCGAGACCATCAAAAAGTGTACCGACGCAGGGGCTCAACTTTTGGTCGCCGGCAGTGCGGTGTTCAAACAGGACGACTACGGTGCAGCGATCAAATCGATGTTAGGGAGGGTCAACGCATGAGAATCTCTACTCACAACGCCTTACAGATCGTTATCGTAAAACCCGGCGCGACGGATCTCGATGAACAACGGCGCATAGTTGGTTCATTGGACGTGCCGTTGAGTGAATCCGGTGAACAACAAGCCAAAGATGCCGCGGCTAGATTGTGCGATGTAAAATTAAAGGCTGTCTATTCAAGCCCCAGTCTTGCCGCTCAACAGACTGCGGTGCAGATAACATTGGATAGGCGTGTCAAAGTGCGGGTCGACGCCAATTTGAAAAACATGGATCACGGATTGTGGCATGGCAGAGAAATCGATGAACTTCGATGCAATCAGCCAAAGTTGGTTCGTCAGTGGGAAGAAAATCCCGCCAGTGTCTGTCCACCTGGTGGCGAATCGATCGCGGAACTGCTGCCGCGTGTCGACGCCCTGTTGAAGACGGTTTCTCGTAAACATAAATCGGGAACCGTTGTGATTGTCGCCGCAGACCCATTGGCCAGCGTGATCGCCAGTCGCATCGATGACCAACAAAAGGTCGCCCCCGTGATGCAGTCAAAGGCGCGGTGCGGGACCCATAAAACGCTGAAGCTGAATCCTGAATTGGCGTTTTAGTCGGTCGCAGATGCGGAACAAAAACGTTCTAACCAATCGAAGAAAACGCGGTGCCAGAGAACGCTGTTTTGGGGTGACTGCACCCAATGGCCTTCGGTGGGGAAATATAAAAAACGCGACGGCACGTTCTGCACTTGGGCAACGGTGAACGCCTCCATTCCTTGGGTGACGGGGACGCGGAAGTCCTGTTGGCCGTGGACGACCAACAGAGGCGTGTCCCAGTTTTTCACAAATTGATGGGGCGAGAACCTTTGATACTTGCTTTTAAGTTCCTCGTTGGCCCAATACGGCCCGCCCATGTCCCAATTGACAAAGAATAGCTCCTCAGTCGAACCGTACATCGATTCAAGATTGAACACTCCGCAGTGGGCGATCATCGCGCAGAAACGTTTTTCATGATGGCCCATTAACCAATAGACCGAGTACCCCCCGAAACTGGCTCCGACGGCGGCGACCCTTTTCTCATCGACATAGGTTTCAGCTGAAACGGTGTCTGTGACAGAAATCAAATCACGCATCGCTTGCCCGCCCCAGTCGCCGCTGATCTGGTCGTTCCAAGCTTGTCCGAATCCTGGCAAACCACGCCGGTTAGGCGCGGCGATGATATAACCTTGAGCCGCCATCAAGTGGAAGTTCCAACGCCATGAGAAGTTTTGGCCAACCTGGGCCTGCGGTCCTCCTTGGCAATAAAGCAGCATCGGCCATTTTTTTTCTGCAGTGCGGTCAAAGCCCGCCGGGCGGATAACCCAAGTGTGAATCCGCTTGCCGTCGGTCGCTTCAACGAAACGCGCCTCGATCGTTGGAAGTTCCAATTGCTGGTAAAGCGCGTCATTGATGGTGGTGATTTGTGATGCGTTGCCATCGGACAAATCGATACTGAAAATCTCTTCTGGGCGAAGCATATCCGAACGTTTGGCGTAAATTTTGGATTCATCTTTGTCGACGCAGACGATGGACCAGTGATAGCGGCCGGATGAAACCGATTTTAACGTTGGGCGATCGGTTTCGTTTTGAGGAAGATCCAATTGGAAAATTTGCTGGGTGCCGTTGGTTTCGGAGGTGAAAAAGAACGACTTCGAATTGGCCGTCCAAGTGGTTTGATGTGCGTTTTGGTCGATCCCCTGGGTGGCTTCGAAGGTTTGTTGGCTGCGTCGATTGAAAATCATCACCCTTGAACGGTCAGATTCGAAACCGGGGGTTTGCATTGAACTGTAGGCAATATATTTCCCGTCAGGCGAATACACCGGGTTCCGATCGTACCCCGCCATGTTGTGGGAAATGATCGTAGGTTGCGCTCCCGATTGGACAGCAATAAGGTAGACGTTGCTGTCGGTGGATTGTGCCCACTTCACACCATCGGGGATGTTCTTCATGGTGAAGGCGATTTCGGACCCGTCGGGTGACCAATCAAATTGTGCGCGTCCACCGAAAGGGCCAACAGGACAATCCGATTGGATACCGTCCATCAAATCGAAGGCTTCGCCGGCGCGGCCGTCGGGCGCAATTTCGGCGATGTGGATGTGGCTGAATTTGTAATCGTCCCAACCATTCCAATGGCGATACATTAAAGAATCAATGATTCGAGCGTCGGATTTGGGGAGGTCCGGATAAATGTCCTTGACCTCTGGCTTCATTTTCACGCGCGTCGTGAATGCGATGCGTTTCCCATCGGGAGAAAGTTTAAGATTGGAGACGCCGTCCTTGAACGCGGTGGCTTGGACGATAGATTTGCTGGCGATGTCAATGTGCCATGCTTGTGTGGTGGGGGCTTCAACTGAATCAGACGTCTCATTTGAACCGTTTGCAGGGGCGGTCGTTGGGGCGTTGTTGAGGGCCGGATCTTGGGGAAGATTCTGCTGGCCTTCAAAATAGATGCGCCGTTGGTTGGCGCAAACAGACCATTGTACCGAAGAAATGGATTTCCAGTTTTCGATGAGGGCAGTATCAGTGCCGGACGCTACGTCCATCAACTTCAAGGTCGCGGTGCCGGCGTTCGCGGGGAGGTCGTAGTTGCGAACGGTGTAAGCAATTTTTAAACCATCTGGAGAAACCGCAACGTCACCTAACCGGCCCATTTGCCACATCAACTCTGGTGTCAATCGTTTTTTCATTGGCGGTTTTGCGGGAGTTGGGTTGATTGGAGTTGGGTTGTTGTCGGCGTGGGCGGACTGTTGAAGTCCCAGCGCGACCGACATCAAGAGAAACAACCACGACCTGAAGCTTAAGGAATGGGGCATGAGCATGATATGGTGCTGTTGTGGGAGAGGTCCGTAATTGTGGGCTCTTACCGGGTACGACTGGCAAGCTTCAAAATTGTAGTGGGATTGGCCAGAATTACCGCTGGCTGTGTTTACGGGAGTTCGAGGCTTCCCCACTAAATTCATGGGAAAGCTAATCTTTGGACTCACGCGGTGCTGCAAAGTTTTGGAAAGAACCTAAGTTCAACGCCCCTCAAGGAGGGGCGTTGAACTGTCCAGAATCCGATGGGGAGGGAGGCTCAATTAAGAATCTAGGCCAATCCACTCCTGGTTCGGTTGTCGGCCACAAAATCAGCCCCAATCCAATCTCACTTCATTAAGCTTGGTCGAAGTGGGCTTAATTGGGTGAGCTTAGCTCAGGTACTGTCCAGTTGTTTTCCGTCGGTTCGATAGCGTGCATGGTTGTTTTTCTCAGCACTTTCAGCTCTTGTTCCATGCGCTGCATCTTGGCACGTTGCGATTCGATGGTGCGACGTAGTCGCTTCTCTGTTTCGGTTTTAACAGCGGTCGCTGAAGCGCTTTGCTTGGGTGAACGGCTGGCGCGCGGGGTGGGGGCGGCGGTGCCCAAGACAGACGGGATACTATTCAAAGCGACATGCGTCGATGCGTATTTGTCGGTGGTCCCCGCCATATTGGAGGGGTGGGCGTGTGCGGCACTAGGTGGTGTGGTTGCGACCTCCGGATGCGCTGGTGGAGTGCCAAACTGGACTAACGTTTTCTCATGACGTCCCCGGCGGACGACGTCGAACTCCATTTGGTCGCCCGGTTGCAGGCCCTTTGTTATTTGGTCGTATTCTTCGATAGATGCCAGTTTTACGCCGCCAACGATTTTGACGATGTCGCCGGGTCGCAATCCTGCCTTCGCACCGTTGCCCTGAGGGTGAACGCGCGTCACAACCAGGTCGGTGTTCTTCGCCATTTGCACGATGACTCCGAACCCCTTAGCGGCAGTGATCGCCGACGGTTGGATGGGGCGTTGAGCAACGTTGGGAGCGCGGCGGGCGTTTCCACGACCCGAAGCTGTTGATCGTTTCTGAAGTGGCGGATGTGGTCGCGTTGCCGGGGCCGATTGACGGTCTTGGGCGTGCCTCTGGTTAGCAGTTGATGGACGCTGCCGGTCGTCGGGACGGACTGCGGGAGTCGGGGTTGGGTGTTGTGATTGCTTTTTGGCTTTATCACCACCAAACTCTTCGACGATTTCTTGCTTCAATTTTTTGAACAACCTGCCACGGGGAATCAATTTATCCAGCGGGTTGTCTGCGAACGCGGAAACTGGATTCAGCACGCCCAAACAAGTAATCGCAATGATTGAAATTTTCATTCGTCGTTTCATGGCTACCTCGAAATTCGTTGGAATACGCCGTCGATGCGTTGGATTCAAAACAAAACGTAAACGCCGTACAGCTTGCACAACTTATCTTCGTCGGAACGAAAGGTGTAATTCAAAAAACGGGGACGCATCGTTGGAACTGCTAAATGCCTAATAACAATTTCAACCGGATTAACCGGACCCCAGGTGTGAAGATGTGCCGGAGAAGGGGGATTGGCGGGGCGTTCTTTAAGACGGCGGGCCGTTGTTTACGTTCTTCAGCCCGATTTGAATGTCGCGGGATTGGTCAGAACTTTTGGTCAGAACTCTCTTGTGGGCCCCATTAAACGACCAAACAGCCAGGCTGGAATCACCTTCACCTTGGGGATGGCGACTGCACGTTTCGCGGGGGCGCTTTTGGCCTTAAAGTTGTGTGGGTTTTGTAAAAATTACTATGGTGTCGCGGTCTGAGAATCGGTAATGAATTGATCCTGTAAGAATGTTCTACGCCGCACGACTTTCCTGACTGTTGCAAAGGTGGCCCCAATGATAATTAAACGCGATTCATCAATCTCAACTGCGATCGATTTTTTGTTTGCCTTGTTGGTGCTGCTGTTGGGGGGGGCTTCTGCCAGTCCGGTAAGGGCTCAACTGAACGAATCCGCCAATGCCAGCCCGTTTTCTGTTCAGGGGAACGACACGTCGATCGCCCAGTCGGACAACCAGTTTTCGGACGCAAGATTGCAGGAGTACGAACGGCAGCTAAACGCGGTTTTGAAAACCCGTCGCGCTGAAGAACGCCAGTTTATAAAATTGCTGGTGGAGCAGATTGGCACCGGCGCCGTTTCTACGGAGTTGGTCCAAACAAGTTTCAAATGGGTCCGAAAGAAACGTCCTGACACGACGTTTCCGTTTTTATATTTCGAACGCGTGCTCCGAATCATCGCTGTTCAGCAGGGAATTGGCGACCAAATCCCACCCTACGACACGTCCATCATCGGCCAACTGAATCAGCCGAACCAGGATTCCAATGGCACCACGACCAATCAAGAAGCCGGGATTTTGATCCGTTAGGGCAGGGAGACCGATTCGAAAAAAACGCAGCGTTGACTGCGGCTTTCGAGGGATCTTCCTCCGATTTTATGCGATTGCCATTGCGTCAACTTCTTTTGCCAGACGTTTACGGGCGACGTGTAGACGACGTTTAATCGTTCCCAGCGGCGCTTCGAAGTGGTCAGCCATTTGGAGTAGACTGTGCCCTTGGACATAGAAGGCAACCAAAGTGTCACGATCCATGGCGCCCAACCGTCCAAGGCCGGCTTGGACTTGAATTTTTCGTTCAATCCTCAAAGCGGCTTCGATCGGTGAACCGGTGGCAGACACGGTTGCTTCCAACAGTTCCGGTTCGACAGAAACTGCAGGCGGTTTGCGAACTGATTTGTTGATCGCCATGCGCACCGTTATCTGTCGCAACCAACCGATAAAACATTCAGGGGTTCGGAGTTGGTCGATTTTTTGCATCGCTTGGATGAAAACGTCCTGAGTCAGTTCTTGGGCGTCGGCGGCAGACCGTAGTCGGCGGTGAGCGATAACCAGAATGGTAGGTTGGAATCGTTCGAACAATTCGCCGAAGGCGGCTCTGTCTCCAGTTTGAGCGGCGCGAACTAGGTCGGCAGTGGATCGGATTTCTTGTAATTGCGTTGTGATAGCGTTCATGGTTCTCTTTTTCAAAAACAATGGCACCGGGAGCAGCTAAAATGGGATCAAAGAATCCTATAGCTTCGGCGCTGGTGAGGCTGTGGGAGAGTCGTGAGGAATCGAGAAACGTGCTTGTGAGAAGTTTACGCACATGCACAAGAGACTCGGAACTTTGCCCCAGACGCTGGAAAAAGCTAATTTGCGCTACTAAAGTCTTCGCGGAGAATTTAGCGCCGTTTGCCTGTTATGGCTTTAGCTGTCTCGCTGCGATCTGACCTGGAGCGGCCGTTGATGGTCGATGGCATCAATGCCTCGTTCATCATTGGATGCGCCCCAGTTGCCCGATGGCACAGCAAACGGATTCAGCCCCGAGTTCAATGCAAAGTTTGCATTTCCCAGATAGGCCGGATTTACTCCGGTATTTGCCGTTGCCAGTCGCCGCAGGGTGCTGCCAAGGGATAGCAGTCCGCACGGTAAACATGGGGCACACGATTTGACGCACAAGCGCTGCGCGGGCAGTCGTTGGATCAACATCTGTGTACCTTCGGCGCCGAAACGGATGACGTTTGCGATTGAAGTAGAGATGATTGAACGCATTTTACTGCTCCCGCGTGGCTGGCACGCATGAAAGAGAACCTTAGGTGCCGCATAACCCATGACACAATTGTCGTCGGTCAAACGGTGTTAGATGGGAAAACGACCGAACGTCGTTGCCATCAAAACTATAGCACAAATGTGACTGATAGTCGTGGGAATCCTGACCCACACTCACTTAGAGCATGTCGGCATCCAGAGGTTCACAGGTTTGCCTATTTTTATCAAGAAGTTTTATCAAGAATTTTGCCGAACAGGCTTCGTGAAATCTGTCGCAAGGTTTTGCCGTTCAGAGGGCGCTGTTGTTTATCGGCACCGCCAGAGTTTAGCTGCCTGCAGTGTCGAGATACGGGTCTTGACCCATTTCGCGTTGCATTTCTTGTCGGCGGCTTTCGTGGAACAGCAGCATTTTTCGTGATTTGAAGTGATTGTGTTGGATTTTTGCTTGGGCCTTGTGAAACACCGGCGCGAATCGTTTAAGTGTTTTCGGGGGCGCGGCTTGATAGTTCCGCAGCCTGCGGGCGGCCCTTTCTCCGATACCGTTATCCAGAATGTCGTCCTCCAATGAGAGGTACTGGCGGAACGATCCGGGGTCGCCCTGTCTGCCGCACCGGCCGATCAACTGCCGGTCAATCCGGGCTGACTCGTGGAGTTCACTGCAAATGACGTGCAAGCCACCGATGGCAAGTGCTGCTTTGGTCAGCTTAATATCGGTGCCGCGCCCGGCCATGTTCGTAGCCACCGTGACCCGTCCAACCTCTCCTGCGGAGGCAACGATTTCGGCTTCGCGTTCTAGGTGGCGGGCATTGAGGACTTCATGGGTTACTTTTCGATGGTTTAAAATTTTGGAGAGGATTTCGGATTTGTCGATGGAACGGGTACCAATGAGAACCGGCCGCCCGGTTTGATGCATCGTTTGGATTTCGTCAGCGATGGATTGCCATTTCTCTTGGTCGTTTCCAAAGACGCGCGTTGGAAGTTGAATTCGGCGCGGCGGACGGTTGGTCGGAACATTGACGACGTTCACGTCATAGATACTTTCAAGTTCGCTTTCTGATTTGGCAGCCGTGCCAGTCATGCCCGACAACGAATCATATTTTAAAAATAGATCTTGCAGGGTAATCCGAGCTGACTCTCCTGTTTCCACACTGACCTTGAGTTTTTCTCGTGCTTCGATCGCCTGGTGGATTCCTGCCCGCCATTTCCGCCCTTCGGCCAATCGCCCGGTGAATTCATCGACGATGACGACTTCACCGTCGCGAATGACGTAGTGCCGGTCGGAAATATAGTTTTCGTTGACATAGATCGCCTGTTCGACCTGTTCATAGATATCCATGATTGGCGTTTGTTTCAGAATCGCCGGATGAGGTAAAACACGGACCTGTCGACGGCCGGCGGCGGTCAGGTTCACCTGGTTGTTATCAGGATCAACGCGGTAGTGATTCTCAATGATGAATTTGGGGGAAACATCAGCCGCCCAGTCGTACAGGGCGATCGCGGCTTGGGCAACTTCGTCCGGGACGCTGCTGACGATCAACGGTGTGCGCGCTTCATCGATCAAAATACTGTCGGCTTCATCTACTAAAATGTAATTCAATCCGCGTTGAACGATCTGTAATTCAGCGTGGGCTTTGGCGTTCACCATCGACGGGATCTGGCTAATTCCAGCGTATTCCAATTGGCGCATGATCAATCGATCTTTTAGAAAATCAAATCCAATTTCTTTCGCGGTGGTGTAAGTAACATCGCATTGATAGGCATTAAAACGTTGAACTCGATTGGCTTCGTTGGTGATTACGCCCACCGAGAGGCCAAGTCTTTGGTAGACCGGGGCCATCAATTCAGCGTCACGTGCGGCGAGGTAATCATTGGCGGTCGCCAGATGCGAACCTTGGCCTCGGAGGGCGTTAAGATAAATCGGCAACGTCGCGGTCAGCGTTTTTCCCTCGCCGGTTTGCATGACGGCGATGCTGCGGTGGAACATCGCGATACCGCCGAGCAACTGCACATCGTAGTGCTGCATCGAGATCGTTCTGCGCGCGGATTCTCGAACCAGCGCGAATGCTTCGATCAGTAGGCTTTCAAGCGGGGTTCCGCCACGCGCTTCGAACTTCAACGCCAAGCTTTTTTTGGTTAGCTGGGCGTCGGTAAGTTCTTGTAGCGTGTGGCTGTGTTGGGTGATGCGGCGGACGAGTGATTTCCATTTCGCCAGCGCCGTTGCTCCGCCAAGACTTTTTAATTTCGAAAGAAATGACATAGGCAAATGTTAGATCGTCGTGTGGATGTGGTTTAACCGGCCTTTGGTGTTGGCTGGCCAGTTGGAGTCCCGGTTTCCGCGCGGCGCGAAGGAATCAGAACGAACGCGACTCGCGTCCCCGGTCTCGCCAGTCCGGTGAAGCTGTTGATGCCCCCGACTGGTAAGGGTCGTAGCGCGTTGTTGATTGGGCCAGCACCTGTTGTTGCTGTTGGACTGCGGGCGTTGCAAAACGTTGGTCGAAACGTCCTTGGAAAGTTTGTGTCGGTGGCAACGGCCCGTAGTTTGGACGCACAAAAGCTCCCTGATAATAAGTCGTCGGCGGTAGCGATGCGTACCGGGGTTGGTTCGGTTGCCGTTGATAATAGGGTTGGAGGTACTGCCCGCCGCCTGATTGGTTCTGGGCGAATGGGGCGGTGGCCCGTACGTTGGTTGCGTCTGTGACCGCGAGGCGGGTGCTGTCGAGCCGTTCATCGGTCGACGTCGTTTGATAGTCGGTGGATTGCGTGAAAGATACTCCCGAACCGACCGCGTTTCCAGCTGACGCAGTACGTGAACCTGATCCGTTACTGGGGGGATTGGGGGTATTGAATCTGGCCGAAGATTCCAGAACTGAATTGGCCGATGTCGCACGCGCGAAACGGTTATCCACGTCAGCCTGATCGGTAGAGGAAGTGTTTAAGTCATTTCCGTCTGAACGCCGCCAGCCCTGTTGTTGATTGTAGTTGGCCGGGCGGTTGACAGGTGTCGGTGCCGATTGTTGGGTATTGATTAGACCATTGGGAAGCTGGCCGACGCGCAGACCGTTGGGGTTGTTGTTTGCTCCAGGAATGTTCAGAGAATAGGTGGCTGGCGGAGAAATTCTTGCTTGGGACCCGTTGATCCCGGGGGGGCCGTTGAAGCCCGGGGCACCGTTGAAGCCAGGGTTACCGTTGAAGCCCGGGGCACCGTTGAAGCCCGGGGCACCGTTGATACCGGGAGGGCCGTTGAAGCCAGGGGGACCGTATCCGTACGGCAGGTTGTTGTAAGGCGTATAGGGTTGAGGCGCGCAGGGTTGGCGATAATTTCTGCAACCGCTGAAACCAATCGTGCAAAAACAAACCGCAAGAACGATTGAAAGTGTGCGCGGAGGTGGAGAGGTGAAAATTAGTTTGGCCATGGTCGCGTGTCCTTTTCAATCGGTCGCCCCGTTATTCGCGGGCGGAGACAGGAAAAGTGGTCCAATCGTTTTGAATTGTTTTGCCGAACTTTTTCGTCAAAGATTGGGTTATTTAAGCGGCACGTTAGAGAGCGCTGCCAGGCAAGGCAAGGGCAGTTGATTTTGCGAGAATTTCTGAATTGCCGGCAAAAAACAAACGCTGGTAGCCTATTTAAAGGTTTGCCTAAAGGTTTGCCGCGATTCATTTCGCTAGCGGCAGTTGCTTCGTGAAAACTTTTCGGATCACCCTTTGAGAGTCCGTGCCGATGGGATAAGTTCCACGGCGTCAAGGGAAACAAACATTTTCGATATGTCTGTAAAACTGAAAAAAGAGAACTAAACTTCGGCCACGCCGTAGTGTGACGACACAGATCAGGATGATCGGTCCGTCAAGTTGCTTTCTTATATCAGATTCCCCATCGAAAATTGAAATCCACGGAAGGATTCACGATGCCATTGTGCCAGTTTTGGGCGACCCAAGGACGTTGGTCCTTCGCCGCCGCGTCATTGGTCAGAAGTTCCTTTTTAAGACGGCAGTCGCCTTTGGCGATGCGTTTCTTGATGGTAATTCTGTTTTTTGCGTCGCTGGTGGCAACCTCCGGCCGCGTTCAGGCTCAGCAACCGATCGTTACCCCTAATTTTGCCGTTTTCGCAGATGATGTTCAGTACGGCTACCGCGTCGCTCAGGAGGCCGAAAGGTATCGCAAAGAGCTTTCGATGGCTTGGCTGGGTTATGAGATCGATCGTTGGAAAGAGCCCTGTCCGATTCGTGTCACGATCGATATGCACGCTGGTGGGGAAACGAGTTTTGCATTTTTAATGCCGCCGGGCGCCAATCGAGGCGAACCCACCGGATGGGAGATGAAAGTCTTCGGTCCTCCGGATCGCTTGCTTGACGCGGTTCTTCCGCACGAGATCACACACACCATTTTTGCGACGCATTTTGGCCGCCCCCTACCCCGTTGGGCCGACGAAGGCGCATGTACCACAGTGGAACATGTAAGTGAGCGCAGCAAAAACCATGGGATGCTGATCAGTTTTCTCGGGGCGACGCCATCACGTGGGATTCCGTTTAATCGCATGTTTACGATGAAGAATTACCCCCACGATATTCTGCCGTTGTACGCACAAGGTTATAGCTTGGCTCGTTTTTTGATTCAGCAAAGTGGACGACGCCAGTTCTTAGATTACATCGCTGAAGGATTGGAAAATGAACGACCCGGGCTTGAACTGGCGGCTTGGGATCGAGCGACCCAGAGGCACTATGGTTTCAGAGACCTGTCTGAATTGCAGATCCAATGGATTCGTTGGGTGCGCGAAGGCAGCCAGGATATTCCCAGCCGGACGCAGTTGGCATCGAATAAAGTGGCACGTCCGGTCGCCGATCAACTGAACGATCAAGGGTTTTCGGACCCTGATGGCGGTCAAGGCCGAGTCGCAGCGTTGCCGAAAAGTGATGTCGCGCAGCTACCGATCAACAAAGGTTGGTATGCAAAGCAAATGGAAGTCAATCAGTCGACCCGCCGTGTCGCATCCGATAAATTAAACGCCGGCGTTGAAGTCTCTCTGCCGCCCAACCCCTCCCAAACGATCTGGCGATAGACGTTAACGGTTTAGTTACCTTATTGTAAAATGGACTTTGGTTTCCGAAAACCGTCGAAGAGGTCGGAATCGATTGCACGGTCGACGGACTTTCTGTTTGCCAATGCCTAATGGTGGCGGCGTGGCTAATTTTGTGTCCACGTGGTAACCGCGTCGCGCGGTTTGAGGAGGGTTTGCGTTAGATCCGAATTGGCCGGGGCTGTTGGGAACCAAATGCGATAGTCCTCGTGAGAGACTTCGTTGCTGATATCAAGATTGCCTTCGTGGCCACGTAGAATTTTTTGGGCCGCCGATAATTCTAATCCTGGGAAAAACTCTTTGGCAGCAGAAAACATTTCGCTGATTTGAGGATCTTCGTCTTGATTTTGAATATCGGCTTCTGCAGAACGAATGAAAATTTCTACGATTTCAGGGCTGGTGACCATGGCCACGGTGACGGTGGCGCCTTCGACGCCGCGACTGTTCAGGACCGCTTCACCAATCACGTAGCCGACCGCTGCGCTGATTCCGCTGGGGTCGACGCTGACAACGGGTTGGTCGGAGTTGTGTTTCAATTCGACCTTGATCCCCAATGGCTCCGATTTGACTTGATGTTCATCAACCACATTTGAAATCAGCAAATTGATATTGGTTTCTTCTCTTTGGGGCGCGTAGTCGTTGTTAACCAACAACATTTCAAGCACCAATTTGGACATGCGGTCTTGATTGCGTTTGACGATCGACCATCCCTGGCGAATGCTATCGAGCGAGTTTGCCTCGATACCGGTTTCGACCAGGTGGGTGCCGCCGTTGATGCTTTGGAGAATGTTTTTGATTCGATGGGACAGCTTTTCGGCGGTTTCACCGATCGCCAACATCCGCTCTTTTTCTAACAGCGCCCCGTAGTACTCATCGTTCTCGATCGCAGTGGCGGCCTGATGGGCGATGACGTGCAGCAGTTTGAGGTGGTCCTCGTTGAAGCTATCAGTGTGGGCTCCTGAAGAATCCAAGCGATCGATATAGATTAACCCCAGCCCGAAATCGCGGCCGCGAATAGGGACACACAGCACTTCTGAGATTCCTGAAGCAAGAACGCTTTTAGCATTTCTCAAGTGGGCGGATTGATGGATGTCCGATGATAGGACGCCGACATTGTTTTCATCAACGTGTTTCGCGATTGAGCGACTGATTTTAAATTTGCCGCTGGCTTTGTTGGGTTCGCGGTACTGCATGGACCGCGGTTGCAACGGTTTTTTGGGCCCGTCCCGCAATAGGATGCATCCTCGATCGGCGGAGACCCATTCGAAGATCAACATCAAGATATCGTCCATCATTGGACCGATCTCTTTTTTCGAGGTCGCTAATGAAGCGTCGTACATGAACTGCAGATTGCTTTTCATCTGCGAAACAAAACGTTCGTCCTGCGCGGTCTCGGGCACCGGACCAGGAGAAAGCATTGAGGTTTCTTCGACTGCTCGAATGGATGGTTTCGCGATCGGGTTAGAGACTTCGTCAGGAGCGAGCACGACAAATACGGTTTGCCCAACGTTGATGTGATCCCCGATCTTGAGGCTGGATGTGGATACCGGTTGACTATTAACAAAGGTGCCGTTGGAACTTTGTAGATCGATCAGTTCGGCTGAATTACCGGTGATGTTAATGCGGCAGTGCATCCGCGAGGTTTCCAAATCGGTTAAGCAAACCGCGTTGGTAAGGTCGCGTCCAATGGTGACTCCTTCATCGGGCACATCGTACATCTGTCCTTTTTCGTTGCCTCGGGTTACGAACAGTGTTAACACCATATTCATTACACTTGGGGGCTTAAGAAAAGGAAAGTTTAAACGCTTCTATCGACGCAACACTCGGATCAGATCCGCACCGATTGAGGTGCGGGTTAGTGGGAATCATTGGCGGGCGACGCGGTAGACGAATCGGGTTGTATGTTAAGGTCTTGGACGACAGGGGGGGCGTTCTCGTTCTGCGTGGGTTCGGAACTGCTGCATCCGTTGGAAAGTGCTGCGATCGCAATAATTGCAACAAGAAAACCAAATCGTTTCATCGTTTTAGACTCAAGCAATTGTAATTGGGGAGAGAAAACGCCGGCGCTCCGGCGGCGCACCTTTTGTCGTGTATTAGAACATAGTTTTAAAAAACGCTAATTTCAATTGGAAGGAAAAACGAAGTTCAGAAAGTCTGTCAAAATTCGCTATTTTTTGTTGGTGAATGTCCGCGTTTGGTCCGCATTAAAGATTAAATTGGTACAAAACAGCTACTGGGCGATGCCTCGATTTTCTCGCGATCAGCCCCGATGCTATCGATACGGCTGCCTAAACAACTAGGTTCTTCCCGGAACTTTGTGGCCCCTGTGCCTTCAATGCTTGCCTTTGCTCCCGTGATTGTCGTTGGGATTTGCTCGCACTCCCGTCAACACAGCCAGCGGGAATCTTGGCCAATCGTGCTACGAATTTAAAGCCTGTCACTGAAACACGGAAACAGCCAAAAGTAAATGGTGATAAAACCACCGTGATTTTTCCAGATCCAAAAACGAGATGAAGGATGGATAGTGAAAACTCCAGCCTACGTTTTTTTACGATTGGCCGGAATTCCTGACAATCCCGATTCCCTAAAATCAAAACTTGCCCCTTCACTAACTGGCTTTGATTTGTCGCAGCGCTTCAAATCCTGACACCGCTACGGCAGAGGAAAGGTTGAGGCTCCGCACTTTTTCATGGGTTTCGATTCGCAGCAGTCGATCCCGAAAGCGATCCACAATCGACTTCGGCAGCCCTTTCGTTTCGCGGCCGAAAACTAACACGTCTTCGGGGTGATAGTCGACGCTAAGATAGTCCCGGGTGGCAAACCTTGAAAACAGCCAGAAATTAGCGTCGGGAAGTGAAGATTGGAGTTCTTCCCAATTTTCAACGGTCTGCCATAGGAGGTGCTGCCAGTAGTCCAACCCTGCCCGACGTAAGGATTTTTCTGTGATCTCGAACCCCAGCGGTTTGACCAACCACAGTTTCGCCTGTAAAGCCAAACAGGTTCGACCGATAGCGCCGGTGTTCTGTGGGATCTCTGGCTGATGTAGAACGATATGTAGGGTAGGTTGATATGTCACAACTGCCTGGAATTAGTGAAGTGGGAGACTTTGGCAGCGCGTCGAATGTCGCCTTAGGCCAGCTTTCGCCGCGCGTCATTTTAAACGCTATTGATTTGGGCCGACCGGAAAGTGCGTTAACCGGCCCGCCGCTTACGTTTTTTAGCCGATGACTTGTTGCCGCGTTTCTGTGCGCTATCGATGTTCAATTCGGTTAAGTCAGCGAAGTTCGGTGAACGGTCGGACGATAGTTCTTGGGGCGCGCTGGTTTCAAATGAACCACGCGGAAATTTGAGTCTCAGTGATTCTGCATTTTCCGGTTCAACTCCGACGTGGTCGAAAGCCTTTGGCTTCTCAGCGCCCCGTTGGGTACCGGCCCGAATTATAAACAGTGTTTCGTCAGGCCCATATTGCACATCAGATTTTGATCCGCCTAATTCGCCAAAGTCGCTGGTGAAGTCTAAAGTTTCCGGTAGGCCGCGATAGCTACGTGAGGCTTCGAATTCTTCGTCTTGGTCGCGGAAGAGTTTTGTGGTGGCTAAATACAGCGCCAAAGGAATCAGCGCGATCAGCATCCACCAGGGGCTCAGCCACGGCATCTCGAATTGAGAATCGGTCCTGGAGGGCTGTGGTGGGCGGTCAAGTGCCATTGCCGTCAATTGTTGTTGAGCGTTTAACGTTGGCGGCGCGTGATTAAATTTGAAGCTGGGAAGGATGACCCGGCTCCCATCGTCAGATTGATCGGGCGCTCCGTTTTCTGCACCCCAATGGGAACTCGAATGGGAACTCGAATGGGAACTCGAATTGGAATGAGAGTCGGTTCGGCCCAAGGGTGCGGTTTGGAACGATCCCGCATTGAACGTGGCTGCAGGAGAGGGAGAATCGTGGGTGGGTTGTGTTTTGAACGCGCGTTCGAAATCAGCATCGGTAAACCCGCGCGTTTTCTCGGTCGAAGCAACAACGGCAGCGTCTGTGCTTTTAAAAGAAGATAGCGCGGGATCTTGGGTTGGTGTCTCTACCGTTTGGGCGGTCTGGCCGGACGTTATCGGGACCGATGGTGCCCCCGCAGGTACCGGCGAAGCGGCCGTTTTAAATGGCGTGAAAACTTCCGTCGTCGTCGCCGCGGTGTGCGGTAATTTCTGCGGCTTGGCCCGATGAGGCGGCAAGAGAAGACTAGGCATCTCTTCAGCCGATGGTTTGGCCGCGTATGATTGGGGGGACGGTTTCGGTTGTGTCGTTGGACGTAGCGAAGGCTGGAATTGTGGGACGCCTAGTTTCACAGATTTTTCGGCCGACGGCGTGGATTTAAGATAGATGATATTTGAATCGTCGACCTGCTTTTTTACCTTGCCCGAATTTTCGACGTTGAAATTATTGTCGTTGAAATTCTTTTGCTTCGCAGAAAATTTTGCGCTGAAGGGTTGGCGCTTCAAAAAACCGGAATCACTCAACAGTTCAGACGAACGGGATCCCAAAGCATTCGGGCCGGCAAACGTGTAGGGATCGCGCGCGGGAATATCTTTCCGGTCATGAGTGTACGATTCCTTAGGGACGCCGCGCAGGTCTTTCAATTTCGTCTGCTCGGCGAAGGCCTGTGAATCGGCACCGGCGGAGTCTGATTCATGTTCGTGAGGCTGGGACACGTGGGTCAGAGGACTATCGGGAAAAGAACGTTGGGCCGAAGGTAGGTTGTCACTCGGGACATACTCAAGGGTCGAACGATCCGCCGGCGGTGCAAAGGAGGGGGCCGTGGTAGGCGGGTAGTAAACCGCGTCGCCGACTTCAGTCAATTGGTCTGTTAAACGGTAAGTTTTGGGTTGTTCTTGCAGCGCTGAGGAACTGAAAGTGATGGGAGGAGCAAAGGTCAGGGCCGAGGGGGGCTCGATGGGCTGAGGATAGGTTTCGGGCTGAGGATAGGTTTCTCGATTTGAATGCATCAAGCCAGCAGAAAACGAATGCATCTGTTGAGCGCTGTGGACTGGTGGCAGGGCTTGATCGGAGAACGTCGCCCCTGGACTTTGCGTGCCCATGGGCCTTTGGAAAACGGTTTGGACGTAAGTCGAAATCTCGGGTTGGTTCGTGTTGGCGAACACGCGATAGGTAGCGGGCCCGGAGTTGTGGGCTAACGAAAAGTCCGCCGGGTTGAACGCAGTAGCATCTTGGGAGTTCATGATATGCGGGGGCAGATTGTGCGCGGGTTGCTTGGGCATGGCTGGTTCCAGCGGTGATGTGGATGGTCATCACATTGAATGAGAAGTTATTTCCTACTATCGCTTCAATCGGAATAACCGCGCAGCACTCTGCAATCGCAAACCTTCCAGCGCCCATAAGAATTGGTCTGCTTCGGCGTCAATCGTTAGACTTTGGCGGTACTGTCGAACAGGGGGCGCTGGGGGGACAGGGGGGATAGGTAGAGGTGTCGGTCGGTGCAAGGGGCGTTTTATCGCGGTTTATACGGAGGCCGTCACATAAATTGCTTCAGCGATCTGCGGCAAGGTGCGAAAGTGTTCGAGTTCCTACCTCCAGATTTCATTCTAAAGCCCGCCGCAGCGTGCATTTCTCGAATCATCAATCGACTGGCCGCGTTGGTATTTTCCAACGCATTCTCCAATGCCGGTGACACCCAACAGCGACCAAAGATCCAATAAAAAACGCTTACCTCCGACTACACCCAATGAACGGCGCGCTTCAAATTAGCCTGTCTCGTACTCCCAGTTAACGGATATAATGGATTGGTTTTCTTAGCCTTGCGTTGCGCTTTATGCTTCAATGAGGCCGTGATCGTGTGATCACGGAAAGTCCACCTGTGCCGCTTGTGTGCGAGTAGGGTCCAAAGCTTCAATGAGGCCGTGATCGGGTGATCACGGAAAGCCAGCGATTGCCTGAATAGCCCCCTCCGTCCCAGTTTTGCTTCAATGAGGCCGTGATCGGGTGATCACGGAAAGAACCCCCAAGCACCTTGCCAGCGGACGTACGCAGGCATCTGCTTCAATGAGGCCGTGATCGGGTG
>CALDYR010000089.1 GCA_937944405.1 uncultured Pirellulaceae bacterium
ACGCAGCCCGACGGAAAGCCCCCCACGCAGCATCGTCATCGGTAAAACCGCAATCACTTCTCAAGAACCAGCCCCTTCAAAAAACGATCGCGCTGCGGCGACGATGAAACGCGCCGATGCAGACTACAGCGTGGCGCGGCGATTAAGAGCATTACCGATGCCCGATTCGAACCTCCATCTCCTCAGCGCTGATGGTTTTGCTGTCACTCAAACTTCGGCTCAAACCCCTGTCGTTGAACATGAATCGACTGAAGTCACAGGCGTAATTGTCGCTGAATTGCCGCCAAGGTTGGTCGACAGAATTGCCGCCATTGCGTTAGAGCCACGCCGTGATACGCCCTCCATACCTCGTAGTGACAGCAACACTAAAAGCGCGCTTCAAGGCGGCGCCGAAAGCGTATCCCATCGAAAAAAAAAGGTCGTCGCTGCGCCCAGCAAAGAAGACCGAAAAAAGCGTCGGGCGAAATCAGGTTCGTCCAAAGACGACTTCAAACTTGCCGCTCAGCCTGAAATCGGAGCTCACTACGTCCAAGACAAACCGCTCACCGATAACCGTGCTCAACTGATCGAACCGTTGCCATCCGATTTTTCCGGTGACGCGCTCAACCCGTTTCTGCCGTATGATCCTGAGACGCAAAAACAGGTCTACCAAGGGAAATCGCTTTACGCCAATCAGCGTCCCTTGGTAGAACAGGGCCGGCCGTGGTACCAGTTGGGCCAATTGAGCCCTGGCACTTCGGTGTTGGGTTTTCACAATAACGTGTCGCCACAATTTTTGATATATGGCGACGCGCGGGTGGCTTACGCGTCCAACCGGCAACAGGGGGATACCGATTCGGTGATCGCGACTCAAGTGAATTTAGATTTCGATTTAAAGCTGACCGGAACCGAGCGTTTCCATGCCTTCATTTCGCCCACCGGTGAGGACCAACACAATCGGTACCTATTAGACGAAGACCGCTTCGCCTTCGAAGGCGACGCCGATATTGACTTTGGATACTTCGAAGGCGATCTAGGTGCCATCGTCGGCGGCGCGATCAACAAAACGTTGCCGTTTGATCTTCCTTTCACCGTTGGAATTATACCGTTGGTGTTTCAAAACGGGATTTGGCTGGAAGATGCGTTCTTGGGATTTGCGGCGACGCTGCCGGCCAAAAACAGCGCGCGGTTCGACATCAGCAATTTCGACATCACCTTCTTCGCCGGATTTGACAAGTTAAACAGTGATGCTTTCCCAAGCGATGACAGCGCCGCACGGGTGACTGGTATCGCAACCTTTATCGAAGCACTCAATGGTTACATTGAGGTCGACTACGCGTTCTTGGACGATCGAACTTTCGACGATCGCAGCTATCACAACTTCGCAGCGGCTTACACTCGCAGGTATGGCCGGTTTTTATCGAATTCAACGCGCATAATTGTGAACGCTGGACAGTCAACCGACGTCGTGGAAAACACCGCCGACGGAGTGCTGTTGTTGTCCGAAAACAGTTTGATCACCGGGCATCCATCAAACATCGTGCCCTACTTCAACATGTTCGCGGGTTTCGATCGACCGCAGTCAGTCGCGCGTGCTGGAGTCTCCGGAGGGATTCTACGAAACACAGGAATTCTTTTTGAGTCCGACAATCTCACCGGATACCCGACCTTGGACGCAACGGCCAATGACACCTACGGTTTCGCGGCCGGGATCAATATCCTGTCCCCAGAATTTGAACAACAACTGGTGTTAGAAGCCGCGCTGTTGGGCGTGATGGGGGATGACCGGACTCGAAATGCACAGGGCGATCAGTACGGCATCGGTTTCCGATACCAGTTGCCATTGTCAAATTCGATTATTTTCCGAGCCGACGGGATGATGGGATTCTTCCGAAACGACCAAGACGTGTCGGGAATCCGTGTAGAAGTACGGAAGAAATTCTAACAACATTGGTTGGTTAAACCGCCGCGCGCAAGACTACCATGCAACGGTCAAACTGTTTTCGATCGAATGCACGCCTTCGACGTTACGAAGAATCTCTTGTGCCATCTGTTTCGCGAAAAACGATGTCGCTTCGCCTTGGATGGTCAACCTACCGGCTTCGTTGGTTTTATAGTGGATTTTGCAACTATTCAAATGAGCGTTATGGACAATTGCGTTTTCGACGCGCTGCTGCAAAGTTATCTGCGGGAATGTTTCCATAATTGTTACCTCAGGGTGAGTTCAGCGTCGTGCTTGGATCTATCGTTAAGACTCGCAAGCATCCACAATAGTGACTTAATGAAAGGTAGGACATGGTAAAAGAAAGTCGAACACTTTTTTTAATTTTTCGAAGATTGCAGCTATCTTCGGTGCCGATTGTGCAGCCATCGGGCGGTACCAGCACGCTTCAAGCCTTGGCACCGTTCTCAAAGTGATTGTAAAAATTACAATTCACAACTAACAAATTCACGACTAACACTAAACTCGATTGCCCAACCTTCCGAATCTCTTTATAGATGCCAGCTATCCCTCGATACCAGCTGTCCTTTGCTAGGCGGCTGCGCCAGTCGTCCGCGTTAGGCGGCCGCATTGAGCGACTGCATCACGGCCCTACGAGTTGTTTTGCTACCTATAGAGACCGCTCGATCCCCTAAGTTTTTTTGCGATTGATAATCCTCCGATCATGATTGTTTCCCATCGTCGCAATTTTGTGTTTGTACACATTTTCAAAACCGCGGGCACCAGCGTCAAACGCGCCCTGCGCCGCCATGCGATGCCGGTTTGGCAGGAACCGGCGAATCAAGTGTTGAAACGCATCGGCGTTGCCCAATTCGGCCCGCCGCAGTACCCCGACCACATGACCGCCAGCGAACTGATTGAGCAAACGTCATTGGCAAGTTTTAATACGTTGTTCAGTTTTGCATTCGTAAGAAACCCTTGGGACTGGGAACTGTCCCATTACAAATACATTTTGCGACGGCCGCGGCACGCGTTCCACCAAGAGGTTGCGGCGTTAGGTACATTCTCTGAATACGTGCGTTGGCGATGCGACGGTCGACACACATCACAAAAATCGTTCCTTGTCTATCAAGGGAATCGCGTGGTCGACTTTGTTGGGCGTTTTGAGGAAATTGATGCTGGTTTCCAACACGTCGCGCAGCGATTAAAGATTTCATCGAAATTGAAACGGCTAAACCGGACTCGCCCGACGATCTACCAAAGACACTACGATGCCCAAACCGCCGCGCTAATTGAGCGCGCGTATCAAGTCGATATTGCAGAATTTGGATATCAGTTCGACGAACTCCAAAAATCGGCGGCGTGAGCTAAGGGCTGATTGTCGAATATGCAACCAGCGCAATCCCCAGCAACGCGATCCACGGAATGAGAATCATGACATTCCTTCTACGAAAGCTGAGCTGAAATTCTTTCGCAATTCTGCGGTCGGCGGCGACCGATTCCAGCAACCCGATTCGAGCCGCTATTGACGGGTGCATGAACGTCGCACGGTCGAGTTGCTGAGGCGCGATCGCGGCCAGCTTTTTCAGGGCGGTGATCGCGTTGGCGCTGGCGGCAGCGTTGTCGTTATCGTTGGAAGCATTGCGGCTTCCTAATTCCATCACCGCGAACAGATCGGCTTCGTGTTCAAGCCGATGGTTCAGCCAACGCATCACGAAGAAAAGATACCCCACAAAAATGACGGCGATTGCTCCCTGCGAAATGGCCGCACAGGGCAGGTTGAGCACCCCACTTTCCCCCACCGCAGATTCGATCCAGTAGTGAACTCCAAGAGAATGAGTTCGGTCGAATATCAGGGCCACCATCGGCAGTATCACAAAAAACACTTTCAACGGCAGGTGCAGCAATTTGACGTGGCCCGCTTCGTGCCGAACGACCACTGCGACTTCTTCGCGCGTGAAGTACTTCAGCAGTGCATCGGTCAAAAGCACAATTCGGAATCCCGGCAACAATCCTGTGACTGCCGCATTGGCGATTTGGTTACTCGTTCTCCAAACACGCATGCGTGTCACCGCGACACCGCTGAGGCGGCAAACCTTTTCAAGGTCTCGACGCAATTGGACATCAACGATAGGCTGTGTGTCCCACACCATTAAAAAAATCAGCGGCATGATCGCGCTGGCCCAAAGTCCAAGCATCGCGACGGCCAACACGATTTGCGGCACCGTAAGATTCTGCAGCAGGTACGAATATCGCATCCCCGTCAGCAGCAAAACCAGGGGGACGATGGTTGCAATCAAATGGGCCCGAATTCGCAGGCTAACGAATGCCCAGCGTTTATGCCAGAGGATGCTCCAACGACGGCTGGACCGGCCATAAAACTGTTGAATGTCAAAAAATGCGAACCACGATCCGATCAAAGACAATACTAAGGGGCTAAGCAGGATCACTTCATATAGGACGGGAACTTTGTCAAGTTGCCAAGTTACCGCGACCACTGCGGGCCAATCCAGCCACACAAAGATGTAAAAACCTGCGACCGCCCAGACGGTGCTGTGTTGGCGCGAAAGCCTACCCACAATCGCGTTTTGCCGTTCCCATGAATCGCGCGAACGTCGCAACCGATCAGCAACGACCCGGGTTTGAGCAATCGCGGTCAGGGGGGCAATCAATGTGGCCCAAAGAATCAGCGGCAGACGAAACGCCCAATCCTCCAGTTCCCCCGTCGGCGCAAACTGAGCGATACCATAGCAAACGGCGAAAATGGTGGTCACAAACAAATTCATAAAACGCGCACGATCCAATCGGTGGAAGCCACAGGGCCAATCGCGGTTTGCGATTCACTCAAAAGCTTATTCGAGGTCAAGCGTTGCGTCTATTTAACAAATCGCGCGAACCAAGTGCGTCGCTGGTGGCAGGGGCAGACGATTCGGGATGTAACGAATATAACGCCCCAAACGATAACCGTCTCAGAGGTTGTAGATACCGAACCGCAGTTCCCTAAGCCAATCGGGGCGGCGATGAAACATACCGACGCCCGTTCGAAGTATTACAGATCGTCTTGAATTCGGAAGAAGGATTCGATTTCAACCTCAGCACCAGCCTCCGACGCAACCGGAAGTGTATTGCGGGCCATATCAGGCTCCGGCATTTCCTCGGCATCGATCGATTCGGGTTCAATTCCTTCAAGCAAATCTGTATTGGGTAGATTCGTGTTGGGCGGATTCGAATCAGGCAGGGCTGTATCGGGCCGCGGTGCAGAGGTCGCAGATTGTTGGGCGCGCGTTTGAATTGCTGCGCCGTCCGAACTTTCGGTTGAGGGTTCAGCTTCCGTTTCAACGGTGGGCGCTTCTTGTGAGCCGTCGAAGTCACTTTCTAGGGCGTCGATCGAGATCGCGACCGCTGTTTCATCTTCGGGGTTAAACTCTTCTTCGTTGATCAAAGCGCCTTGGATGTCCCACCATCGCCAAGTCCCATCGGGTTGCCCTTGGTCGTAGCCGCCGTCGATCGACTTGATACCGTTGTCATGCCACCAGCGCCAGCGCTGAACTTTGTTTCCAGATCGATCGTACTGCCCCACGAGCTGCTTGGTCCCGTTTTGATGCCACCAAACAAACTTTCCAACGCGCACTCCTTGGACGAGGTTGCCGACCATCTTAGTTTGCCCGTTTTCGTACCACGAACGTATGGGGCCGTGCTGAACGTCTTGACCGGTGACAATCATTGTCGCCGGTTTGGCCTCCCACCAATCGTCCTGGCCCTGTAATTCTAATTTCCCGCGCCGCAAAATTGACTCTTGGCGTTTCTGCCCCGAAGGACGATAGTACGTCACATTGCTGACGATCTTCATGCCGTCTTTATAGGTTTCCTTGCGGCTTATCTTCCCTTGCTTGTTGTATTCCACGAGGTTCCCTACGGGCACATCGTCTTTAAACTCCATGCGGCGAAAAATTTTGCCTTCGGGGAGATGCCATACCGCGACACCATTACGGCGGCCATTCTGATAAGGCATTTCAAATATCTTTTGCCCTCGCCGGTCTTCGATAACCCAGGTCCCGGAGAGCTTCCCTGACTCAAAGACCGCATGAGACGCATAGGGCCCGTCGAACTCGATGAAGGGCAGATTGTTAAAGATGCCGCCTGAACCGGCGGCGTGCAAACGCGACCACTTGCCCGCCATCGCCCCGTTGCGATAGGCTCCCGAGGCGATCATGGCCCCTTGCTGGTCGAATAACTTCCACTGACCATCATTCACCCAATTGCCGTCAGCGTCTTGCATGACATGCCGCGCGATGTGAACGTTGCCGTCGGGGTATCGCTGTCGGATGATCTCACGATTGGGGATCTCGAGCAGATCGGGCCGCTGCTTGGTGCGGCGGAGTGCAGCGTCTGATGGGTTTTGCAGTGCGCGTCGGGTGGGGATTTGTTCAGCGGTCACCGGCGGCAAAGGTTCGATTTCAATCGGGCCAAAAACAGTCGCGCTGTCATTAACATTTTGCCCCAAAGAATCGTTTGGGGGGAAACGCAAGGTCCGGTCCCCCGGTTGACCATTAGGGCCGGTCAGGACGCGCCCCTCGAATACGCGCCCCTCGAATACGTGATTATCGATGCCACGATTGCTGCCGAGGTCCCCCGGCAGAACGCCGTAGGTTTGGCCATCCATGGTCTGGCTGATCGGTACTTCGGGCGTTGTAAATTGTTGGCTTACCCCCTCAGAGGCGGAACCCACGATCACCAAAACTGTGAAAGGAATCGGCAAATACCAGCTCGAATTATGTCCGTGAAAAGCCATCTCAGTTCAGCAACGCCTTAAATTAAGGTTCCGGGTGCGGAAAAACCAAACTCGGTTTCTACCCTTCAAATAAACCACAGAAATAAGTCAACCGCGTGATTTTCTCTTGCTGTGGCCTTGAAAAAGGACGGCCAAGAAGTCCCCAAACTGGAATGCCAGCGCAATCCGCTCGATCGGAAGCTTTGCCCCGAAAGCCCGCTGGCTGACATCAGCGGTGGTTCCGATTATACTGATGCGGGAGGCAATGATTGTCTTTTTCCAACGGCCTATGAGGGGCGCGTAAAGTCGTCTCTTAATTTGCCGATCCAACGATGCCATTCTTTTCGTCTGAAAAACTCAAACGCCGCGAAATCGAGATTGATCGTAGCGCAATCACCTGCGACAGTCCCGAAGTGAAAAAACGGCTCAGCCGCATCGATGCCAACTATCGGCAGCTCGATTCTATGTTGTCCGATATCGAATCAACAATCTCCAACGACCAGCGGTTGAGTCAGATCGACGCGACGATTAAAACGGTGACGCAAACCGCGAAAAAAAAACGCAAATGGCGACGGCCGAACAAACCGCGTTAGTAGTTGTTGACTTAAATACGCGGTGGCCTTTATTCGATTACTTGCTGTGAAGGGGACGCCAGCTTGAGCTATTTGAAACTTGCCAACGGCGTCGTTTACGATCCCGCCCATGGCATCGATGGTGACGTTAGAGATATCTTTGTGCGTGATGGGAAAATCGTTGCTCCTCCTGCCGATGACCAACAGATTACCCGAACGATCGACCTGCGGGGGTTAGTGGTAATGCCCGGCGGTGTTGACATGCACTGCCACATTGCAGGGCCGAAGGTTAACACCGCTCGCAAGATGCAGCCCGAACAATATCGAGGCCACGAAGAACCCAAAAAGCTGCTTGACCGATCCATCTTCCACAGCGGCGCGATGGGCAGCGTACCAACGATTTTCACCACCGGCTACAAATACACTGGACTTGGGTATACGACTTGTTTTGACGCCGCGATATCTCCGCTGGCGGCGCGGCACGTTCATCACGAGTTCAATCATATCCCCAATGTGGACACTGGTTTTTTCACGCTAATCGGCAACAACCATTTTGCCATGCAGGCGATCGCTGAAAACGACCACGCCAAGATAGACGCCTTCTTGGCGTGGCTGATTGAGAAAGTAGGGGCCTTCGCACCAAAAATCGTGAACCCCGGCGGCGTCGAACTTTGGAAACAAAACAGATCTGGAAACGCGACGGACTTGGACCAGACGGTTGATGGGTTTGGTGTGACGCCACGCAAAATCATTCAACAAATCACGCGATCGGCAAATCGGTTGGGGCTGCCTCATCCGGTACACATTCACACCAACAATCTTGGCATGCCGGGCAACTGGCAAACGACACTTCAAACGATGGAATCGTTAGAGGATCAGCGCGGCCATCTGACCCACATCCAATTCCACAGCTACGGCGGTGGCGGCGTCGAAGAAGATTCGCTTTGTTCGAAAGTTGAACCGCTATCGGATTTTGTAAACCGCCACCCCAACATCACCGTTGATGTTGGCCAAGTCATGTTCGGCCCCACGACCAGCATGACCGGCGATGGCCCGCTGGGTTATTTTTTACAACAAATCAACGGAAGCAAGTGGTATTCCTCAGACACCGAACTGGAATCGGGCTGCGGTGTGTCACCGATCCATTACAAGAACAAAAACTTTGTCCACAGCCTCCAGTGGGCGATCGGTTTGGAATGGTACCTGATGGTCGATGACCCTTGGCAAGTCGTCATGAGCACCGACCATCCAAACGGCGGAAGCTTTATGGCTTACCCGCAAATCATTCGATTGTTGATGGATGCCGATTATCGAAGCGCGAAGTTGAAAGAGGTCAGTCCCAAAGTCTTAGAACATTGCCAGCTCGAGAGTCTCAAACGCGCGTACACACTTTTCGAAATCGCAATTATTACGCGCAGCGGCCCGGCTCGAATCCTAGGGCTGAAAAACAAAGGACATCTCGGCGTCGGCGGCGATGCCGATATTACCGTTTACACGCCCGATGAAAATGCTGAAACCATGTTCGCGGTGCCACGCTATGTGATCAAAGGCGGACAGTTGGTTGTCGAAGACCACGAACTACGGCACGTCGTAACGGGCAAGACCTTGACCGCGACCGCCGCCCAAGACATCGACAGAGTCCCACTGATCGAGCAATGGTTGGAGGAAAGTTATTCGCTCAAGCCGCAACATTACGGCATCGCCGACGGACAGTTCGATCGCGTGGTCCGAATTTAAAAACGGTCCTTGCAACAGCATCATTTCGGGTGTCGGCAGGAGAATGGTCTGGCTCTTGGATCGGGGGCCTGTGATTTGATCTCGCTGGGATTTCCACCGCAGAATTACCGGATTGAGAAAGAACGCCGGGTCCAACATTGAGTGAAACATGCTAAAGAAAAACCAGCTCGATGGACTCAGAGGATTCGAAATCCATTACTTTGAATCGGTCCAGTCCACCAATACAACGGCGTTTCACCTTCTCAGCCAGAGTGCGCAATGCCCGCTGGTTGTGTTCGCCGGCGAACAAACCGCAGGCAGAGGCCAAAGAGGAAAGACTTGGTGTTCTGGACGCGACAGCCTCACGTTTTCCTGTGCCACGCGTTTTGACCAACCTTTAAAAAGATTGTCAGTGCTACCGACATTGCTCGGGATCACAGTTTGTGACGCGATTGAAGAAACCACGGGCAAATTAAAACCGCAACTAAAATGGCCAAACGATGTCATCATCAATGATTCAAAAGTTTCTGGAATCTTGGTGGAAACTTCCACGCGCGCCACGGCCATTGATTGCGTGGTTGGAATCGGGATCAACGTCGCAGATGATCAAGGCGAAGTTTTCAAAAAAGTCCAATCGCTAAGACAATGCCGACAGCTTAAACCTGGCAATTTACAGCAATGGATCGACACAAAAATCCCTGCAACGGATTTGTTCCTTCATGTCTGTCGCGGGGTGAGAAAAACATTCGCCGATCTCCAATCCGACGTTCTTCCCGCGTTTGATATTGCCGCGGAAAAGTTATGGCGTTTTCAATCTGAAGTCAATGTACTCAAATCCGACGGACGCATCGTTCGTGGTGTTCACATGGGAGTGGGGCCTGATGGGGCGCTGCTCTTGAAGATCAACAGGCAAATTGAGCGCATTTATTCCGGTTCCATGATGCTGTGAAACCAAGATTAAGGAATCTTTTAGAGCAATAGATATAGAGCAATACATCTCCGTGAGACTCTTGCAACTTGAATTTGTGAAATTACTTATTTTTTTGCCACACCCACGTGGGCGATTTGTAAAAATGAACGATGGGGCAGAGTGGATTCGATACTGAACGGAGATCCCCTCGATTTTGCGACGCCAAGGCCCGCTACATTCACTTACAGGAAGAAGGATCCTATGCCACTTTTCGAAGTTGAAACCGAATCACACATTATCATCACTTGGGCCCAAGACGAAGGAAACGCAACCGCAGTTGCTGAAGATTCTTTCCCCGAAGAAAACATTGTGCGATTGACCAAACGGCCGCGTGATAGCTGGGTGATCTCCAAAGGTATCCTTGGAGTCAATGCCAGCGGCAACGACCTGTGCGGGCAAGCGCGTGATTGCCTCTCACGTGCATCAGGAGATAAAGTCCACGCCATCCGACTGTACATGATGGCAACCGGCAACGACCTCGAACAATCTCGCAAAGCAATCGAATCGAACATGTTGCTGGGCTGGTGAGTAACCCTTGATAATTAAAACAGCCCCCGCAACTAACCGTGCTCATCCGCCCCCAGAAACGACACCGGGGCAGGAGCCATCGACCCATCAGTGTTTTGCGGAGAGAACGTTTGCCGCTTTTTAGGCCGTCGTAAGAAAACCGAAACTACAACACCGCTGGCCGATCTGAATGATCTTATGCGTTAACGCCGGCAAACCCATAGGTTGGTGAGGAACCACTTAATTTTCTGAAAAACTAAATTGCAAAAATTTCCGTTGGGCGATCAAACCCTAACGAGTTAAGTACGGAGCGGCCGCGCCGTAACGCGGGGGCGAAGCGAAACCGCCTTGTCCAGAGGCTGTAATCTGCGATTGAAGATACGCCACCCTAGCAATGGTGTCTTGGTCGTTGCCGTTGACCTGTAAGGCTCGAAGATAATTCTCCAATGCTAATTGGTTTTCCCCTTGAGCCTCTCGAACGTGTCCCAGCGCTTTGAGGGCTCTGACGTTGCGACTGTCATTGCGTAACGCATCGGCCAATAGATCGGTGGCCCGTCGGTTGTCGCCGTACTCTTGATACAGCCGCGCAATTTCGACCAATGGTTCTGGGGACTGCGGGTAACGCTGCCGCCAACCTTCTAACAGATCAAAAGCGAATTTTTCGCGTCCGGTCTCGATCAGCATCGCGGCAAGCCCACGGTGAGCGTCGATGTGTTTGTCGTCGTACGCGATCGCCTGGCGATACAATTGCTCGGCCTGATCGATGAATTGTTTGTTCTGCCTCCTCACCCCCAACTGGTAGTAGCAGGCTGCCAAATTATAGTAGGCATCCGAGTTCGTCGGGTCGCGATTGAGTGCTTGTTGGAATGAGTTGATCGCTTGAGAATGGTCGCCGCGTTCAAAAGCAGCTTTCCCCAACAGATTCTGCCGCTGAGTCGTTGCATTGCAACCCATCGTCAGCGCTATACAAAAGAACGCCGCCCCGAAAAGCCTTTGGGGCAACGGTTGGGGTTTGCTGACGTGCTTAATTTGTTGAGTTTGGTTCATAACCGACGCCTCCGTTGCCTCGAAGCGAGATTTCACTCACCGAGATAAACATGCCACGAGCCTCCGTTGGGCTCATTTGCATTGACCGCCTGCACTGAAAATGTGCTTAAAACGTGAGGCTAGAGAAAGTTATGACCACTGGCAACGCCAGTTGGCAGTGGCAAAACGAGAAATCCTTTTCCAAGTTAAAGAAATTCTAATGATAGAGCACCAAAGCGACATTCACCGACCGATGGATGGGACGAATGCCGGGCAATTCAGAGGCATACAGCCACGGGTTCATCCAACGGTCGCCAAAACAACCGTCGATTGGCTGCAGAATGTTTTGCGACAGCAAATTTCTGGAAACCTCGCCGGCATGGCAAAACTGATTCAGCCCCGGTTGCCGGGAGTAGTCGATCGCTGCCCGCAATTGATTGACGTAATTTGAATTCCACGGGGGTGGCAAATCTTCTGGATCAGATCGCCGTTCATTTGTTTCCAAACCCGTGGGGTGAGTTATTTCGGTCGTTACCGGCGATGTGGGCTTCAGGGCGGCATTGATATCAATTGGCTCGGTCCCCGGCGACAACAGCAGTGCGATTCCAACCAACACCGCTGTGCTGGCCAACAACATTGCCGAAGGCAATGCCCACGCAGGACGACTCACCGACGACGGCGATCCATTAGCGCTTGTGTGACGTACTGGCAGTGCACCACCGTTTAGCACCGCCCCGCCAACAGAGCTAAAATGCCGGTACACGGCAAACGACGTCTGGCAATGGCGGCAACTTCGCAAATGTACATCTGAGGCGAACGCAGAAATCGATCCACGATCGTCTAAACAGTTATCTAGGCTTTGCTTGAATCGGTGGCAATCGGTGCTTTCCGAAAAATCGCTCTTGAAGGAATCGCTTTCGAAGCCAGCGTTCTGTCGAGCGTCCTGAAGTTCGCGTCGGTTGCGGCGCTGAAAAATTTCATTTTGTTGGTTCATGAACGACTCCTCGATTTTGCAGTTTCAGCACAATCTCCCGGCGGGCGCGATGAACCCAAGTCTTCACCGTTCCCAAAGGCACTTTCAGTCGCTCCGCGATATCGTTGTATTCCAGTTGTTGATGGTGGAACATTTCAAACGCCTCGCGGTACTCGGCCCGAATGCCCGATAACGCCAGTTCAATTTCCTCTGCCAACAGCACTCCAGCGCGTCGGTCACTACTATCGTCTTCAACCGGGAATTCTAAAGACAGCACACTGGGTTTACGTTTACGTTTAGAAAGCAAGGTTCGGCAGCGATTACCTGCGATCGTTAGCAACCAAGGTTCGAACGCGCGATTAGAATCCCACTGATGCAGATTTTTGGCGACTCGAAAAAATGTCTCCTGAGTTGCGTCTTCGGCGTCTTCGCGCTGACGTAACATCCGGTAACACAGCCCGTACACTTGCCCCCGGAACCGATCGATCAATTGGGTTAAGGAAGTCTGATCTCCGTCTAAATAACGTGTCACCAGCGCGGGTAATTCTTCGCTCATTGGTTTTTCTCCCAAGGATGTTCCTATCGTTATGTACTTTGGGGATGCCGGGGAGGTTCGCGAAATCTCAAACCTATACCAACTTTTCCAAAGAACGAACAACAGAAAGTTCGCGTGACGGGCTGACTTATTTAGTCAAATTTCGAAATTACCATCCTGCAACGAAAAAAACGCTGGCAAAAGAAACGAGCGGCAGATCATACGACGGTAATGATGGAAATTCATCAAAACACGTCAGTGCCCTGCACTGTTTAGAATCGCCGCATACATTGTCAATGTCAAAACATTGACTTAATGGTTAATGACCGGTCAAAATTGAGTCAGCCAGTGCTCAGCCTGTTTGATGCGCATAGGCGCTGGTGGTTTGGCAGGTGTTAGTTTTAGGGTAATTAGATTTGATGGAAGCAAAGCCGATCACAGAGAGCCGGGGCATTCGCCCTAACGGTCGATCTAACCAACTCTAATCTAACCAATTCTAATCTTTAACTCTGACAAACCACCATCCGCATTGATCTTGCGAACAGGCAATTGAGATCGTGGAGCAACCTACCTAACGCCGATTGAACAGCTTCTTCAAAATATCGTCAGCGGCATCAGTGGAATCATCATGAGCCGATTTGGGCCTTGGCGGAAGTTTTCCCTTATGGTCCACCCGCTGGATTGCCTCCGAAGGTTCCGCTGAGTCGGCCTTTTCTTCCAAGTTGCGTTGGAACTCTTGCGTTTCTTCGGTGCTGAACTGGATCGTTTCAGTTGGATCAAAATCAGGTTCATCAAACGGCGAGTCATCATCATCGTCGACCAGCCAATCGGAAATACTATCTTCCAAAGAAGACTGCTTAGACGCAGTCGCAGTCCGCGCGGCGGCCTCGACTACGTTTTTCACTTTAGGCTTCTTCGCTCCGGGTTTGACGGGATCCAACACCAGTTCGAACTGTAAACGCCCAATTCGAATCTTGTCTCCAGTCCGCCCCACGTGGGGGGAAGTCAATTGCTCGCCATTGACGAACGATCCATTTCGACTCCCCAAGTCACTAATGATGACTTTCCCGTCTGAGACTTTAATTGAACAGTGCTTCCGGCTGACCATATCACTTGCCGGCCGTAAATGAGCACCTTCGCCACGTCCGATGATAAATTCGGGAACCGAAATTTCGATTTCGCGTCCCGCATGCTTACCACCAATAATCTTTAAAAGAACTTGCATCCCCAAGCCTCCTTTTCAACTTTGGTATCATGGGCAAAACGTTCCGCTATCGAGCCATCATGGTTCAAAAACAGGTTAGAGCTGTAACGTTTCACCTATCTGGTCTTCTATTATTATGATCGAATTTTCACAACAGTCAAATAAAAGTCGTTAGATCGCAATTAACAAGAGTTTATCCACCGATAACCATATCCGCGAAAATGCTGGGCCACAATATGGATTTTTCGAAACGCCATGATTAAAAATGGCAACACGGCAACTGCGTTTTGTCGACAAATGGCATCATCGCACTAATTTTAAGGTCGATTTCCGCTCGGTTTTCAATCACGATATTTCTTGCGTTGACGTGCCAGCGCTTTATTTTTTTCCTGTCCATTGAGGGTTATCGTACTTTTGAGCCTGAATTTCGGACACAATTTTTTCTTGTTTTTTTGTTAGATTCGCCCTCTTGAGCGACAAATTCAGCTGCCGCGCCAACGCCGCCAACAAACCTTGGGTAAATTCCTCGAACGAAAGCTCAAAATCAGCAAGGTCGGCGATCCCGGGCAGTTCAGGAGCAAAGTTTGACCGCCGCAGCAACAGGCTTCCATGTTGCAATGTGGCGTTGCTCAAACGGCGCTGAGCACTCCCTCCGATTTTGCAACCATTTAAGATTATGTCACCTGCGGTTCGGCGCTGAAAACACAGAAACCGCTTCTGGTGCTCAAAAGGTATGTCATCGGTGGTCTCGACTCTACCGCTGTTCACCGAAAATTCATCATTGACTTCAAATTGGTGGGCCAACACCCCGTGCTCGTTGAGGAACTTCACGATCGCGGAATGAACAGAGCCGTACAGATCATTATGTTTCGACGACCATCGATTCGTTCCCGGCAACGCCAAACTGTAAGTCAATTCATGATCATGTAATATCGCGCCGCCCCCAGAAGAACGACGCACCCAAACGGATTGGGAACTGGGGAGGTGCAATCGTCGATCAACCGATTTCTGAAAGTACCCCAAGGACAACGTGGGGGCCGCCCATTGGTAAAACCGCAATGTCGTCTGGCCAGTTTCGTCTGCCGATTTCAACAGGGCTTCGTCAACCGCCATATTCCTACCGCCGTCCGCAGGAGGATCAATCATTAAGTGCGCGGTTTGCAATGTAGATTCTGATTCCAATTAAAACGGATTCACACAAAACGGATTCTGCAAAGGTACAGGGCGCGACCGCAGCAAACGATCTCTACCATCGGCGATCGTTCGGGTACCAACGCCTCTATTGGTAATCAGACAGTGGCGGGCACGAGCAAACAAAATTTCGGTCACCATAGACATCATCAACGCGATTGACCGACGGCCAAAATTTTGATCGTACAGTTTCGTGCGAAGGATAAATCGCTTGCTGCCTTGTGTAGGCGCGCTGCCAATCCGCATCGATCATATCGGCAATGGTGTGCGGGGCGTTGCGAGGCAGGCTTTGTTCGACCGTAATGCGTCCTTCTTCCACGTCACGGATTTCTTGGCGAATCGACAATAGTGCGTCGCAAAACCTATCAAGCTCTTGCTTTGATTCACTTTCGGTGGGCTCGATCATGATCGTGCCCGGCACTGGCCAACTCATTGTGGGAGCATGAAATCCGTAATCCATCAATCGTTTGGCAATGTCGACTTCCGTGATCCCTGAAGATTCTTTGATAGGCCGGATGTCGATGATGCATTCATGGGCCACGCGGTCATGCCGTCCTTTGTATAAAACTTCGTAGTGTCCATGAAGCCGTTGAGCGATATAGTTGGCGTTTAAGATCGCGACCTGCGTGGCTTTTTTTAGACCCTCGCCGCCCATCAAATTGATGTAAGCCCATGAAATGGGCAGGATCGAAGCGCTTCCCATATTAGCCGCCGAAACGGCGTACGCAGGTTCCGTGAGGTCACCACTGTTGTTGCCCCCACTGGCAGTTTGCTCACTTACGTGTCCCGGAAGAAACGGAGCCAAATGATTCTTCACACCTATTGGTCCCATGCCAGGTCCGCCACCGCCGTGTGGGATGCAAAACGTTTTATGCAAATTTAAGTGTGAAACATCGGACCCCAGTTCACCCGGTGCCACCAATCCCACCAACGCGTTCATGTTGGCTCCGTCCATGTAAACCTGACCCCCGGCCTGATGGACGATATCACAGGCAGTGCGGACGGTCTCTTCGAACACACCATGGGTACTGGGATAGGTGATCATCAGGCTCGATAAATTTTCGGCATGGGCTGTCGCTTTTTCTCTCAAATCAACCAAGTCGATGTTACCATCATCATCGGTTTTAACAACGACAACGTCCAACCCCATCATCGTCGCGCTGGCTGGATTGGTACCATGAGCCGAACTTGGAATCAAGCAAACGTTGCGGTGACCCTGAGCAATACTTCGGTGGTAACGGACGATCGCCAACAGCCCGGCATATTCCCCCTGGGCTCCTGAATTGGGTTGCATCGACATCGCATCGTAACCGGTGATACTGATCAACCACGATTTGAGTTCGTCAACCAAGGCAAGGTAACCGTCGGTCTGACTGGCAGGGGCAAAAGGATGAACGTTTGCAAATTCCGGCCAACTGACCGGCAGCATTTCCACCGTTGCGTTTAGCTTCATCGTGCAAGAGCCCAAAGGAATCATCCCGTGGGTGAGCGCGAAATCTTTGTTTTCCATTCGTTTGAGAAAGCGTAGCATTTCAGTTTCGCTACGATAACGATGAAAAGAGTCGTGCTGAAGAAACTCGGTTTCGCGTTCGAGTCCCTGAGGCACCCCGCCTTGATCCTCTTCTCCAATCGAGAAATCAATCTCCCCGTCCTGATCAACCGAATCATTGCGATTGAAGACATCAACGATCAAGAAAACATCCTCCAAGGTGGTTGTTTCGTCTAAACTGACGCCGATTTGATTCTCTCCAATGCTGCGCAAATTCACCGCCACCGATTGGCCGAAGGCAATCACAGCATCACGGTCGGCGCGGTTGTTTAATTGCACCAACAGCGTGTCAAAGAAGTTTTCATGAACGACCTTGAAACCAGCACTCAACAACGCGGACCTGAGCAAGTGAGCAATCGTATGAACGCGCGTAGCGATCTTAACCAACCCTTCAGGCCCATGGTACACCGCATACAACGCCGCCATATTGGCCAGTAACGCTTGGGCGGTGCAGATGTTGGATGTCGCTTTATCGCGCCGGATATGTTGTTCGCGCGTTTGCATCGCCATCCGCAATGCCGTGTTACCTCGGTTATCCTTGGAAACACCGATAATCCTTCCGGGCGCAGAGCGTTTGAACCGGTCGCGCGTCGCAAAGAACGCTGCGTGCGGACCGCCAAACCCCATCGGCACGCCGAATCGCTGAGCGCTCCCGAGCACGACATCGGCTCCCATTTCTCCGGGCGGTTTTAACAACGTCAATGCCAACAGATCGGTCGCAACCGCCACCAACGCACCCGTATCATGAAGTCTTTCAATGGCCGGTTGTATGTCGCGGATTTGCCCCGAAGTTCCCGGATATTGCAACAGCGCACCGAATACCTCTTCCTGCCCCACCTCTTCTAAAGGCCCGACAATCACATCAAACCCTTGAAAATTTCCGCGTGTTCGAATCACATCCAACGTTTGGGGATGCACATCATCGGCCACGAAAAACTTCCGGCTTTTTGATTTGGCGTTCGCGCGACGACAGAGGGTCATCGCTTCGGCCGCAGCGGTCGCTTCGTCAAGCAAAGAAGCGTTGGAAAATTCCATCCCCGTCAGATCCATCACCATTTGCTGGAAAATCAGCAACGCCTCTAAACGACCTTGCGAAATTTCAGCCTGATAGGGCGTGTAGGCGGTGTACCAACCGGGATTCTCTAGGACATTGCGCGCGATCACATTGGGAACATGAGTCCCGTAATACCCTTGGCCAATGAAAGACTTGGTCGGAAGATTCCCCGACGCGTATTCACGCAACCGCTCTAATGTTGTTACTTCCGATTCGGCGATTGGCAGTTCAAAAGGGGCCTTGGCCATCAAACCTTCAGGAATTGTCGACTTGATCAAATCATCCAACGACTCCGCATCGACAACATCTAACATCGATGCGATATCTTCGTCCGAAGGCCCGATGTGCCTGGCAACAAACGAATCGCCCTGCATCAATTGATCGATCGAAGTGATATCTTCGCACGGTTGTTCCAAAATTTCGTTCGCCACTTCGTCAATCGCCATAGTTCAAATCTACTGATGATAATAAAAAATCGATTTTGTTTACTCGCTGCACTGCGCTTCGTACGCCGTGAAGTCCAATAACGCCGCGGCCGATGAATCGTCGGTCACTTCGACCTTAATAATCCACCCTTGCCCGTAAGGATCACTGCCCAGTAAATCCAAATTTTCAGGAAGCGCTGTATTAACTTCGATCACTTTACCGGTGACCGGGGAAAATAGATCACTGGTCGCCTTCACCGATTCGACTTCTCCGAAGGAAGTTCCTGCGGCCACTTCGGCGCCGACTTCCGGCAGTTCCATGTAGACCACGTCGCTGAGGGCTTCAACGGCGTGTGCCGAAATGCCAATCGTCGCGATTTGCTGCCCATCAGTTTGTGCAAAATGAGCCCACTCGTGTGATTGTGCGAACTTTAAATCTTCAGGTTTCACGATACTCCTCCATTGAAAAAATCTAACGATCCGGCCGCCTGTAAAACGGTAGCGGTACAACTTCTGCCGCGACCGATTTGCCTCGTATATCAATCAGAACTTCGGTTCCGATGGTTGCGTACTCTGGTTTCACATACCCCATTGCAATCGGCGTCCCCAAGGTTGGCGAAAGCGTTCCGCTGGTCAACTGCCCGATTTCTAATTGCCCAGCAAGGATTTTACATCCCTCCCGTGCGGGCCGACGTCCGGTCAGCCTCAGACCGACTCGGACAGGCAAATCACTTTGCTCTAGCCCGTTGGCGATCGCATCGCGCCCGGCGAAGGATCGCCCTTTTAAATTGATGGCGAAACGCAAATCGGTTTGTGCGGCGTTAATGTTTTCGTTTAATTCGTGCCCGTACAGAGGCATGCCAGCCTCCAAACGAAGCGTATCCCGCGCCGCCAATCCCGTCGCACCACCTCCGATCGGCACCGCCATGTCATGTAGTTTCTGCCACACCGCAGTTGCACATTCGGCGGCAACAATGATCTCGCACCCGTCTTCGCCGGTGTAACCCGTTCGGCTGATGATGGCATTGTTTTGGTCGATTTTACAAACCGACCCTTCATAATAACCTAGAGTGGCCGGATCTAATGACGCGATTTTCGCTACGGCACTGTTGGCTTGGGGGCCTTGGACGGCGATCATCGCAGTGGATCCAGTACGATCGTGAAACGCAGCGTCCGCACCAAGGCCGCCGGTGTCCGGACTGCAGTGCTGTTGAACCCAAGCCAGAATTTTGCTTCGGTTGCTGGCGTTGCAAACCATCATGTAGAATGATGCGTTTGCGTCATCTGCAAAAATCCCATCTTCGTTTTTCAAATGATAAATCAGCACATCATCTAAAATTCCACCATCCTCGTTGCACACCAGTGAGTACCGTACTTTTCCGGTTTCGACGCCTACGATGCGGCGGGTGGATAATGAATCAAGCAATTGGTCGACATCACGACCGGCGAAAAACAACCGCCCCATATGCGAAACATCAAACAACCCAAAATGGTTGCGTGTCTGGTGGTGTTCAGCAACAATCGAAGAATACTGAACCGGCATCGACCAACCGGCAAACTCGACCATACGCCCTCCGTGGTCAACGTGCCACCGATGCAAAGGAGTTTCTAACAATTGACCTGAGGTCATAGCGGTTACCCAACGATTGCCTAAATCTCTCCACAACCTCACCGCAGTCAGCGCGAAAGAAGACCTATCGCTCCGCACGATCGAAAAATCGCGGCAGTGGGTTGGAGAAACTATAAATGTGAAAGATCTGCTTCGAGGATAGCTCAGCGCGGCAAGAAATACTAGGCTTTATTCAAAAACCTTTGTCGAGGATCCTTTCGCCGATCGCACTGGTCGCGGCGACAGCGGTCGGGTTAAGACGCAATCTAATCCTGCGGAACCGACCGATCACGTCTGATCTGCGGTGACGTACTGCCGATGGGTAATGACGATCATTCCAACGGCCAACGCGAAGATCGTCATGATCGCGATGCACAGGATATGGATCCACACCGGCCATGGTTGACCAAACATTTGCGTGTACTCTCCTTTGGTTGTGTAAGGCAGGAAATACCCGATCCACTCCAGTCCTACCGAACGCAAGTGGTAGCTCATCGTTATTTTACTGACCACTGCGGGGATCAACGATAGCAACGTTTCCACCCCAATTGTGAATCCAGCGGCCACGACCATCGCGCGCTTAATGAAGATGGTTCCGATCGCGGAAAAGATTGCCCCATAAACAGCGCACGCCATCGCGTAAATGAGGGCTAGGCTGGATAACGTTTTCAATGGATTTTCCAAACCCTGATAACTATTGGAGACTAAAATACATCCCGCTAGGGCAGAACAGGAAACCGTGATTGAAATAAAAACGGCTAAAAAGTATTTGCCTAAATAGCTGGCCACCCGCGCGCCGGGGCGTACCGCGATGAAGTTCCAAGTCTTTCCTTCAAGTTCACTCTGCACGTTAGGCGTCGCCCACAGCAGTAGTGATAAAACACAAACTAAGGCCACCAGAAATATCATTGCGAAAACGGAATACTTAGTCACATCCGCTGCCACCCGAGAATGACTGACGAATGCCGTTCTGACCACCACGTTAAGCATCACCGGCGGAAACATCGCCAATCCTACCGAAACCAAAAATCGATTCCACGTCAGCGAACGGCGTAATTCGAACGCGAACGTTGCTTGAGCCCCGCGCAACCAATGGATCATACCGTGACCCTCGTTTCTATTTCGCCCCGGTGAATTTTCATCAACGTTGAAAATAAAGATTTCAACGACTCGTCGGTTGTTAACACTTCATGGATTTCAATCCCTGCTTTGGTCGCGGCTTCGGGCAATCGTCGCAGCACCGAAGCGGCCCCAAGCGTTTCGATTTCAATCGATTTGCTTCCTGTGAACTTTAGATTTTTAACCTCTGCATCGTTAATCAAAATCGCCGCCAAACGTTTGGGGGCACTGGTTTTAATAGTCAGCGCGCTGGGCGAATTGGCTAAAATTCTTCGCATTTCTGCCGGCGACCCTGACGCCATCAGACGGCCACCGTAAATCAGCAAAAACGAAGGGTCAACCGCTTCGACTTCGTGCAAAATGTGACTGGCCAAAACTAAGCTTTTCCCGCCCGCAGTCCACGATTTCAGCAGTGCCGTCATCTCAAACCGCCCCACCGGATCCAATCCATTGAATGGTTCATCTAAAATCAATAACTCAGGATCGTGTGCAATGGCTTGAGCAATCTTGGCACGCTGTCTCATCCCCAAAGAGTACTCCGTCATCGGGCGGTGCATGACATGGTCAAGCCGTACTAATTCTAACGCCGCTTTGGCTTTTTTAACTGCATCGCGCTGATTAAGTCCATGCATCTGCACCAAGTACGCCACCCACTGCAAACTGCTAATTCGAGGATAAGAGAACTCAAGGGCAGGACAAAGGCCGACTCGTCGTAGCAAATAACTCCTCCGCCACGGGTTTTTTCCAAACAACCGAACCGTGCCCAGGGTTGGCTTGATTTGCCCAAGAATCAAATTGATCAGCGTCGTTTTCCCAGACCCGTTTGGCCCCAACAAACCGTAAACGCCGGCACCTAAAGACAGACTGATGTCGTTGACCCCAATGACGGTCTGGTACAGTTTCGAAACACCGTGGAGTTCAATCATCACCCCTCCTTACACCAATTTCCGGATCAAACGCGCAGCGGCGAAGAGATCTGCCGGTACATGATCGCTAAAGATATCACCGTGATCATTGCCAACACTGCCAGACTGGGCATCACCTCATTCCATGATGAGAACCCAAACACCCAGCTCTGAACATCGCCCACATTATTATACAGCGACAACAGCCCCCAGCGTTTCACTTCCGGGTCTTCCATCACCAACGGGAGATCTTGAGGATTGGCCATTCCTTTTTTGATCGCGGTGCTGAACACGATCGCCAGCCACGCTCCATGTCCTAAAGCAAAAAAAGAAAACCAGCCAAAACTGGCAAACCGTGTCTCTTGGGTAATTGATGAAAACATCAGCGCCAACGAAACGGTCGGCACCACCAAAAAAAGGGTGCCAGCCAAAATTCTCAACGGCACATCCCAAGTGCTCCAAAACACCGTCAGGTCCGGCGACATCAAAATCCCGAACAAATAGAGCGCCATCGCCGGCAATGTGGTTACCAACATAATGAAGGTCGCCGGAATAAAGAACTTCCCCACCAAATAGTCTAACTTCCCAATTGGACGGGAGAAGTACAATAAAAATGCTTTCGAACGCACGTCACGGGCGATCAACGCCGGTGTAATGGTACCGATTAAAAATAAAATCAACACGCCTTGGGGGTAACGAAAAAACGTCATCAACAGCCAGCACCAAATACGATTTCGCGCCAGCGCTTCGTCCCCCGATTCCAACGCTGCGGCCAGCTGTTCAACTTTGGGAACCTGGCGAAACTGATTCCTCAAAATCAGCGCAACGGCCGCACGGTTGGCTTGCGGCATCAGTTCCGGGGCGCGCTTCTGCAATGTCTTTGCGCTTTCGTCTTGCAGCTTTTGGAAAAGCGGAGAGCTTTGACGATAATCCAGCGGGAGCTTCCCCTCCATCGCTTGACCGATGAAAAAGAACCCCATCCCCCAATAAAGCACTGGCAGCCACGCCGCAAAGACAACCCGTTTCACCCAAGGCGATTGCTGAGCCAACCTGACGCCGGAACTTGAAATATGCCGCCACCGCATCATCGGGTGCGTAAGTTTCTCTTTCCAAGAGCGATATCCAAGATTATGAATCGGCACGGGCAGCTTCCTGAACGGTGTCCATGAAAATAGTCTCCAGCGATGTCAACGATGGACGCAGCGACTGGATCGTAGCTCGTGATGCCGCGGCTGACTTCCAGATTACCTCCTCCAGTGAGCCAACAGCGTTGGTTCCTGCCTCACGGCGTCCGATGGTAATCAATCCGTTCACGCCAATTTCGTAATTTAATTCGTGTGCGGCAAGCTGTGCTAAAAAGTGCTCGGACGATTGCTGTAACACGACCTCGACCGTTGGTGCAGCGGTTGAATTAAGATCGCACAACGCCCGGTCCAATCTGACTTTTCCTTGCGAAAGAATGACAACCGAATCACAAATCGCTTGAACGTCAGGGAGAATATGAGTGGAAATTAGAACCGATTTGTTGGAGTCCGAATAAAGCAACTCAATCCGTCGCAGTAAGGACTCGCGTTCCTCGGGGTCCAGCCCGGAGGTTGGTTCATCCAGAATCAGAAACTTGGGATCATGCACGATGGCCGCGGCGAACTTTACTTTTTGCCGCATCCCGGTCGAAAAAGTATCTACCGCCCGATAACGCTCCTGCTTCATGTCACAGAAATCGAGAATCTCATGAGCCCGCCGCATGGCCTCCACCGGTGGCAGGCCCGACAAACAGGCCGCGAACTGAACAACTTCGACCCCTGACATGCCGGGGATATAACAATCGTCTTCAGGCATATAGCCGATATCGTTGCGAATCTTTCGCGCGTCTTTATAGATCCGATAGCCCAGCACCGTTCCCGTGCCCGACGTTAAACGCACCAACCCCAAGATCATCTTAATCAGCGTCGACTTTCCGGCGCCGTTAGGCCCCAGTAGGCCAGTGATTCCAGGTTTAATCTCTAAGTCAATCCCATCAAGAGCGCGGTGCCGCCGATAGTTTTTAACGATGTTTTGCAAGGTGATAAGAGGCTGCATGGACACGCGCGTGGATTAAAAATACCGAAAACCAAACACCTTGACAGACAACCCGCCGATTAGGGAAAAAGTTTGACTTATCTTAGCCCTATATGCCGTTTTCCCAAAGCGGTGCGCCGCGTGGTCGCTGGGATTTAACCGCATGGCCCCCCACGAAACGGAACCGTTGGGGCTGGTGTTTGGTCAGCGCTTGAATTCAACGCAGCTGGATACGCCAGAATTCAGACTGTCGCAAGAGAACTGGGGCTATCGCTTAAACAGCGGATTTGAACAAACCTAATCTTTAATGCTGGCGGTCCATGAGAGAGTGACACCCCGCCAAATTCCTAGAATAACCATTTTTTTACGCCTGCAGCGCACAGAAAAAAGCAGACGGTCATTCGGCCATCTGCTTTGAGAACAACGTTTGTAACGCACCGTTAACCGCGCGCGACGCGACCGGCTAACTTGAGCAGCGGTACGGTAGGCAAGAGGCCTCGGAACTCGGTTCGTAGAATTTCCCAGCTAGCGCGTTCGATTCTTCATTCGTCACGATCAACTCCTGCGCTGGCGAATGGGGATTCCGGATCGTAGCCTTCGTCGTTGGCCTCAAAGAGGCTATAAGAGTCGCGGCCTTCGCCGCCATGGAGCCAGTCGTTACCGGTGTCGCCGTGTAAAATGTCATTGCCACGCCAACCGATCAGCGTATCGTTGTCGGCACCGCCCCATAATTCATCGTTGCCATCGCCGCAGTTGAGCAGGTCATGGCCGGCCCATCCATATAGGAGGTCGTCGTTACCGCCAAAAAGCCGGTCATTGCCTTCATGCCCTTTGAGGACATCTTCGTCATGGCTGCCCGAAAGAAAATCGTCGCCGCGGCCACGAAACCATCGATCGTTGCGCCGGTTACAAAAGGCAACGGTATCAATATCGGTGCGGTTGATGAACAAATGATTGCCGTTGCGACCGTTGAATCGAATGTTTTCAACGTCATTGGCGTTAAATCGTTCGACACGTTCGCCGGGACGGTCGCAAAACGTGAAAGGAGCAAACTGGTTATCATCGCCGCTCCAGCGCTGAAACCGCAAGTCCGCGACTCAAAGACGCCTTCGGGGATCGCTTGAAAAACAGGGAAGTGCAAAATCAGAAAACCGAAACTGATATCCGATGCAAAATCCTGAACATGTTTGTTATGCTCGGAATGCCCTTATCCTTGTGGAGTCAGGAAACAAGGCCGAGTCAGGAAACAAGGCCTTTCAGCAATGCAACCTCGGCATCGCGATTGAAGCGAAAACGCATCCCATCAAACCCGCGACGGAAACTCACTGGACCGTAAATTCCGCGGTTGCGGGATCTGCCTGGTAAAGCTCCCCCACACGGGCCTGCGCCGAACATAGATAGTGCCCCGGAGGCAAATGCAAAGACTTAGACCAACGTCGATTCGACAACGATTCCGCAGCAAACCAAAAAGGTGACCGCTGCCAGGATTGGCCATTGAAGTACAACCGGGCCTGTTGATCGAGGATGGAAACGTCGATGGTTTGCCCCGGATAGCGCCCGTTAAAGCCAATCATCCTCTGGCTTGTCCCCGAAAAAACTCTTCCATCAATTGACGGATTGATCTCTGCAAAGATCGAATGATCGACAATGGGATTGACCGAAAACTTACGGTGGCCAAAGTTCATCGAATCATCTTGTGGCGTCACCCAACTGACCAGCGTGTCAAAATTAGACTTCGATTCAGAAAAGATGGGGAGGTCGTGTTTCCAGTCGCTGATGCTACTGGTCAATGAAGAAGGCAGAATCGGGATCGCGACGAAATCATCCTGCCACGTTCCACCGTTGAAAAACCGCCCGGTTTGAAAGCTTTTCACGACCAGTCTCGCCAGCACCGGAACGGAATTATCTTCGATGAAACCTTGAAACGTGATGTCTCCACCAACACACTGGCCAATGACAGGAGATGTCATGGTTAGATTTGGCGGAACGTCTTTTTTGCGAAAACTTAGCAGCGAAGCATTAAGAAAATTTCGTTGGCGGACATTCAAAAGATCGTAGACATTTTTTAATTGAAACGGATCGTTACTCATCCGATAAAATTCATGATCACCATTGTACCAACCGATATGAATTCGATCATAGAACCGTTCGGCGGTGTACGCCATCGGGATCACTTTGCCCTGTACGCCCTTGTTTGCCCAATTTTCAATCATGATCGAACGACGCCAACTGGTAGCATTGCGAGAACGCGGAGCATTGATCAAAGTCGCGAAAGACTTGCCGTCGATATCATCGGGAGTTGTCGCGCCACCGAGTTCAGCAATCGTGGGGCATATATCCAAGTGAGCAATCAAATGAGACGCCTTGTGCTGTTTTTTGGAAGTTGGTGAATACACCGCCAGTGGAACGCCGCTGCTACGCTGATAGGGATCTTTCTTATAAAGTAAGCGATGATGTCCCAGCGAATACCCGTTGTCGCTGGTGATGAAAAAGTACGTGTTGCCCAGTTGCCCCGATCCTCTTAATCGATCCACCAAACGCCCGACCATATCGTCTACTGACTTCATGGATCGCAGGCGATAGAGGAAGGCCTGCTGCAAATGCGCTTCCTCGGTTTTTGTTAATGGCCCACGTTGCAAAAAGATTGGTTTGTCACTGAGATCGGCCTCGTTGTAATCAGGATCATCTCGGGGTTGCCGCAAACCTTGGGCGTAGGTTTGATACTCAGGGCCGGCCATGCTCGAAAGATTGTGGATATTGTTGGGGAAGTGAGGCGCGATGGGAGCAAGATACAAAAAGAACGGCGTACCGGGACGTTGTTGGTCATGGTTGTCCAACGCCAAATTTACTTCACGATCGTCTTCGTGGGTAATGTACTGGTCAGCCCTAATCGCGTAACGTCGTGGCGGATTATGGTTGATGTTGGTGAAACGACTGGTGCCATAATACTTGGCGCCCAAGTCAACGCTGAAATCGTCCCACCCCGCCGGTACTAGGTCGTCCCAGCCGTTGTGATGAAATTTACCAACGTGAATTGTGCGATACCCGGCGCGCTTCATCCACACGCCTAATTCATTTTCATCATGGCCGTTGGATTTAAACCGTTGATAACCGCCATTGAATCCGACACTGCTGGCGACTTGTTCGCTACCGGTTTTGCAACCGTTATTGAATCCGTATTTCCCGGTGAACAACGCCGCGCGACTTGGGGCACAAAAAGGGGTCGTACAATGAGCGTTGGTGAAAATTGTTGACCGCTCGTACAATTCGGCGATTGCCGGAAAATGAGTTTCAACCATTTCTGTGCTCAGCAAATCGGTGTCAGCATCATCAAGGTTGAGCAAGACGATGTTGGGACGTCTCACCGGGCCCGCTTGCGCTGACGATGTGGTATCGCTCAAAACGCAAGCGATACAAAAGGCGATAGCCAGACCGGTTTGGACGAGAACTCTCATGAATACCCAGCAACGTGTTGGTAATGAGAAGTCCGTTTCCCTATCAATCGTTTTGGAGGTTCTCGTTCCGTCGAGAACAAAGTGAAAATGAAACTAATGGTTTGTCAGGATTCAAAATCGGGGGGGAAGGATGAATCGAATGAGTCGCCAAGCTTCGGTTTTCTCACGACCGGCCTGAAATTTGGCAAATCCAGCTATCCGATACTCAAAACTTGACGAATCCTAATGCAAATTTTCGATCGCAAAGAATGTACGTAAGCTGTTGATTTAAGTTTGGCTAGTTTTGATTTTTTATCCTGCAAGAATTTCACGCCAATCATTCCAACAGGCGTTGTCGGAATTCTTCTGTGAGTGATCACCGCAAGAAATTCGATCGATTACTGGAAGACGGTCAACGCTCGGAAGCGGATTGAAGTGAACTTCACTCCAATGATTAGTAAAAGTTCAAGGCAATCCGTTGACGATCTCCCCGTCACATTTTTGCCGCCATCGACTTACGAGTCACGAAAATTTAACACGTGAATAGGCCGACGCAAATCGCAGCCACAGCGGCAGCGAGTTTTTGCTGAACACGTCGGCTTTCGACCCTTGCAATGATTGCCAACGCGCTAACAGGCAAGTCGGCATGTAAGACCTTGCGGGTTAGATCTACTTTGGCGCGTCCAGAACGAATTAGTAGGGAACTCCATAGCTCGGTCACTTTTGTAAAATTACAGGGCCCCAATCCAAACAGATACCGGCACCACTTCTTAGCCCGTATTTGCTCCTAGGCGCGTATGAAAAACCAAGGTTTCCTCAACTCGTTGGGCGACAGGCCGATTGCACGGTGTTTTACCCAGCGAAAACTAATTTTTCCATGTCGTCGTTGTCCCATCCAGCATTTAGGCGTTTGTTCTTGACTCCACACTTCGCCGTCTTCTCTTGTTTCAGCAAGCTCAACGCAGTCCGTCGCAGGGTACTGGAATTCTCGTCGCGGTGTCCCTTGCGGATACGACATTGATCTTCGCCGAACATCACGTCGAGTTGCCAATGCAAACTATTTTCAATGCCCCAATGGCCACGCACAGCGCCCGCAAACTGCACGCCCCCGATCTCTTTGTTCAGGATGAAGTAGCGCGCCGCAATTTCGTCTCCCTTACTTCTTTGGGTGCTGTTGATCGCCATGCCGATGGCCGCCAAATCTTTCATCGTCTTCCAGACTACCTGCAGCGGCTTGGCTTGCCGCGACAATGCCTTGGCGCGCTGCCTTGAACAATGCA
>CALDYR010000090.1 GCA_937944405.1 uncultured Pirellulaceae bacterium
GCAATAGATCCGCCGTTAAGGTTGATCACGGCGCCGACTGGAATCGGGGTCATCGAATCAATGACATCCCCGGGCCCAACAGAACTCAAATCGACCGATTGCGCTAACGACAGGGTTGGTACAGCCAGCGCGATCAAGAAAACGAATGAAACCGAGGTGTGTTTAGAAGTCATCATCAATTCCAATTCGATTGAAAAGAAGAAAAGTCAGCGCCAATTGGTCCGTTGAACTGTTGAGCCGTTTGGGGGCGCTGCCGTTGGTGATTTAATTGTATCTATCGCGCTGGGGGAGCATCACGAAAAATCCTGTGACCGTGAAACCATCAAGCACGAAACGCCCTCATTAGCGCATCAGCGGTTCGTTGTATTGTAATCGCATCGGGGATGATTTTTCTGTGGCTATTCCCGGATTTTAATGGCAAGCTCCGAGGTCGTAGTGGGGGGGCCAGAATTTCCGATAGGTGTGTTTACTGGGATTCGGCCCGATTCCACTGCATTCACTGGAAACGGCAAGCTTGGAGCGCAATCGGTGCCACAAAGTTCCGGGAAGGCCATTTTCCATGGGGCAATGCGGTTACTTTGCGTTTTTTCGTTTCCGTTTGCGTTTGCGTTTCTTTTTTGATCTTTTGTTAGACCGGTCAGTCTGTTCATCGATTTTGTGAGCGCTGCGGACCGCATTGGCAAAAGCCGGGGGTAAGCAGATCAGTTGAATTTGCCGTAGGTCATGGACGACATGTTTTTTATTGGCTTGCTGACAAAGCACAAATGGGAGGCTGATAGATTTAACCACCTGAGGAAGATGGTCATCGGGGGCCAAAAAAGTTAGCTGGATTAGTTCGTCGGGTGGGAATTGAAATGAGTCGATTCCGCACCACATGAATGTCGCCAGTTGGCAAGTGGTTGAAGAGATCGTTACATTATCGCCAACGGCGAGGTCTTCGGGGTGTACCAAACGCGCGAAGGTCCGGGCTTGGTTGGCCGCTTCGTTTTTCGGCGATTAGGGGGGCGATTGCCCTGGGGGGACGATTTTCTTTTGTTGGGTCATGCCACCGAGACACCCATCAAGCAGGAGGGTTCGCGATGGCGGGAGAATAAAACGCTAAACTCCTACGACCGAACCTTCACGCCTAATATCTGGCGCCCGAACCGCTACGAGACACCGGTTAATAGTGTTGCTGGTTCAGCATTTCGATTTCCCGACTTGAGAGCGGTTGCTCTAACCGACGGCAGGGACGGAGATCTTCTTTGAAGAATTTCTTTTTTAACGCAATGCCGTTGACGGAAATAAAATAGATTGTGCAGCGACCGATCGGGTCGTATTCGATGTCGTGGATATTGCCGATGACCGGCGTGTGTTTGCCATGATTGGATTTGACTTCGATTCGATCTCCGATCTCTATTCCTTGGTGGACAACAGGCAACCACATCGACGGTTTGACTCGGATTTTGATGCCACCGTATTGGATCCGAAAATACCCTTCGTCGCGGTCGTTAGAATTTTCGCAAACGTCGCGACAGAAGATGCGACTGCCAGGGATCAGGGATTCGATTAGCCCTCGATCCTCTGGATGCACCCACTCGAAATCGGCTTCGGCGGGCCAACGAAAAAAGACGCCGTGTTTGGGAAGCGCTTTGATGTCCTTGGCAAATTCGGTCCATTCACCGGTGGTACCGATGTCAGCCAAGAGCTCATTGATTTCGTGCTCGGCGCCGGTGAATTCACCTTCGTCAGTGTTAGTCAGTTCTTTACTCATGGCCAATACCATCCAAAGATAACGTCCGAAGTTTGATTACATCTTACTGAACCGGAATCACGTCTCCAAATTTGCGCATAAAAAAAGACGAGGGGAAACGCCCTCGTCTTTCAAATTCTTGTAACACCGTCTCCGGTGGTGTCGGTGCTTATAGGGCGCCGATTTTGGCGATCAAGTCAGCCGTTCGAGAGCTGTAACCCCATTCGTTATCGTACCAAGATACGACTTTCACCAGGTTTGCGTCGCCTGCGATGACCTTTGTGAAGTCAGACGCGAAGACAGAACTGTGAGGGTTGTCGATGATATCTGAAGAAACCAGAGGGTCGGTTGTGTACTCCAACACTCCCTGCATCGGTCCTTCTGCTGCCGCTTGCATGGCGGAGTTGATTTCCTCTGCGGTCGCCGGTTTGTCAAGGCTACAGACAAGGTCAACAACGCTACCTGTAGGAACAGGAACTCGCATTGCCATACCGGTCAGTTTGCCGTTGAGTTCGGGAATGACCAAACCAACTGCAGCGGCCGCTCCGGTCGAAGTCGGGATAATGTTTTGAGCCGCAGCACGGGCCCGGTACATGTCGCTGTGAGGCAGATCAAGGATTTTTTGATCGTTGGTGTAGGCGTGAACGGTTGTCATCAAACCTGTCGCGATCCCCCAATTGTCGTTGAGAACTTTGGCCACGGGTGCCAAACAGTTGGTGGTGCAACTGGCGTTGGAGATGCATTGCATGTCACCGGTGAGTTTATCATCGTTGACGCCCATGACGCATGTTAGATCAGGCGCGTCTTTAGCCGGGGCGCTGATGACGACTTTTTTCGCACCCGCGGCGATGTGAGAATCGTACCCCGGTTTGCCGTCTTTGGCGCGGTTGGTGAAGACGCCTGTACTTTCAACAACGACATCGATGTTGTGATCTTTCCAAGGCAGGTTGCCAGGATCGCGTTCTTCGAAGATACGGATTTTTTTGCCGTTGACGATAAGGTTTTCACTGTCAAATTCGACCGAGCCATCGAATCGACCGTGCACACTATCGTACTTCAACAATAGAGACAATGTTTTGTTGTCCGTCAGATCGTTAACCGCGACGACTTCGAAATCGTCGGGCCGCGCGATCAAATTACGAAATGTCAAACGCCCAATACGACCGAAACCGTTGATTGCAACACGAACCGCCACAATGCTTCTCCCGTTATATATTCAAGTAATAATTTCCGAGACAGCCACCGCGACTAAATCGCTGCCAGAGGCTACTCTTACGTGACTGGAGACGATACCAAAAACGACTCAGTCGACAAGTAGGCAAATCACCGGTGGATTGTCTTGTTGGCAACAAAGCCCCGATCTAATCCTGTGAAATCCCCCAAACAAGGACATTGGCATTTCTGATCGCTCTGAACCTTCGGCGCAGCCCAAAACGCGCGCAAATTGGCAGATTCCCAACGGCGTCAGCCCAGGCACTTGGGATTACGTTCGCAACGGCCAGATCGCCGAAAACTACGATCAATTCTTGCTTGATGACCCCTTAACGCGTTTTGATTGGAAGATCGTCAGCCATTGTTTGCCGCCCGTTTCGGGCCCCGATAGACCACGGGTCGTTGAATTTGGTTGTGGGACCGGGAGAACGCTAATCCCGTTGATCGAAAACGGTTACCGAGCCATCGGGGTGGATTTGTCGGTGCCGATGTTGGAACAGATGGGGCGAAATTTTTTTGAGAAATTTCGTCAGCCGCCAAACGATGGTCGGCTAATTTCGGTGCAAGCCAATTTAGTGGAGTTAGAGGGGATGGCCGACGATTGCTGCGACCATGGCGTCTGCTTGTTCAGCACTCTGGGCATGATCCGAGGCAGTCACCACCGCCGAACGTTCCTCAACCACGCTCGGCGGGTCATCAAGAACGGAGGCGTATTTGTCCTACATGCCCACCATCTCCGGCAACAGCTTCTTCATCCCGGCGGCTGGCGTTGGTTCGGACGGCATTTGTGGGATGTCGCCAGAGGACGCTGTGAACTGGGCGACCGTTTTTCGACGTATCGCAACATTGCTGAAATGTACATTCACAGCTTCCGCAAACGCGAATTAGAAACGCTGTTGCGATCTGCCGGGTTCAATGTCGAGGCTTGGCATCGTGTGGAGGATTCACAGAACAAACGCGCGACGGTGGGGTGGGTGTTGGTGTGTCGGTAAACGGGATCAAATCGGAGACCGGCGGACTCAAGTTTAGAGCTGTCAAGCGTCCAAGGATCTAAAACGGGAAAACGGGAAAACGCGCACGCAAACGGGGCCTCGCCCCAATCCTCGAGTTGTTTTTCCAGTGTTCCTAAGTTGCTATGCCCGGGGATTTTGGGCCATCCGTGCTGTTGGGGGATTCGGCCTGAGTTACCCCAAATCGGATTGGATTTGGCCTGCTTGGGCCTGCTTGGGCCTGCTTTGGATTGCTATCACCGCCGCGAAACCCGGCAATCTGTTCGGGCCAGCGAACCTGTGCGGCTGATTTGTTGGTGGAATGCGACGTGTTGTGCAGTACGTGCCGATTTACTTAATAATCACGATTCTCTGGACGAATACTCACTTGTCGGTGGTCCGAAGTATCGGGCACCAAAACGTGGACTTGGATTTCCCGAATCCGGCCTGCGCCGCCCGTTGAAAATGTTGATGTGAGCCAATCGAATCAACAGACCCAGTTTTCAAAAGGACTTGAAACAATGCGTTCCATTATGAGTTTTGCGGTACTGATTGCCGCCATCGGATTCTCTGGTTGTTGCGGCACCGGTGGATCTTGCCCTTTATCTCTCCACAGCGGCAAGCTTGGTGGGTTAGGTGCAAAAGCTATGAAGGCCCCTGCCCCAGAGACGCACGGAGATTGTGACACTTGTGGCCAAGTCAGCAATTGCGGTTGTGACGCAGGCCCGGTCGCGGAAGCAACCATGCACGCCCCAGCCCAAAGCGATTGCGGATGCGGATGCGGAGCCCCTGCTTCCAGCGATGCGGCAGCTTGTGCGTGCGGTTCAGACGCTGTCGTTTCTGTTTCTCCTGCTGGAGATTGTGGATGTGGCGGATCGCCGAGTCCTCCGGCAGAGGGGGGCGGTTGTTCAAGCTGCGGCGGCGGCGGCGGTGGTGGTGAGCCGGTTGTTCGCCCCATGCAATTTTCGGCTCCACCGGCCACCGGCGGATGCAGCGCTTGCCAAGGCGCGTCGGCTGAATCGCCAAGCACCGACCGCGGAATTCTGACCGGTCGAACCATGCACTTTGGCGACCAAGGCATGGGGATGATGTTAAAGGAACGGGGCTTGGCCTGTAACGACGGCACTTCAAGCGGATGTGGCATTTTCAAAGACGCCCGCGCGTTCAAGCCACGGTCGCTTAAACGACAAGGGCTCAAAGCTCACGCGATCAAGCCACTTGCGATGAAGCCACTTGCGATGAAATCACTTGAGGTGAAGCCACTTGAGGTGAAGCCGCTTGCGATGAAATCACTTGAGATGAAGCCGCTTGAGATGAAACCGTCCGGGCTCAAGTCGAATCGCGCGCGGATGCCTTTGGCTGAGAAGTTGGCATTGTCTAAACCGGCCGAATCGATTCCGACGCCAGCCCAAAAAGTCATCATGGCCTCTAATGAAAACGAAGTTGGGTGTGCCGAATGTGCTCAGGAAGTTGCAGGCCGACATATTTCACATGGCTTCATCTCCGACGTACGCCAAGCCCACCAACGGGCTCATGTCAAGGTTCAGCCCGCGGGTGAACCTTCAGGGGGATTGCTCGGAGGCGGTGGGCACCACGGCGGCCCAGTCGCTGGAGGACTTCATGCTGATGGTCGGCACATCGGCGCCGGCCGCAGCGGTAGCCAAAGACGAGTCTTGGCCGCGGGCAGCAAACTGCGAAATCGCGGCAACGGATCTAGAAATCCATACGGCGGCGCGATCCCTTACACCGCACAGGTACCCGGGCAATCGGGGATCGCACCAAGTTACGCCTACCCCTATTATACGACACGCGGACCGCGCGATTTTCTTCGCGACAATCCGCCTTCGATCGGGCGGTAAATCAACCGGTAAATCAATCACATTTATGGGCGTATGACATAAAACACATCGTGGCCGTCGGCTGCGATGTGTTTTTTTTCGTTTGGGTTGTATGGAAATTTTTCGCGCGGGGTAAACGAACGAAACGCCGTCAATGCAAACTCGTCGCACAATCGCGTGAATTCTTTCATCGTGCGGATTCATCGTGCGGATTCATCGTGCGGACTCAGGCGTTTGCACGGCAGGCTGGTAGCACGGTGCGATGGGCGTTTGGAGGAGCACTAGCGTCCCTAAAGATTTTGTGAATCGCCTTTCTTTCCTTGCGTTCTCTCGTTGCCCTATCGTTCCCAGACCGCCCCGGCGTTTGCTAGTATTTTTTACTCGGTCCGGATTACTTGAATTTTCGCTATATTTTACCGTGCGGGCTAATCGATACCTAAGATATCCCTCCTTAGATTTCGATAGAACGTATTCGATGCCCAACACAACAAAAATCGACCGCCGCACGGCAATCAAATCCGCCGCCGCATCCAGTGGTATCGCGGCGGCAAATTTTGCCGCTCCGTCTTCGGCCCAGCAATCTCGCCAACCGGTAAAGAACCTCGTCCAGATCCAAAAACGCAGGCGCTCTTGCGACACGCTACTCAAACAGCGCGCTCACGACGACTACACCAACAGTTTGCAGCAATACGGTGGTCAATTAGCCAACCCAATTCGCGATTTGATGCTGACGACCAAGCATGACGACCGAATTCATTTCGGAGCTTTAGTGGTCGGTTCGGGCTACGGGGCGTCGATTGTGGCGGCTAAACTTTCTAAGTATCTGCGTCCCGAACACCGTATGGCGATCATCGAAAGGGGCAAAGAATGGGTTCCCGGCACGTTTCCCGAAACCTTTAAAGACGTCTCGGGAAATGCTCGCGCGGTTTTGGCGGGCCCCACGCGCGGCCAAGTGATACAGCCATTGGGGCTGTTCAATTTGATGATGAATGACGAGGTCAACGTGCTCAGCGGTAACGGCCTTGGTGGCGGTTCACTGATGAACGCCAGCATCGCACTTCGTCCGCATCCCGAAGTCTTTCTGCAAGAACGCTGGCCAAACGAATTGGCCAGTATTGAAACGCTGGAACCCTACTTCCAGCGCGTTGCGTCGCAACTGGCGCTCACGCGCACACCGTATGATCAAACGCCGAAGGTTCGTGCGCGACGAATCGCCGCGGCGCGGTTGAGCGACAACCCCAGTTTCTTCGACCGTTCTCATGTTTCGGTGATGTACGACCACCGCCATTTGGATCAACACATGAGAAACGCTCAGGGCATGATCCAGCGCCCCTGCACTCTGTGCGGCAATTGCATCAACGGTTGCAACGTAGGGGCGAAAAATACGTTGGCGATGAACTACCTTCCGATCGCCAAGCACAACGGCACTGAAATGTACACTCAGTGCGAGGTCACGTCGGTCGAAAAAATGACGGGGTACTACCGGGTCAATGTGACTTACATAGACGACACCGAAAATGCATTTACTCGTCACGAAATTTCGATCAACACGCGCATGTTGGTCGTCGGAGCCGGCAGTCCGGCAAGTTCGACGATCCTGATGGAATCTGCCAACCCAAGCTTTCAGTTTTCGCCGAAACTGGGGATGAACTGGTCCGGCAATGGAGACACGATTGGTTTCGTCGTTGGTGCTGGAGGGGGGAATAACATCGCCGGTTTTGGGGCCAACCCAACCGACCGTCCCGGCGTGGGACCGACGGTCCAGACCACGTTGAATTTCTACCGGGACATCGAACTGCAAAAACGATTGCTGATCCAGGACGCCGCGATCCCGCGCGGCGTGGTGAATCTGTTTACCGCGCTGATGGGTGATTTGAGTCTCGATCGTTCGATGGTAATGTTGGGGATGGGGCACGACGAAGGACGCGGTAAAATCCAAAAACAGGACGGCCGCTGGCAAATTAAATGGGACGGGCTCAAGGAGAGCCCTTACCGCAAAATGGTTTTCCGGGAATTTGAAAAATTGGCTGCCGCCCACGGTGGGCGCTATAAACGGTTGAAGGCCTTCGGTGACAATTTGGTGACCGTTCATCCGTTGGGCTCTTGTGGAATGTCGGATTCAATCGAAAGCGGCGTCGTGAACCACTTAGGTCAGGTTTTCGATGGGCAGACCGGCGGAATTCACCCCAACCTGTACGTAGCCGACGGTTCGATCGTGCCCACTGCGATCGGCGTTAATCCGTATATGACCATCAGCGCCCTTTCAGAACGCATCGCCAGCCACATCGTTGAAAATTCACAGCACGTTGACCTTTTCGCCGCGACTGGTTAGTTCGATGCGCTGCCGACCTTTGCGCTGATCTTCGGCCCTGTTTCGCGCTGATCGGCCGATCCTTGGCGTTTCTTGGGCGCTGAACCAAGGGAACTTGAAGTTAGCCCTTGTCAAATACCGAAGTTTGGTGGATATTACCGAACCAAATTTGAGCCTCGCGTGCGACACTGCACGACTGGAGAGTTCATCCAAAGACGCCAATCGGCGCGTTTTTGTTCACACACCGACGCAAAAGCTTAAGGAGCTTGTTGAAGATGGCACGTTACTCGGGTCCTAAAGGCCGCATCAACCGACGTTTACAGGCGCAGATCTACGAAAACAAAGGCGCCGTCAAAGCCCTTGATAAACGTGGAAAGCAACCCCCAGGTATGCACTTGCGTTTCCGCCGTCCGTCGAACTACGGTTTGGCGTTGATGGAGAAGCAGAAGATCAAGCACTATTACGGGTTGGGTGAACGTCAACTTCGTCGTTACTTTGATAAAGCGACCGCCCAAAAAGGCAACACCGGTGAAAACCTGTTGTTGATCTGCGAAAGCCGTTTGGACAACGTTATCCGTCGTGTCGGTTACTGCCGCACGCGACCCCAAGCCCGTCAGGGCGTCGTTCACGGCCACTTTCACGTCAACGGCGTGAAGGTTGATAAACCGTCGTTCATGGTTCGTCCGGGCGATGTGATCAGCCTCCGCCCGCGGACCAATCTGTTAAAAATGTACCAAGCCTTGCGGGAACAGGGAATTGAAGGCGAGCCACTAGATTGGGTGACGTTCGACACCGACAAAATGGTCGCAACGGTTCAAGGCAAACCCGGACCCAGCGACATCAGTCTCCCCGTTGACGCTAACACGGTGGTCGAATTTCTGTCTCGTTAATTTTTTAACTGGCAAAATCGAAAACTGTTTTACAATTAAGCGACCCGTCACCTGCTGGCCGGTCGCTTTTTTTATTCACACGAAATTTTGAGAAACGTATGCACACGCAACTTGTTGTCATCGGTGGTGGCCCCGGCGGGTACGCCGCGGCTTTTTTAGCCGCGGATGAGGGAATGGATGTTGTTTTGGTTGAGGCTGAAGGACGGCTTGGCGGCACCTGTTTGTTACGTGGCTGTATCCCGTCAAAGGCGTTGCTTCATGTTGCCAAAGTGATCGGCGAAGCGGGAGAAATGGACCACGAATGGGGCGTTTCCTTCGACACCCCGAAAATCGAATTGGACAAACTTCGGGCTCGGAAAAACAAGGTCATCGAAACCCTTTCGGGTGGGCTGGGTGGATTAGCCAAAAAACGCAAAGTCACCGTCATCAAAGCGTTCGCGAAATTTGCGGACGCCAACACGATCACCTTGGAAGGAGACGATGCCTCGATCCCCGCTGGCAATAAGGTCACCTTCGACAACGCCATAATCGCCACCGGTAGCGTTCCGGCGATGCCCGGTGCGTTCAACATCGGTTCGGACCGAGTAATGGATTCTACAGGAGCCTTGAATCTGGCGGATGTGCCCGATTCGATGCTGGTGATCGGAGGCGGCTACATCGGGTTGGAGATGGGATCGGTCTACGCGGGATTGGGCACCAAAGTCAGCGTCGTTGAACTGCAAGACGGTTTACTGATGGGGGCCGATCGCGATTTAGTAAAACCGCTGGCCAGACGACTGAAAACGCTGTTCGACGATCGGATTTTCCTTGGCACCAAAGTCGGCAGCGTTTCCCTTAGCGGTGACCAAGTCGAAGTCACTTTTGAGGGGCCGAAAAAATTTGGCGTCGAAAAATACGACCGAGTCCTAGTTTCGGTCGGGCGACGCCCGCTGACAGAGAACTTGGGTTTGGAAAACACCGCGATTCAAACCGACCAACGCGGTTTTGTCGTCCATGACCAGACGCTAAAAACGGCGGAACCGAATATCTACGTGATCGGCGATGCGGCTGGCGAACCGATGCTGGCCCACAAAGCAAATCATGAAGGTCGACACGCCGTTGAGGTTATTTTGAAGCATGCTTCGACGTTTGATAAACGCGCCATTCCGGCGGTGGTGTTCACCGATCCCGAAATCGCATGGGCAGGTGTTACCGCCGAAGAAGCCAAAGCACAAAACATCCCGCACGAGGTGGTTAGCTACCCGTGGGCGGCCAGTGGTCGGGCTCAAGCGCTCGGCATTACCGATGGACTGACCAAATGGATCGTGGAACCTGAAACCGAAAGAGTGCTGGGGTGTGGCGTCGTTGGGTCGGGAGCCGGTGAATTGATCGCCGAAGCCGTTTTAGCGATCGAGATGGGATGCGAGGTACGCGACATCGCCGAAACCATTCACGCTCATCCGACCCTGGCGGAAACGATGATGAACGCGGCTGAAGTATTCTATGGGACGGCCACTGAAGTTTATAAACCCAAAAAGAAACCAGCCAAAGCATAACGCTCGAGCGATCGCAAGTCATTCAAAAATAGGAACAGGTTATGTCTTTCGCCGACGTCAAACGGGTGCTACGGTCCACGCGCGAGATAAAAAAAATGCGAGCCGCCGGGCTGATCGTTTGGCAGGCTCATCAAGCCGGTTCGAAATTAATCAAACCCGGTATCACGACTGCCGAAATCGACAGCGCTTATGTGAACATGTTTGTCCATCACGATGCCGAGCCATTGTTTTTGGGTTACGAAGTTGGCGATCATCCTCCTTTTCCTGCGGTGACTTGCATATCGGTCAACGAGGAGGTTGTTCATGGAATCCCCAGCAAAAGAAAACTTAAAGAGGGCGACATCGTTAGCGTCGACACCGGCTGTCGAATCAGCAATTGGTGCGGAGATGCGGCCGTAACACACGCGGTAGGCACTATTTCGCCGCGCGACAAAAAACTGTTGAAGGTCACCAACGAAACTTTGAATTTGGCGATACGTTTGATGGGCGAAAAAACGATGTGGAGCGACGTCGCCAAGGAGATGGAAGCCTATGTTTACGATAACGGGTTCTCTGTCGTTGAAGACATGTGCGGCCACGGTATCGGCCAAAACCTCCATGAAGCACCACAGGTTCCCAACTACTTCAACGACGATGAAGAAGAGGATTTTGTTCTTCGACCCGGGGTGGTGTTGGCCGTTGAACCGATGGTCAATGCGGGCACCAACGATCTGATCTTGTTGGATGACGGTTGGACGGTGATTACCGCCGATAAGAAACCTAGCGCCCATTTCGAACACACTATTGCGATCACCAAAGACGGCCCCGTGCGACTTACAGGCCCCCCCAACGACGAAGAGTTAGCAACGCTTCCGCAGTGGCTGCACGACAAAAGCCAATGGACAAAATGGTAGGCTCGTACGATTGGGTGGTTGTATCAATCAATTGCAGTCAGCGATCGAAAAGCGTAGCGGGATTCGCTAGAATTCCCACCGACTGTGTTTACCCCAATTCGGTCCAATCCGCCCCTACCATTCGATGGGAACGATAAGCTTGTATCGTGCTGGGTATCGCAAAGTGCCGGGAAAAACCAATAAATAAATCGCCGCGATTGATCGCGTTTTCCAATCGCTTCCTCCCACCGATCGCGCGGACGCGCCATCGGGCCGACTTTAGCCGATCACAGAATCAGGGAATGTCGGCGGTGTTGGCGCGGTCGTTTTTGGTACCTTGCAAACCGCCCGTCCGTTGGCGTGGAGAATGTTTGACGATGCAGGTATACGATGGCGTCGGTTACCGGTTGTAGCCGACGCCGAAGGTGAATCCCTTGATGCCGAAGTCGCCTTGGGGATCAACTGCGGTGCCACCGCCCAACCAGGTTTGGTGCACGAACGCCACACGTGCCACCCACGATCGATTTTCGGCGATTGTTTTCTTGTATTGGATTCCGGACGTTAAGTCCAACACCGCTACGAATTCGTCAGCGCCAAAACGGCGTTCCACAAGCCCGGTGGTGTTGTTAACGAATTGGTCACGGCGACCAAACAGCCCCGTACCGGTGAAGCTTGTGATGAATTCAAACGGGGTGTGTCCCACCGGTCGATAGTAATCGATGCCAAATTCGGGCCCAAAGCCGCGGAAGTCAGAGGTGCTGTCCAGAGAACCGATCGCGTTGCCTCCGGCATCGGTGACAGTGGCCTGCAGCGCTTGAGCGATGTTGGCGTAGGTGAACCCGAACCTACCTCCAATGCGCGAGACCTTGAACTGGATGTCTTTGAAAACATTGAAGCCGATGGTTTCGATTTCGAATGAATGATTCACGTCAATCCTTTCGCCTAACACGTTAGCCGAAAGCTGGGTGAAACGGTTAGGGCCGGCGATCGACGCGACCGTGTTGATTGGGGCTACCCCGTTGAAGGTTTCAGAAATCGCGTCGGAGTTGGCGTTGAGTGTGAAGTAATCCAGCTCGAAACCTGGCCCATATTTGGACTCAAAACCAAACCACACGTGGGGCGCCGTTTCGTTGTCGAAATCAAAAGGAATACTTTCTGAGAACCTTGGCCCGTCGATTGATACTGCAGTGTTACCCAAAAAATGAGGCCTTAAAAAGGCCAGTTCAGCGCCTCCGAAAAATCGGCCAGTCGCGATAATTTCCCCAAAAGGAGGAAACTCTTTTTTTTTATTCTCATGATCGAATAATTCGCCTCGATCGACGATGGTGTGGTTGCGATGGGTCGGGTGCGCCGACCGTTGACCAATGTTCTGAATCTGCGTCGGGGCGCCGGTTCCATGGTCGTAGATGTTAAACGGTTCTTCTATATGGGGGGGGCCGTAGGATTGGTCTGAATCAGGGTAACCAACCACCCACTGGTTGCTGACCGGACCGGATGCCTGAGACGCGCAATGCGGTGCAGGTTGAGAGTAAACCGATTGCTGTTGATGGGGAATAAATTGAGTCTGGTCAATTGATTCAAAGAACGGATCGGCCGATGCCGCCCCTGAATTGAGCGGATTGGGGGCCAGGTCCGACGGAAAAACGTTGGGGACGGTTAGGGCTGGCGGTGCTTCCGGTGTTGCCCCGACTGAAGATGAATGATTGTTCAGAAACGCATCTTGCGGAGCGTTCAACGACGGTAGTTCGGCCGTATCACCGTTGGAGATTGGGGGAGATTGATTGGTTAACGGAATCTGTTCGAGGGCTTGGGGCCGTTTTTTTCGCGTAAACGGGAATTCAACTGTTGGCAGTTGGGGCGCTTGGGAAAGCTCACGTGCGTTGGCAAAACCCGCGTTGGCTAAATCAGCGTTGGCAAAACGCACTGGGGGCGATTGAGATCGCGAATAGTGGGTGTTGGTCAGCGGTTCAGCTACATCGTGCTGTGTTTTATCCTCTGCGGTTGCGTTAGCAAAAGAGACCGCGCTGGGAGAGAAGAAATCGTTGGTGACGTGCCTATGATTCGATTCCGCAGATGTACTATGGGGGGCTGTGGCAAGCGTTGGATGGCCGGCAGTTGCCGCGCCCGTCGAATCACCGAATCCGGCGTGGGGATTATTGATCGCTGATTGGCCCCAACTGTCGGGAGACATCGCGGAAGTGTGGTTTGGCGTGTCGCTGAACGCTGGCGGGCGAGTCGCTTGAGCGGATAGCTCTGACAGTTGCGGACGCCCGTAACGGGGGAATCCAGTCTGCTGATAGCTCTGTCCCAACAACGTCGGGGGCGCACAAAACAACACAGAACAAGCACTTGCCACCGCGATGGTGGATTTTGAGATTGAAGATCGTTGGCCAAACATGGGCGTTCCTGGGGTAGATCCGACGAGGAACCCGATCAACTGGATGATTGGTTCCACCGTCGTTATGATCACAATCGGAACAATTCGTAGGATCGTCGAGCAAAATCGGATTGATCGTTTTGACCCGCATGACCGTTGAAACCCGCACAATCAGAAAAATTTAACATGCGGGCACGGAATCGGACTGTGACGGGGAAGAAACGCGTTTTGAGAAACGGAGAATTGGATCGCCGATTATCTTGCCCGGGTGATCCTTGTGCTTTGTCAAAGCTTAATTTTGGGATAAGCCGTTTTGGCGATAAAGTGCAGAACTCTGCAACGCTCGTGAATGAGAACACGTCTGCCCCATCCATACACTGTGCAAGCCCCCAGGGCGAACATGTAAATCTAGGATGGGCTGGCGGGAGCATTGAAAGGCGAAGCCGGTTTCAACGCAGAATCCGACGTGTTTGCGCGTCGGATTTGTACATTCAGCGCTGGGGCCTTTTTTACCGAAGGTTCTGTTGCGCAAATGCAGTTTGATTCGCGCGGCCGCTGCATCTCTAAGCCAACGATTACTGGGTTTAACTTTTCTGAGGTTCTGTCATTCGCATGGGGTCAAGCGCTTCTTGCAAATCCGCTGGTGGAAGCAATTCCTTTTCCATGCACAATTCTCGAATTGTTTTCCCCGATTTAAACGCTTCTTTGGCCAATGCCGCCGCGTTTTCGTAACCAATGTAAGGGTTGAGACTGGTACACATCGAAAGGCTTTTTTCAACAAACGATTCACAAACCTCCACGTTGGCTTCCATCTCTTGGACGCAGAAATCGATAAACGCTTCGGTCCCCTGAGCCAGTAGCTGTATGCTTTCAAGGGTCGCGTGTCCCATCACCGGCATCATGATGTTTAATTGAAACTGACCGCCGGTCGCTCCGCAGATCGTGATCGTTTGATCGTTGCCCATCACCCGCGCCGTTAACTGCATCATGCTTTCGCACATCACCGGATTGATTTTACCAGGCATGATGGAACTGCCGGGCTGGCGAGTGGGGAGAATCACTTCATTGAATCCACAACGCGGTCCCGAGCTCAACCAGCGAATGTTATTGCTGATGTTGAACAGTGTCGAAGCGATCGTTTTCAAATGTCCGTGGCAATCCACTAACCCGTCGCGCTGCGCGTTGGCTTCGAAGTGATTGACCGCTTCAACGAAGGGGATTTGGGTCTCTTCGGCTAAAACTTGGGACACCCGCTTGCCGAACTCTGGGTGAGTGTTGATCCCCGACCCCACCGCAGTTCCGCCGACAGGAAGCTCAAGCACCGCTTCGAGCGCCTGCTGAGCCCGGGTTGCCGACAGCGTGATCTGCCGCGCGAATCCTCCAAACTCCTGCCCCAATCTCAGCGGCGTTGCGTCCGCTAAATGGGTCCGGCCGATTTTTATGACTCGGTCCCAGCGTTTTGATTTTTCAACCAGTTGTTCCTCCAAACGCTCAAGGGCAGGTAGTAAACGCTGTTTAATTTCGATGGCTGTTGCAACGTGAATCGCCGTTGGGAACGTATCGTTGGTGCTCTGCCCCATGTTGACATGGTCGTTGGGGTGGATCGGTTTGGCCGCCGCAAATCGATCGCCACCTGCAACTTCGATTGCGCGATTGGCAATGACTTCGTTGACGTTCATGTTGCTGGAGGTGCCGGAACCGGTCTGGAAAACGTCAATCGGAAATTCGTCGTTGAGCTTCCCGTCGACGACATCACGCGCCGCGGCGAGCATCGAATCGACTTGGGAGTCGGTCAAGGGGGTCTTCCCACTGCCGGTCAGTTTTCCCAAATCTCGATTGGCCACACCACAGGCAAATTTCACCCGTCCCATCGCGCTGATCATCGCCGGTGCCAGCCGCCACCCAGAGACGGGGAAATTTTCCACCGCGCGTTGTGTTTGGGCTCCGTAATAGGCTTGAGCGGGAACTTCAACGTTTCCCATTGAATCTTTTTCGATACGAATATCGGTGGCGTTTGACATGGTTTAGATGAATCGCGAAAGGGGGGAGAGGCTGCAGTTGCTTCAGCATTGGAACTGTCGCCAATGATACCCTGAAGCCGAAAAACAGCCAAGTAGAAGTTCCCGCCCTGCGCGTAAAGGGGGTGCGCGGCCACTGGGGGATTGAGAATAGTTGTCACTGGCAACTCGACGTGACCTTTGGAGAAGACCAATGCAGAATTCGAAAAGGCCATGGTGACGCGAACTTCAGCACACTACGAAGAACCGCTTTGAGCCTTCTGAAAAAAGAAATGTCAGCAAAGTGTGGGGGCAAAAACAAACGATTGTCTGCAGGATGGGACGATCAATACTTGGAAAAAATTGTTTTTGGAAAATAGGTAGCCATGCAATCGCCCTGGGGGGCTGTCCGATTAACGGATGCTAGGCGGATCCCGCGTTTTGGATTTTGTATTTCAAAAAAGACAGTTAAAAACGTCAGGAAAATCAAATCGCCCCAAGTGTTTCCGCGACGCAAAAAAAATATATTCTTACTGAATTTCGACATTTTTTTATCGTAATTTAAGCGGATGCGATTGAATGCGTTGGTTGGCTCCTTTATCATGCGGCTTTGACAGCTATTTTCCCATTGAGAACAAGGAGTTACTCGTGCTACTAAAATTACGTCTGTTTTTCCTACTTTTCTGCTTGGCTTCCTTGGTACCTACCGATAGCAACGCTCAAACGGTGGTGCGACAGGCCACATTCCAAGCTTTGAATTCAGCGCTCCAAAATATGCGAACCTCGGGGGGCAATATCGAAATCGACTTGCCTGCCGGATCGGTTATCTCCACTGGTGCGCCATTTGCGACGTTTCAAGGGAACAACCGCCAATTGTCAATCACTTCTAAGAGGCGAGTGGTTATTGATGGAAGAAACCGAACTGGGCTCTTTCAGATAGCGGGAAGGAATTCCACGATCTCGTTCAATAACATAACGTTTCGTAATGCCACACGAAACGATTTATCCTACGGCGGTGCGATCGGGACCCGTAACACGGACACAAACTCGACGATACGCGTGGATAACTGCCGTTTCGTTAACTGTCGAGAAACCAAAGATTATGCAGGCGGCGGCGGTGGAGCAATCCGCGTTAGAATTGGAAATAACCTGTTTGTGGAAGATTCTCAATTCTTCTATTGTCGCGGTGCATCGGGAGGTGCAATAGCTACAACCGACTCTAACGTTGAAATTCGCAGATGTCACTTTGAGGGCAACCGGAGTTTCGGTGCCTTAGACGGTCCTCTCAAAGGTTTTCGACAATTTAATGCTGCCGGTGGTGCCGTTCGGATTGATGGCTTAAACGAGATTGTTAGAGCACGTCCCGTAGTCGTCAGAGCTTGCACGTTTATTCGCAATATCGCTCCTGAAGTACCTAAAGGTGCAACCCGCTTCAACGTTGCTCCTGCTGCGTTGAATATCTACACCTCTGAAACGGTTCGATCAGGTGCCACGATAATTTTCCGAAGTAATGTTTTTCGAGGTAACAGGGGGCCATTTCATACCGCCCGTGTCCGCATCAACGACAACGGAAGAGGCACCATTGATTCTGGAGAAAACACCTTCCAGAATAATGCCACACGTCTGGGTAATTCACAGATAGTGGTCTTTGACTGATTTTTGATTCCATACGCGAATTCAATGATCCTTGACACCGCCAAGTGAAACCGTCAATGGCCCGAATAGGTCCAACCTCTGGAACCTATCCCGGATATTTCATTGGCTGATTGGTAGCCACCTATAAGAAAAGCCTTTTGCTCTGTGAAACGTTGGTTCTAACACCTTAACGACCCACAAAAGCAAAAGGCTTTATCGTGACAGAGTGTACCAGCAAATCGATGTCTTTTTCAAGCGCCGGTCGCCGCG
>CALDYR010000091.1 GCA_937944405.1 uncultured Pirellulaceae bacterium
AGCATTCGGCTGAGCTTGCGTGTTGCGGTTCTAGCAAACTCAATTTACGCGATATTTGGCCGGATGCATTTTAAAATAACAAAAGAAGATCCCTCGAGCTCATTCCGCGTCGCCGCCGTTTCGGCCAGCGTAGCAGATTGAGGCCGAAACGATGGCGATGCGGAACAGGCGGTGCATTCTGAAGAGCTTGAGTGAGGATGAAAACCAACAAAAACAACCCACTCACTTCTTGAGAGAGCATTCTTTTTGTCAACGTCACCGCGCCGCCGCGTCGCCCACCATTTGGATGGTCAAGTTTTGATTTCAGGGTAGTTAAATCCGCCATGATTTCGGCCAGTCGTAAGACGGCCGAAATCTAGCGCCTCCACAATTGATCATTCCCAGACGTTGAATCCTAACAAAATATAGCGTCTTAGTATCCTGCCCATCGTCTGAAAAGCGGTCGGCCGACATGTCGACCAATCGGCGGCGTATCGTCTCGAATGCGAGTCCTCAGCGGTGGAATATCCAGCGGCCCAAGTTGCGAACAGCATGAATGAACTGGCATATGGGGTGGCGGTGGTTCAACGGTAGGGCCTGTCAAGCTACAACCCGCGTCTTGCCCCTGGCCCGCGTTGACACACGGCTGCACCGTCTGGATCGGCTGAATCGTAACCGGCGATGCTGCAGCGCAAACGCTACAAGGGGTTGCGTTTTGTTGCGCTTCTACCGGCAAACCAGCAAAAAGCAGGATGGCGATAACTACCCAACAGGGAACGAATTTTTTCAACAACATCGAACATCCTTTGGCGAAATGAAAATTTCTAAACACGCGTAGCTTAGAGATTCGAGTCTCTCTGGCCAACACCAAAATCGCTGTCGGTTTTCTTGCTTTCTTATCCTCGCGATTACGTTTTCCCGACATGGCGAATGAAGCGGATTGACAGTCTCCAAATCCATTTCCACCCGCTGGCGGCGGCAAAAAAAAAATCCAACGCGGGTGCAAAAATCGGTGCATCCCCACACGCGATTACGAACACTGAGTAAGAAGTGATTTCCTTGACCGTCTTAGCCTACGTTCACAGCGTGTGGAAGGCAATTTATTCTCAGGAGACAAATATGTGGATCGAACCGTGCAAGGAGACAGAGTGTTTTATGAAGGGATTGCAGAAACGCAATCCCGGCCAACCTGAGTTTCATCAGGCGGTCAAAGAGTTCGCCGAAACCGTCATGCCGTTTATCCAAGAAAATCCAAGGTATCAGAAAGCACAAATTCTCGAACGCCTGACCGAACCTGATCGAGTTATTATTTACCGTGTTGTCTGGCAGGACGACAAGAACAATGTCCGCGTCAACCGCGCTTGGCGAGTCCAATTCAACAACTCAATCGGCCCATATAAAGGTGGACTTCGGTTCCACCCCACCGTCAGCCTGAGCGTCCTGAAGTTTCTTGGCTTCGAACAGATTTTCAAAAACAGCCTCACCGGGCTTCCGATGGGCGGTGGGAAGGGCGGTTCCAACTTTAACCCGAAAGGCAAAAGCGATGACGAAGTGATGCGTTTTTGCCATTCGATGATGACCGAATTGAGCCGACACATCGGCCAGTTCACCGACGTTCCCGCAGGAGACATCGGCGTCGGGGCCCGTGAGATCAGTTTCCTTTTCGGCCAGTATAAACGGCTACGAAATGAGTTTACCGGTGTGTTAACTGGCAAAGGACTACCCTTCGGGGGAAGCTTAATTCGCACCGAAGCGACCGGATACGGATGCGTTTACTTTTGCGAAAACATACTCAACCATCGCAACGACAGCATCAAAGGAAAAATTGTTGCAATCTCAGGATCGGGGAACGTAGCGACCTACGCAGTCGAAAAAGCAAATCACTTGGGCGCGAAAGTGGTCACCCTTTCCGATTCATCTGGCTTCATTCACGATCCCGATGGCATCGATGCTGAAAAGTTGGCCTGGATAAAAGAACTAAAGGAAAAACGGCGTGGACGCATTTCCGAATACGTTAATCAATTTCCTGCGGCGACCTTCCATCAAGACCAGCGACCGTGGGGGGTGACCTGCGATGTTGCGCTGCCTTGTGCAACGCAAAACGAAATCAGTCTTACAGACGCAAAAACCTTAATCGCCAATGGCGTCAGTGTGGTGTGCGAAGGAGCCAACATGCCGACCGAACTCGAAGGAGTTTACGCGTTTCAAGAAAACGGCGTTTTGTTCGGCCCGGCAAAAGCCGCCAATGCTGGAGGTGTCGCCGTTTCCGGATTAGAACAAAGCCAAAACGCATTACGTCTTTCTTGGAGTCGTGCAGAGGTCGATGAGAAACTGCAAACAATCATGCAAGACATTCACGCCAAATGCGTGAAGCATGGCGAATCATCAAAGTCCCAACCGGTCAACTACGTCAAAGGCGCTAACATCGCGGGATTCATCAAAGTCGCCGATGCCATGATTGGTTATGGCGCGATCTAAATCAGACGCAAGATAGAAATTGAATCGAAAATCGGGATAGGGGGAAGCCTCCCGGCTTCCCTCCTCCCACACCACCGGGCGTAGGGTGCCGTACCCGGGGCGTAGGGTGCCGTACCCGGGGCGATTGCACGGTGTTTCACCCAGCGCAAACCACTTTTCCATATAGCCGTCGTCCCATCCAGCATTTAGCCACTTGTTCTTGACGCCGCTCTTCGCCGTCTTCTCTTGTTTCAGCAAGCTCAACGCAGTCCGTCGTAGGGTACTGAAATTCTCGTCGCGGTGTCCCTTGCGGATACGACATTGATCCTCGCCGAACGTCACACCGAGTCGCCAATGCAGACTATTTCCAATGCCCCAATGACCACGCACGGCGCCGCAAACTGCTCGCCACCGATCTCTTTGTTCAGGATGAAGTAGCGCGCCGCAATTTCGTCTCCCTTACTTCTTTGGGTGTTGTTGATCGCCATTCCGATGGCCGCCAAATCTTTCATCGTCTTCCAGACTACCTGCAGCGGCTTGGCTTGCCGCGACAATGCCTTGGCGCGCTGCCTTGAACAATGCAACGCTGTCTTGCCCTTGC
>CALDYR010000092.1 GCA_937944405.1 uncultured Pirellulaceae bacterium
ACCGCCACAGCCACCGATAGCTCTGATGGCAGCACGATCGTATCCAACTTCCAAGATCGGCTTGATCACTGCGACCAACCGGGCGACCCTATCGGCGCTGCAGACAACTGTATTGTGTTCAATGTGGAACCGACAGACGAAGGAGAATTCAAAACCTTCGTGGTATCTGAAGTTGGATCGAGTGATTTCACGTCGTTCAACAGAGGGTTCGGTGGATCGGGCAGCGGCACACTGGGTGCGGGAGGTCTCAACACCGGGTTCACCACGACCACCGATACCGGCCTGGTTCTTGGAATCGACGGGAACACTATTCGTTTCCGCGAGGCTCCAGATGCCAACGGAACCTTCACGACAACGTTCGATGATCCGCTGACCAATGTCGAACTCTTCATTAGCAACATCGCCAACAATGACAACTTTCTGGGGAACTTTACAGTGACGCTCAGCGACGGAACGGTACTCAACAACGCTGCGTTCATGGTGTTACCCGACACGATCGCTCCGGATTCGACCTTTGGTGAATTTACGACGGCAAGAACCGACAGAGAAAATCTACAGGTCACCACAATCGGTGGGAACCAATTCGTTAACGATCCCACCAGCAACGGTGCCCCAAGCCAAGCCGCTGGTCGGATCGTGTTCACGGGCATTCCTCCGGTTGGGAATTCTCCAACGCTGACTCCCCCAGTGGGAATCTCAAGCATCAGCTTCGAACGATTTGGTGGTCCGACAAACTTCTCAGCGTTTTTCGGATTCTCAGGACAAGCCATCATTTACACCGACCAATAAACATGCCAGCCCCGGCCCTGCGCGTTTAAGCGCAACCTGTCGCCTACGGGGGTAAGCGCCGCCCGGCTAAACAACGGAAGCCGGATTGAATTTGGACGCGCCGGAGCTTGGAGCCATCACATCGTGGCTCAACTACTTGAGCAACAACGGACCACTGTGATGTCGTGGTGGTCGCCGCGCGAAGAGCGTGGCAAACCTACCCAGACTCGCATGCCTACATCTGTCAGCCCAACCGCTCGTTTCGTAGTGTGAAACGAATTGGTTTCTACTCCCGGGGCAACATCTACTCGTTGGTACCATTGATCCAGGAAAAGCATCCCGACGTTGTTTTTGAACCCGGGGTACACACGGGTAAACTTGGAGAGTTAGTCGACGGGATGCTCGAGGTCGATGAATCCAGACGTGGGCAACGCCACATGGTCTTTATCCTCTCCGCGCCGGATGCGGATGACACATTAGACTTGGGTCGAGACATTCCCAACGACAAGAAGTCCAAGACCGGGAAGAACACGGCTTTCACAATGAGCCAACGCTACATCTCAAGCGCAACCCTGGGTGCAGCGAAGAAAACATCCGACCTGGACTAATGCGACAGTCGAAAACCCAACTTGCGACGCATTAGCTAAGCCGTCTGACCGGAATTCTTGGTCGAAATATCATTACCTTTCTACTGAAACTACTGTTTCGGTGTTCAAAGTTTGGTAAGGTTGGTACTCCCACGTTTGAGTGACAAGGAGTATCACATGACGAAGTTAGATTCTTACCTGACGATCAAAGAAGCCGCTGAATATCTAGGCGTTTCACCGAACACGCTGCGCAACTGGGGACGTGATGACAAAGTCCCGATGCACCGTAATCCGATCAACGGATACCGGCTGTTCAAGATTACGGATCTCGACAAGTTCCTTGCCAAGATCGAGAAGTCTAATAAGACCACGTCTCGCAACCACAAAGCTAAATAGCAACTGCCCCCACCGCTGCCACTTACCTTTATGCCATCATCTCACTGGACCACCGTCACTGAATCAACCTTTCCATGGGAATTGGAAGCGTTAGAGTTCATCCGCGCGAAGTTCCCCGATCACGAACCCTATCGTGCCTGGGCAAACTTTGAGTTCACCTCCACCGACGGCAGCATCAATGAGATCGACCTCCTGGTCCTGACCAAAGTCGGTATCTTCCTGGTCGAGATAAAAAGCCGTCCCGGGAAAATCACTGGCGATGCCGGAACTTGGACATGGGAACACGAAGGCCGCCGATCGACATACGACAACCCGGTCCTGCTGACCGATCGCAAATGCAAGAAGCTCAAGTCGTTGATCCTCAGGCAGAAGGCTGCCACCAAGCTCAAAAACGACTTCTTCGTGCAACCGCTGGTCTTCTGCTCCCATGGCGACCAGGTTCTTAACCTGCCGGCAAACGTTCGCCAATCCGTTGTGCCTCGTGACCGGGAGGCAACTTCCGACAAAAAGGAACGCAAGGGCATCAGCGCGGCGATCATGCGTTGTGATGGCATCGGTGCTCGACCGGCCAATTACATCGACAAACCCTTTGCCAAGACCTTCTCCCAGGCCATTGATCAAGCCGGCATTCGTCCCTCGCAGAAATCACGCAAGGTCAGCGACTTTGTGCTGCAAGACCTGATCATGGAAGGGCCGAACTTTCAGGACTGGGCAGCTCAGCATGTAAAGCTGGAAGAGGTAAAACGGCGAATCCGGATCTACCAGGTACGCCAGGGATCGACACCAGAGGAACGGTCCGCGATCGAACGCGCTGCTCTGCGTGAATTCCAGCTACTGGAGACAATGCAGCATCCGGGCATCCTGCGGACTCATGGATTCACCGAGCACGAACTGGGCTCCGCGATCATCTTTGAAAACTATCCCGAGGACAAGTGCCTCCGTCTGGATCATTTCCTGGCCCAACGTGGTGACCGACTGGAGTCCGACGTACGCATCGACCTC
>CALDYR010000093.1 GCA_937944405.1 uncultured Pirellulaceae bacterium
CTTGACGGTGATGACGAACTGTCGGGCGGAGCGGGTGACGACTTCGTCGCCGGAGGGACCGGAGACGATAGAATTTATGGGGATGCAGGAAACGATGTGTTGCGCGGTGGTGATGACGCGGACGAACTTTTCGGAGGCGAAGGTAACGATTTGTTGCTGGCCGATGGTGGCAATGACATCAGCCGCGGTGGCGATGGCGATGACTTCGTGTTTGATTTTGCAGGCTCCGATAATTTGATTTTCGGTGAAAGCGGAAATGACGTATTACGCGGCGGCGTCGGGAACGATGAAATTCACGGCGGTGACGGCAACGACAGGCTCTTTGGCGGCGACGGCGACGATTCTCTTTATGGTGACGGCAATGTCGATTTGCTCAACGGCGGTAAAGGTGACGATGGCCTCTTTGGCGGCATCGGTCTTCAAGACAGATTGATCGGTGGAGGCGACGAAGATCGATTTTTGGTGTTCGTCGATCATTCAACTAACGGTGCTCAAACACAAGACATCGTCGTCGACGCCCGATCGGGAGACGCCGTGGTCAGCTTTGTATCCAATTTAGAAATTCAAACCGATCGCGTTTTCGCGGCCGGTCGATGGACCGAAGCAGAGATCGAAATCGTCGACACAGCACTGAGAAATCTACACCGAGAAACCGGTGACACTCGATTGCTGCGGTTGTCAAACGGTCAAAATCAGTCGTTCGTCCGTCAGGGGAACGTGCGGACGTCATCAGGTTCTTCGGTTTTGGGATTCAATTTCAACGCAAGTAATCAGATTGGATTTAGCGATCAATTGTTTGCGGATTTCCCCGACCGCGTGCTTGAAACGGTTTATCATGAACTGGGGCACAATTTTGACACCGTAGAAGAAAACCCCTACGCTACCGCGTTCCGCACGATCAGCAACTGGGACCAAGTTCGTAATGCGGGCGATCGTTTGTCGCGCGATGGACAATGGTACTTTAACGACGCCTTTAGCAATTTTCTCACCGCCAACGCACGGATCAATCCGCGCGAGGACTTCGCCGTAACGTTCGCTGAATACTTTCAGCGCAAATACGACGGATTCCAAAGAGCGTTCGTCAATCCGGTAGAAAAGTTCGCCGCAATCGAATTGTTCCTACAGTCGTAAGAAGACGACCCTAAACAATGGTGGCCGTCCAACGACGGTCACCATTGCAGTTTTATCAGGTTTAGGGTTACGCGGCGCGACGGACTTTGTGTTGTTGGGAAACGATATCGGCCAACGATTGAACGACGTACTGTTGTTCCGCGAAAGTCAATTCAGGAAATATCGGCAGACTGAGGACTTCGGCGGCTGCCGCTTCGGTGTGCGGCAAGCTCCCTTTTGCGTAACCGAGCCCCTTGAAACATTCTTGCTGGTGGAGTGGGATCGGGTAATAGATTTCCGAACCAATGTTGCGATCGGCCAGCAGTTGGCGAACTTCATCCCTTTTACCATCGGTGATTCGAATGGTGTACTGGTTCCAGACGTGGCCCTCGTTTTCGATTCCGGGGGCCGCCACCATGTTTTGAATTCCGTACCGCGTCATTAGTCGCAGATAGTTACCCGCATTTTGCTGTCGATCCGAACCGTACTGTTGCATGTGTTTCATTTTCACATTCAGTACCGCAGCCTGCATGGCGTCCAATCGGCTGTTGATGCCGATGACCTGGTGGTAGTAACGCGGTTTCATGCCGTGATTTGCGAACAGTCTCAAACGATCGGCGATATCGGGATCGTTGGTGGTCATGATGCCACCATCGCCCATACCACCAAGATTTTTGGTGGGGTAAAAACTAAAGCAGCCAACGTCTCCGATGCCGCCAGAACCACGCCGGTTATAAGTCGCACCAATCGACTGCGCGCAGTCTTCAACGACGCGTAGATTATATCGTTTTGCCAGTTCCATAATCGGGTCCATTTCGGCACACTGGCCGAACAGGTGCACCGGAATGATGGCTTTGGTTTTGGGCGTGATCGCCAATTTGACTTGCTCGGGGTCCAAATTGAAGGTCACCGGGTCGATATCGACAAAGACGGGGTCAGCGCCGAGCCTGCTGATTGCTGACGCGGTGGCGAAGAAAGTGAAGCTAGGGCAGATGACGCGATCACCGGCTTTAATATCCAAAGCCATCAGGGCGACCAAAAGTGCGTCGCTGCCAGAGGCGCATCCGACGGCGTATTTCGCGCCTGCGGCTTGGGCGACCGACTGCTCCAACTGTTTCACTTGGGGGCCGCCGACGAACCACCCGGAATCGTAAATTTCCGAAAACAGCTCCATAATTTCGGCTTTCAGCGGAGCATTTCCGCGGCCGACGTCCAGTAAGGGGGCACTGTTAATCGTACCAAACTCTTTTGAATCGTTAGAATTACTCATGATGCCATCGCCTCCTTGCAATGGTAAGCTCGAAGCAGGTTGAGGCTGCTTCATAAATTGTGAACGACCTTGAGACGATAGAAACATCTCAACGACCGGTCAACACGTAAACTTGTTGATCTTCGACAGCAGGCGTGGAGCCCTACACCGGGTTGTCGTATGATACTGTGGCCGTTTCCGATGAGTAACTCCGACGACGGATCATCGCGGTAAAACGGGCTCCTTTACCAACCTTTTGATAGCACGTTGGAACAGACGAATTCATGATCTTGATCATCGATAATTATGACTCATTCACTTACAACTTGGTCCAACGTTTGGGCGAAATCGATGCAACGCTGGACATTCAAGTCCACCGCAACGACAAGATCGACGTAGCAAAGATTGAATCGCTGGGCCCCGAACGGGTGATCGTTTCACCGGGGCCATGCACCCCCAACGAGGCCGGGATCTCCGTCGCTTGTGTGGAAGCGTTTCATGGGAAGCTACCGATTTTAGGGGTGTGTTTGGGGCACCAGTCGATCGGCCAAGCCACCGGCGGTCAGATCGTACGAGCCGAACGTTTGATGCACGGAAAAACCGATAAAATTTTTCACGACGGTTCAGGGATTTTTAAGGGATTGCCGGACCCGATGATCGCCACCCGCTACCATTCGTTGGTGATTCGCCCCGATACATTGGCCAAAGATTTTAACGTCACCGCATGGGCTCAAGGGCCAGATGGCGAAAAAGAAATCATGGCGATCCAACACCAATCCCAGCCCACCTTTGGCCTTCAGTTTCATCCTGAAAGCTTTTTAACCGAACACGGCGTCGATTTATTAAAGAACTTTCTTAGCGTTTAGAACGCGCGGACCCAATTGCAGATGATAAGTGTAGAACAAGCTTTCGCAGCGATCGAATCGACAGTGACTCCGTTAAACGGCCAAACGGTAACGCTGTCTGCCGCCGTTGGTCGAGTATTAACCGAAGAAGTCCGCTCCGATGTAGATTCCCCGCCCCACGACAAATCAGTCATGGATGGTTTTGCCGTACGAGCCACCGATATTGCTGCTGGGGTAACTGAGTTTCGCGTACTGGAAACGATTATCGCTGGGGCCGTTGCCACATCCGAAGTAACACCTGGCACGACCGCCCGGATTATGACCGGGGCGCCGTTGCCACCCGGTGCCGATTCGGTGGTGATGATTGAAATGTCAAATCTGGGGTACACCGACCCCACCCCCGAAACCGTTACGTTAAGGGTGGAGGCGGAATTTACGCCCGGAAAACATAGGATGGTGCGCGCAGGAAATTTTGCCAAAGGCGACCTGATCTTCGCTACCCACCATCTGATCCGACCTGTGGACATCGGTTTGCTGGCCGAAATTGGTGCCGCCGACGTAAACGTGTGCGCTCAGCCGAGCATCGCGGTACTGCCAACGGGCGACGAACTGGTGGATTGTGCCCAACTTCCATCTGGTGCGCAGATTCGCAACAGCAATGGGCCGATGATCGAGGCGATCGCCAACCGTTGGGGCGCGGCGACGCATAATTTGGGGATCGGCATCGACCAAGTCGACGAATTAAAACAAAAAATTGCTCAGGGAATCGAGCATGATATGCTGATCCTGTCGGGCGGCGTTTCGGCCGGTACGATGGATCTCGTGCCGAAAGTGCTGTCGGGATTGGGCGTGAAAACGGTTTTTCACAAAGTAAAAGTAAAGCCCGGGAAACCGATCTTTTTTGGAGTGGTTGAGCATCCCAACAGACGGCGTTGCTACGTATTTGGACTGCCCGGCAACCCCGTCAGCAGCCTGATCGGCATGCACTTATTTGTGTCCACGGCGATGCGCATTTTGACTGGAAACGGTAAAAACCGCCTTCGTCCCCAGCGCTGGGGCGCGGTGTTAAAATCCGAGCACCAGACACGAGGGGATCGCCCAACTTATTGGCCCGCTCGACGTTGTGATTGCAACGATCCGCGCACCGTTGAACCATTGCGATGGAACGGTTCGTCGGATTTACTGTCACTGCGTGAGGCTGAGGGCCTGATTCATTTTCCAGCACGCCAATCGAAATATAAATCTGGGGAACCGGTCGAATTTTTGCCGTTTTGACACTCGGCGAAAAAAAGGTGTGGGAAAAAAGTGGACATAACGTTATGCTTGTGGCCTGACAGGGTCAGCGGTTCGATTTGCGGAACGCTCAACGTCTCAGGAGAGTAAGCGAATGGTCAGCGGGTTCCTTGGAAAGGAATTGCTCCGCAAGGAGTTGCGAGTTCGAATCTCGTGCTCTCCGCTTTAGTATCGGGGATGATCCCCCTCCAATACCCGGGGCAAACGGTGTGACTACCGTCGCCGCCGTGCGGTGTTTTCCGGCAGCGACCTGAAACTTCGACGATCTCAACATCGTTGTGGAGAATTCCGAACGGCAACTTGGAGCTTTGTCGAAGCTAAATTTTTGGATGAGCCGTTTTGGAGATAGCTAAGATTGAACATGCAATGACCGTGGCTATCGCCAAAACGGCTCATGTTACCAAACCCCATTCTTAGTTTTGACACAGGGCTAGTGGTCTCAGGGCTAGTGGTCTGTCAGCATTAAGAATTAGGATTGTTCAGATCAGCCGTTTGGGCGTTAGCCCCGGTTTTTCGTTTCGGAACCGTGGCTATCGCCAAAACGGCTAACCCTAAAATCCAATGCTGACACTCCACTAGACCATTCAACCCTACATGGGAGCCGGCAAGTCCCGCCGACGAAATCGGCG
>CALDYR010000094.1 GCA_937944405.1 uncultured Pirellulaceae bacterium
CAGTTGCTTGATCGAGTCGCAAATCAAAGAGATGAACTATCGCGTCAAAGGCACCGAGAAATTCTGGAATGACGGCCTGCAAGCTGAAGCCATGTTACAGATCGTGACGGCCATTCTCAGCGATGAAGACCAGCTTGCCCAGCACTTTCAAGGGCGGAATGGATCTCCCTTCGACCGAACCAGCAACAAAAAAAAAACAGTTGCAAAAACATTAGCCTTCACCCACCCTACGAGGCGGCGCTTTGAAAACCCGTCCGACATCCACGTTACACCGCTTCACGTTTTTCACAGACTCCAGCAATTGAAACTCCGTTTTTTTTAAGATTTCGGCAAATTATGCCCAGATTGATTAGCACACACGGCGTCTGAATCAACTCTTCATCTGAAAGCAATTTACGATCACTTCGACCGCATATCCTTGCCGCACAAGCCCCCCCAAAAGCCGCTGCAGTCCCCACTTTGACTTACGATTTGATAGCAATAACAGTAGCATCGCGCCGAATATGAGCCTGAGTTTCGAAAACTAGTTCCGGCAGTATTCCCCCTGAGAGCGTTCCGGTCCGCGCCAGCGCGCTGAGGATACCAGTCATTTGCTCGAGGCTTTAACGCGTTGGGACGATGACCGGATTCAGCCGTTCGATAGCGGCGGCCATTTGTGATGATTGTATTGCGGCCCCGCGGGTGCGTTGGTCCGATAGCCCCCCGGACCTCGATTCGGTCGACGGGATAGGTGAATGTATGCACCGCCGACACGGTGCGGGTAATGAACCGGTGGCATGACGTTTTATAAAAGCAGCTTCATCGGTGTGTCGACGTCGCCAAACCGTCGTCTGCTTTACGGATTGGTCGAATCCAAGGTATAACAGAATTGCTGAGCGCCGGTGGAACGCGAGCTCATTTTGATTCTCTGGACATGCCCGGTCGCTGCGCTGCCAGCGTTCAAGAAACCGCTCCTGATCCACTCAAGTTTTGCACCGTCATCGATACGATCGTTATCGTTGAATTCTAAAGACCGAATCCTTTTTGCACCCATGAGTCGCTATGGACGAAGATGCCATCGAACAATTGATCGAAGAAAAAACGTACAGCGTCCCCATTGGAATTGTGACCTTGGGCGTGATCGTTTTAGTCGTCTTGAACACGATGTTCTTCACGCTCAACGAGATCGTCAATCTCAATCCAGGTGTGCGCGGCATTGCTAACTTCGCGATCCCGGCGTTAGTCAGTCTTTTGTGTGGTCTGTTTTTGATTTTGTTTCGGCGCGGCGGTATGCGGACGTGGTTAGGGTTAACCCTCCTTGTTGCGCCGTTTCTGATTGCAACGGTGATTCAACCGGTGTTCGATGGTGATGGCCATATCGTCAGAACTCACTTTCGTTTCCAAAAACAGATGCGTGATTGGAGATCAGCGTCGCTAGGCCAGACAGGAGTGGACCTCAAGACCACCACGGAGTTTGACTACCCGAGGTTTCTGGGGCCCAACGCAAACGCAACGATCGACCAGTTGGAGTTAGATCAATGGAAATTGGTGCGTCCGGAGTACATTTGGAATCAACCCATTGGCGACGGATGGTCAGGTTTCTCTGCCGTCAATGGTAACGCGGTGACTCAAGAGCAGCGCGGAAGCTCAGAGTGCGTCACTTGCTACGATATTGAAACCGGCGCCGTACAGTGGATCAATTCAGCACCCCGCCGTCACGAAGATTTAACCGGCATGGGCAAACCGGGCCCGCGCGCCACGCCGACCATTGACCAGGGCAACGTTTACGCGCTATCTGCTACAGGCGTGCTGGATTGTCTTGACGGCAGCGACGGGACCGCGCTTTGGTCAGCCGACGTGCCAAAGTTGGTCGGGATCAGTCAGAAATACTCGACCAACAGCACCCAGCAAACCTACAGTGAAGAGACTTCGACTTTGGCTTGGGGACGCGCGACATCGCCGCTGATTTATCAAGACCTGGTCATCGTCCCGGGAGGCAGTTTGCCGACGACTGATGAAAACTACGAAGCCAATAAATCTATGGCTGCGACGTTGCTGGCGTTCGACAAACGAAGTGGTGAAATCGTATGGCGGGGCGGTGATCGCATGATCGCTTACGGTTCTCCGATTATCGCAACGGTGCACGGCAAGGAGCAAATCGTTTTGATCGCCGAAGATCATGCGGTGGGGCATGACCCACAAACCGGTGCTGAACTTTGGGCATTCGAGTTCTCTGGCAGTAGCAACGCGGCCGCAAATTGTTCCCAAGTCACCGTTATTTCGGATTCGCAATTGCTGTTCAGCAAGGGCTATGGTGCCGGCGGCGAATTGGTCGACGTAATCATCGATGACACCACCGGAGAGTTTTCTGTTAAATCAGTCAAAAAGGATTCTCGAATTCTGAAAACGAAAATGACCAGCCCCGTGATCCATGACGGGCATTTGTTTTCGCTGTCAGATGGGTATCTGGAATGCGTCGCCATCGATGGGCTAAAACGCAAGTGGAAAAAACGAGGTCGATTTGGCAACGGACAAATACTGTTGGTCGGCGATAAGTTATTGGTCCATTCCGAAGACGGTGTTTTATACTTTGTCTACGCCAACGTTGATTCATATCAAGAGATCGATAAAGTCAAAACGATCCAAGGGGTTTGTTGGAATACGTTGTGCCTGTACAAGGACTTTCTTCTGGTTCGAAGCGAACTTGAGGCGGCCTGTATTCGACTGCCGGTCAAGCTTACCCAAAGGTCCGCAGCGGCCGCTCCGGTCGGGCGTCATTGAGTTGCACGTTTGTTCATTTTAAAGCTGCTTTCCGGCTGTTTTAAGGTCTTTTTGGAGACAGAGAAATTCTTATGTACCACAGTTTGAGTGGGAAAGTTTTTATGGTGACCGGGTCGTCTTCGGGCATTGGCCGGAGCATCGCGATCGCTTTAGCGACCCAAGGAGCCGATATCATTTTGCACGGCAGGCGACCTTCGGACGCAATCCAAGACGTTGCCGACCACGTCCAGAAACTGGGTTGCCAAACCCATTGCCTGTACGCGGACTTTAGCGACGCCAACCTGTTAGAACCCTTTGTCCAGTCGGCTTGGCAGTGGCGGGGGCGCGTCGATGGTTGGGTCAATAACGCTGGCGGAGATGTGCTGACCGGACCTTGGAAAGAGGAGTCCTTTGAAAGGAAGCTGGAGTATCTATTGAAGACCGATGTGACGGCCAGTTTAATGTTGTCACGGTTTGCTGGGAAAAGAATGTTCCAACGTTCAACTCAGACGCTCGCACCAGACGCAGGGCCCGATGCCACCGTCGGCGTCGTTCTTAACATCGGATGGGATCAGGCTTGGCAGGGCATGGAAGGCGACGCTGGCGAACTGTTCGCGACGACCAAGGGTGCCATCATGGCGATGACCAAAAGTCTTGCTCAATCTTTGGCACCGCGGGTACGGGTGAACTGCATCGCGCCGGGGTGGATAGAAACCAAATGGGGTCAGCAGTCGTCCGAATACTGGGACCAGCGTGCCCGATCAGAATCTTTAATGAATCGCTGGGGGAGCCCTGACGATATTGCCGCAGCGGCGTTATATTTGTGCTCTCCTGAGGCCAGTTTCGTTTCCGGCCACATCCTCCCTGTTAACGGCGGATTTCGATTTTCACCTTCTATCAAGCATCAGAATAGTTCTCGCTCATGAAGAATTTACTTCAGGAAAGTATCTGCGGACTCAATACCATCGTCCTCAATTCGGAAACCGACCCGATCGAAAGATGCGTCATTATTTGTCATGGATTTGGTGCTCCGGGCGCAGATTTGGTGCCGGTAGGTCAAGAGATGATCGGCGCCTACGAGGGCCTCAAGAATACCGCTTTCTTGTTTCCTTCGGGGCCAGTTGAATTGGATCCGCTGTACGACGCACGGGCGTGGTGGATGCTTGATATGGTGCGACTGCAAAAGTTGATGGAAAACGGAGACCATCGTGACCTTAAAAACGAATCACCGCAACAACTTCCGCGTTGTGCCGAAATGATCGAAGCGCTAATCAACCATGCGACCGAGCGTTTTGGGATCGACCGATCTAAAATCGTGATTGGTGGATTTTCGCAAGGCGCGATGTTGACGACTCATGTCGCCCTGACGACCGATCGACCGGTCGGTGGTCTGATCATTTGGTCTGGAGCGCTGATCAACGAAACACTTTGGCAAGACGCGTTAAAGAATCCGCCGCCGACGCTGGTGGTTCAATCTCATGGGAAAATCGATCCGGTGTTGCCATATGACAATGCTGTCGAACTCTACGCGTTATTGGAAAATCGCGAAATGGACGCCGCGTTCTACCCATTCAACGGTCCTCACACGATTTCACCCGTTGCGATCGAAGAAACTGCGGCAATGATTCAGCGCGTTTGATCAAACGCGATTGATCAAACCAATCAATCTAAGTTCCTATCGCCAACGCAACCGCGAGTGTGCAAACTGACGGGTGGAACATTTAAGCCCCAGCCATCGCTAGCACCAAATGCTGTTTCGCAATCGGTGCTGTCGTTCACACACGCTGAGCCTGCTTTTGCTTGGTCCTCGGTTGCGGTTGGAGATCTAGAATACGCTAAATTACGTTGCTATTGCTCCGGCCACTGCCGTATCGTTAGGCTCGGGGGTCTCTGTGTTATTCGGACTGGACATTTTATTGAATACTTCGCCGCAGATTTACCGAAGACAATATAAGTACGACCGACCATCACCAAGACGCTAAACGGATTTACAACATATAAAACAACGGCGAGCGGTCTCGCCTTTTTACATACTAACGTATCAAGATACAAACGTATTTAAATGGACGTGACCATTCGTCTGCCGGAGGCAGATCATGGCACGATTCTCATTTTCCCTAGCGACATTAACTCTGTTGTTGCTATGCAATTCTACTTTCGCTCAGGTTGGTAAAGGCTCTGGCCTTTGGAAGTGGACTCCACTGGCCCCTCATCATTCGGCGATTGTCGAGGTTCATTCTGGCGAAGGTTCTGGGACCGGCGTCGTCATCTCTGTCGATAAAGACAAAAAGATCGCCAACGGGCACGAAGGCTACGTCCTTACCGCTTGGCATGTCGTTCAAGATGACGTTGACATCGCCAAACCCAAAATCAAAGTCAAGTATCGCAACCACAAACGGGGTGCAAAAAACTGCCGGGTTGTTGAGTACGATGAACATAAAGACGTCGCGCTGTTATGGGTCTGGGTTCCCGAAGATATCGACGCGGTGCCGGTCGCAGAAAAACCAATCAAAAGTGGTGACAAGCTAGAATTCGCCGGTCTCGGCGGCGGCAGCAAGCTTGACTGTTGCATCCGGCATTTCTCGGCAGTTGCTTCCTCGCCGTCGTCATTGGAGAAAATTTTTGCCGACGTGCCACTGTTACCCGGTGATTCGGGTGGACCGGTATTCAACGAAAACCACGAAGTTGTCGGGATTATTTCCGGCGGATGGTTCTGGTGGAACAGCGGGCTGATGGACAAGGATGGCGGCCATTCGATCCGCACTACTTGGCCCGCGCGGGCAAGCAACCTCGGTCCCCTTAAAACCCTGATGGCCGAACTTGAGCAGCCCGAACAAACACAAACCGGCAAATTTTAAAGGCTTCTTCCCGATTTTAGTGGCAGGCTTCGAAATCCTATCAGCAGGTCATAGTGGAATTGGCCAAAATTCGCGCTGGCCGTGTTTAAGGGGATTCAGGGAATTCAGACCAATCACACTTCATTCACTTGAAAAGGCAAGCATTAAGCGCACTCGGTGCCACAAAGTTCACAGAAAAACCTTTGTAAACAGCCTGCGCGTTGAGGTTTTAGCTTTTCACTGCCGATCGAGGTTTGTCGGATAGATTCTAAGGGCATTGAGTGCAATGGACGCCGTTTAGGTGCATTGACACGGTTTACTTTTACCCGACGAAATGAGGTCGACCTGTGACGAAGTGCCCCGTCCGGTGGGCCGCACGCAACCGAAAACGTGTTTGAAAAACGCGTTTCGGATCCTTTGGAGCATATTTGAGATAAAATTCTCTTAACGTGAAAAAAGTTTCCTAAAATAGCACTTCTGCGATTGTAAGGCTGCCGCATTACGATATCCTTGTGCAAGCACTCTCATTGAGTTACGTGTTTTATGAGAGGGCAGTTTTTTAATTTTGAGTTTTGAGGTTTTGAGTAATGGCTGAAGGTACGATCAAGCGTTTGACAGACAAGGGTTTTGGATTCATCGACACAGGCGGAAATGAAGACATGTTCTTCCACTCGTCAAATGTTGAGGGCACAACTTTTGACGAACTTCGTGAAGGACAAAAAGTATCCTACACAGAAGGCCGCGGACCCAAGGGCCCTCGCGCAGAGCAAGTCACACCTGTCTAGGCAGGGCGAGCTTAGGCTCGTGATTTGATTTTAAACAAAGTGAAGCCGGTGGTCACATGACCTCCGGCTTTATTTTTTGGTTCTTCAAAGAACTGCTTAACTCCCACGTTTATGTTTTCCTGCTTAGTCGCTGTAATGAATAACTTTGAACCAAAGGGCTGTCTTGAAGGTCATTGGGATTGCCTCAGATGTTGAGCAACAGAATCGTGCACAATTCATCGCGCACAATCCAATTTTTTGACATATAGACGCAAAGACTGCCTGTTGACCAAGGCAAAGCGTGCATTCTTTGACGTTCTGTATCCAATTGTCGAGAAACAACTTCACATATTTGCAATGGTCAGGCTGGCAGACCTCGTTTACATCGAACGAGGAACAGAAAAACGCCAACCTTGCCTCAATCGAGTACACAATCCAAGCATGTCAACTTTGTGCTCTATGATCGAAATGACATAAAACCGATTCTTGCAATAGAACTTGACGATTCGTCACACCAACGAGCACCTAGTGGAGTGTCAGCATTGGATCTTAGGGTTAGCCGTTTTGGCGATAGCCACGGTTCCGAAACGAAAAACCGGGGCTAACGCCCAAACGGCTGATCTGAACAATCCTAATTCTTAATGCTGACAGACCACTAGTCCTCAAACAAGCGTACGCTTGAAGAAATGAGTTGAAGAACTCGAAATCCGTCCGAGAAAATACGGTTGAATTGTTGCTTAATCAAAAAACAGCATCAACTCAAAACGGAATTTCGAGTGAACAAGAAACTAAGGCAACAGCTCGCC
>CALDYR010000095.1 GCA_937944405.1 uncultured Pirellulaceae bacterium
CGACGCGTATTAGACCTAGAACCTTAACCGCTAGAAACGACGCGCGGGACTGTGATCTAAAGCGCATTGCTGATAGGTAATACAAGCCGCACTATCGCCCGAAATACCTTGGCCCACAAAATCCAAACATGGCTGTAACGATTAAAGGACCCTAAAGTTTGGTCAAGGTTTAACTATCCGGGCAGCTGGGTTCACCAGAATCCAGGCCCGTGCCAACAAAACCGAAGTCTCGTGCCTCGCCTGTCGATCTCGACCTCCAATTTTAATTTTGACCATTCACAAGCGAAACTTCCTTTTTAAAAGGAAATAACGCCGGCTTTTTTTCTCTCACACGACGCCCATCAAAACAATTGCGATCGTTGACCGAATCTGGGGTCCAATTAGAATATGGCCGCAATGATCACCGGCGGTAACGCCAAATGCACCGATATTCTTGGGGCTTAACCAATTCCGCATCCTTCGGTTTCCCTCCAACCACCTTGCCTTTGCCACCGAAATTCTACCCCGCGAAAAACCTATGAGCATCGCGATCGTCACCGGTTCGGCCGGCCTAATTGGATCTGAAGCGAGCCGTCACTTTGCTAAATCAGGACTCACCGTCATTGGCATCGACAACGATATGCGAGCTGAATTCTTCGGAAAAGAAGCGTCCACGAAATGGCAACAAAGCCAATTAGAAAAAGAACTCGGCGATAGCTACGTTCACCTCAGCGGAGACATTCGAGACGACGACATGATCGAAAACCTGTACAAAAAGTACAGTTCGGATATCAAACTGATCGTCCACACCGCCGCTCAGCCCTCCCATGACTGGGCCGCCCGAGATCCCAAGAAGGATTTTACAGTCAACGCCAACGGCACACTCAATTTGCTCGAGAACACTCGCCAATACGCCCAAGACGCCACCTTTATATTCACCTCCACCAACAAAGTCTACGGCGACACGCCCAACCGATTACCGCTGATTGAAAAAGAATTACGCTGGGAGATTGACCCAACGCACCAATACAAGGACGGTATCGGAGAAGACATGTCGATCGACAGCTGTATGCACAGCCTGTTCGGCGCGTCGAAGGTCGCTGCGGACATATTGGTCCAGGAGTACGGCAAGTACTTCGACATGAACACCGCTGCATTCCGAGGCGGATGCTTGACCGGCCCCAATCACAGCGGCACACAGTTGCACGGATTTCTGGCGTACTTAATGAAATGCACGATGACGGGAAATCCTTACACCGTTTTTGGCTACAACGGCAAACAGGTCCGCGACAACATACACAGCTACGACTTGATCCAAGCCTTCGATAATTTTTACCGGGCACCGCGGTCCGGCGAAGTCTACAACATCGGCGGCAGTCGCTTCAGCCACTGTTCGATGATGGAGGCCATTAAAATGTGTGAAGAAATCACCAGCCGCAAGTTGGAACACAGCTATAAAGAAGACAATCGCATGGGCGATCACATTTGGTACGTTAGCGACGTTAGCAAATTCCAATCGCATTACCCGGATTGGAAATTGACCAAGGACGTAAAAACGATTCTGACTGAAATCTACGATCACAACACCGAACGCTGGGGAGAAGCGGTAGGGTAAGAAATAAACACACCCACTGGCGTCTGCCACAGGCCGACGCCGGGAATTAGTTACCGTTGATTTTCAGTATCAAGCCAATTCTTAATGTCTCAGAACCAAAAACCTCAATGATCGACCAAGGAAAAAAAAACATCGTCGGCGTCAACATCACAGCGCTGGACTACGAAGCGGCGGTGCAGCATATCATGGATGCGGCCCAAGACCGCCGCCCTTTCGGCGTATCCGCACTGGCGGTTCACGGCGTCATGACTGGTGTGATGGATAACCGTCATCGGCACCGGTTGAACCAGTTGGAACTGATCGTGCCCGACGGTCAACCGGTTCGATGGGCACTGAATTTATTGCATGGTTGCAAGCTAAAGGAGCGCGTATACGGCCCTGCGCTGATGCTCGAAACGTGTCGCGCGGCAACCGAACACGGCCATTCGATTTTTCTGTTCGGCGGGAAACAGGAACTGCTCGATACGCTGGAGTCGCAATTGATTAAAAAGTTTCCCGGTTTGAAGATTGCAGGAAAACTGGCGTCTAAGTTTCGCACCGTTTCCCAAACCGAAAAACAAGAAATCATCGACGTAATCAATAACAGCGGAGCCAGCATCACGATGGTGGGGTTGGGCTGTCCGCGCCAGGAAGTCTGGGCCTACGAATTCAAAAACGACATCCGCATGCCGGTTTTAGCGGTCGGCGCGGCATTCAACTTCCACGCCGGCGAACTCGCACAAGCGCCGCCGCTGCTACAGCGCTGGGGACTGGAATGGCTGTATCGTTTGACGCGCGAACCCAAACGCTTATGGCGACGCTACGTGTACCTCAATCCGTACTACGCATCATTGGTGGGGTTGCAATGGTTGGGCGTCAAAAAATTCGACCCTAACTCCACCGCGCCCCCCTCTGAGGAAATCCTATACGGATAAATCAATCTTCGTCGAAACCCAATTGGATGCGGTCGCCTGTTTCAATGCTCTGGTTGGCCCCTAAAACGATCTTCATCGCACAATCGGCATCATGTGCATCGGACGAATTACATAATTTATGGGTTGCCAGTCGGTGAAATCGGTCCAACATCATTTCGCCCATCGCCCGTTCGGCATCCAAGGCTTCGTTGTGCTGTCCCGCATCATCGAACCAAATCAAACTTGACGGCAAATCGATAAACGCCATCCCTTTTTCGCAACACACTTGCAATGATGCCGGCCGACGAAACGAAAGCGCGTCAGACCAGCGTTGTGGAATGTAGTGGCCAACGCTCAACTGGGCCAATGGGCGGAACGGAGATTGGTTGGGGGCATCGGCCGAAGGCTGGCAACCACGGAAATCCAAACTGGCCATCTGATAATACGTTTCGACGTCGCCTTTATGGTTCCCATGTGCCGAACTGACGATCGATCCCGGGTCAGCGGCCACCAAATACCGACACCAATCCACCAACTCCATCATGTTGCGCCACACCAAGGGACAGTGCTTTCCGCGCCTCAATCGATTGGCCTGACTCTCCAACGGCAATCGCTGGTGACAGAACAATAACCTTGGCTTCCCCAATCGCGTCGCGATCAGTTCTTTAAGCCGGATCGTCGCGGGCGCGTAACGCAAGGAAAGTTCCGCCATAAACGGGATCTTCGATTCACGGATATCCCGCCGCACTTCCACCGCTTGTTCAGGAGTAAAATCAAGGGAAGCCGAACTGTAAACCGCTTTGCCTGCCTCACACGCCGCTTGGATCGGCAACGGACCATACCATTCGGGGCTAAGTAACAACAGCGCGTCGACATCGTCGCGCTGCAGCAATGCCCGAAAACCGTCGGTTGCCACGGCCCCAAATTCACTGGCAATGCGATGCGATTTATCAGCCACCTCACAGCACACTGCGGTGATCTCGAAACGATCAGACATCGCCCGCAACGCCGGGGCATGTCGCGTTGCCCACTGATCTCCCAGCCCCACCAATCCGACGCGCAATTTCATAGGCCTAGGGTCTAGTTTATTAGCATGAAGTTGAAATGTAGCCACACAAAATATCGCAGGCCACCGTCACAAGCAAGTGTCGCGGGCCGCATTATGTTCCTCAATCTTCGGAGCAATCGAACACGAAATCAACATCCAAACGGGCTCACCGAGCCAACCGGCGAAATAAAAATTATCGCAACAATATATCCTTGTCCTTCAATCATCACAGTTTAACGCAACTTTTACACCTCCACCGCCTCATCAGGCGAACCTTAACCCTGCGTTGGAGGTGGATTGGCTAAACAGCACACCGTTCACAGCCGATCTTCTGGGCTCAAGTGGGACAGGTTTGCCTCACCGCGCGGTACCTAGGTGAACTATCCCACAATGTTCCGTAGACTGTTCGGTACATCCAATAGGCTTTAACTATTTCTCTGGCCGCCGAAGATATTTGTAGCTGAACTACGCGCTTTGTCAGCAGCCTTGCTGGCACGCGGGACGATACCTCTTTTAGTTGAAACAGTTGTTACATGTTGCGTCTCCAAAATTTCGATTTTCGCGTCGCTTGAATTCGCAACATGCAACTTCCTGTAAAAGAACTTTCGCACGAAATTGAATGTGATTGCTGGCAAGCACTTGGCGGCACACATCGGATCAGGGAAGAGGGAAAAATGAGATTATTGATTACGCTAATTACGTCTGTTGCACTAGGATTCATCGGCGGGCAAACATTTGCTCAGCACGCCACCAACAACTACAACGCCCCATCGAAATCGTACAAGGATGCGTATCGTGACGCTCAGGCCGGAGACAAACCGCTATTGGTTTTAGTATCGGCAACTTGGTGCCCGCCATGCCAAGTGATGAAGCAGACGACGATCCCCCAACTGATGCAGAGAAATGCCTTCAAGGACTTTCACTACGCAACAGTCGATTTGGACCAAGAAGAGGATTTAGCCCGCCAGTTGATCGGTAACCGCGGTCTACCTCAATTGATCATGTTCGAGAAAAACGAAGGCAAGTGGGTACGGCGCTATTTAAAAGGAATTCAAACCGTCGCCACCGTCGAAGCGTTTGTCGCCCAAGCCTCCAGCTACCGCACCGCCAATGCGGGATTCAACGTGGTTGACAAATAAGTTCGAACTCACCATCCACTTACATTTTAATTTCACTCATCTTTGATCCGGATGTTGTGCCATAGCGCAGACTTTAGAATCTGCGCTATTTTTTTGCGCATGTGCCTTTGGTGTAACGACGGACCGACGGCGGTAGTATAGGCTTCTAGGAATCAAATGAATAATCTCATTTTCAAACGAACACTGTGAACCACAAAATACCATCACACCGCCTGCGCGTTTCAGTCATTATCCCCGTCCTCAACGAAGCCTCTCTCATCACGTTGGCCATCGAAAGGGCTTGGAAATCTGGGGTCGACGAGGTAATCGTGGCCGATGGTGGCAGTGTCGACCAAACCATCACCTTGGCCCAAAACGCGCGCTGTAAATTCGTTAATTCGCCACCCGGACGCGGGCATCAACTCAACGCTGGCGCCAATCATGCCACCGGCGACGTCCTGCTGTTCTTGCACGCCGACAACTGGTTGGAAACCGATGCGGTCCAACAAATACGCGACACATTAGAGAACCATCAATGCATTGGTGGTGCATTTCGTCAACGAATCGACAGCGGAAAACTTGTCTTTCGATTGATCGAACTGGGCAACTATTTGCGGGCTAAAAAACAGCGACTGGTCTACGGAGACCAAGGCCTTTTTATTAAGCGCGTTAACTTTGAAGCGCTCGGAGGGTTTCCCGAAATTTCACTGATGGAAGATTTTGTGTTCTCGCAAACCACCTTCCAAGGCAAACACAAACCCGCCATGCTCGACGGTCCCCTACACGTCAGCGCCCGGCGTTGGGAAAAGAAAGGCGTGCTGAAGCAAACGATTAAAAACTGGCGAATCGCATTTGCATTTCGCATGGGGGCATCACCCGAGGCGCTCTACCGGCGCTATTATTCAGACTGATACAGTTTCATCATCGCGCTGGCAACGTTTAGCATCGAATCGCGGATGTCGGTCGGTTGCAGCACTTCGGCTTCGTGCCCCAACGCCATCACATGAGGCATGATTTCCATCTCATGGGTAACATCGGGGACGATCAACCGAACGAAATCGTCGTCGATACGTTCAATTTTTTGATCAGGATGCCAAGGCTCCTCCGATAACGCCGACGAATACTTCGACGCAATCTTGATCACGAAATCGCGTGGTTCATCGGTGCCATGAAAAATCGTCAGCGCGTTGCCAAAGAAATTCTCTAAATCCAGATCATCGGGCTCTTTAAACCAGACCTCTAATAGCTTCGCTTTTTCGAAACGATCCAGTTTCCACACCCGTACCCGCGTTTCTGGATCTTCAACTTCGCTGGCCGCCCCAATCACATAAAGACTTGATTTATGAAGACACATTTCATAGGGCTCAATGCAGCGCGTTTTGGCTTCCTTGCCCATGCTCTGGTACACAATCTCCAAAGTGCGATGTTCCAAAATACTTCGGTTGATCGTTTTGATGATGCCAAGTTTTTTATCGTAGTTTTTTGTTTTGAGCCCCTGCACCCGCAGAATCTTCCGGTATTTTTCATAATGCGCGAGGACCGGTTCAGGCAGTTCTTCTTGGATCTTGTTCCAGAACGTCTCGATCCCCATCCAAAACGGCGTCCCCTCCAACGGGTGCATCAACTGACGCCCTAACGATAACGCAATCAGTTCGGTCGCAGAACACGTAACTTTAGTCGCTTGTTTGGCGCGCGGCCCAAGCTTCCAGACTTTCCCGCGCTGTTGCTCATGGACACCGATGTCGATACCCGCTGCCTGCAGCGCTTCTAAATCTCGCCGCACGGTGCGTTGGTGAAGCGACGTTAACCCAAGTTCATCCACCAGGTCCTCTTGAATTTCTTGCAGCGTCCGACCAAAACGCACGCGTTCAAGAATCTGAAGAATTTTATGTTGACGGATTAGTTGTTCGTTTCGTGCCATCGTGCAACCGCATAGAATCATGGAACCAAAGATTGATTATTTCAGCTTCTGCACCGACCGCAACCACAGGTATCCGTCCTATCGCACCCACGGCCAATAATTGACGCGCTCTTTGCGGTGACTTTTTGCCAGCAATTTTTTCTTGAACCATCTAACGTGAAATTCGAATTAAAGTGAAACCGAATCCCCAATCTGTCATCTGCCTCAGCGGCGGCATGGACTCCACAGCGCTGCTACTGCGCCTGCTGGCAGAAGGCAACACCGTGTCCGCGCTGTCTTTTGACTACGGACAGAAACATAAAATCGAACTGCAACGATTGGCTGCGAACATTGCATACCTAAAAAATGCAGGCCACCACGTGGCGTGGACGACACTTGATCTTTCGCAATTAGGGGCGCTGTACCATTCGGCGTTAACCGATGAAAATTGGGACGTCCCTCAAGGCCACTACCGAGACGACAACATGAGACAGACGGTCGTACCTAATCGCAACGCGATCTTTGCATCCATTGCCTATGGGTACGCTCTGTCAATTGCGACGCGCGAAGATTCACACGTTGAATTTTGCTTGGGCGTCCATAGCGGAGACCACGCCATTTATCCCGATTGCCGCCCCGAATTCTACGAAGCGATTGTCAAAGCTTTCGAAATAGGGAACTGGGACAGCGCAAAGGTCAGCCTAAACGTGCCCTACCTCCACGGCGATAAACTGACCATTCTTAAAGACGCCGATCAAGCCATCACGAAACTGGGCTTGGACTTTGATTCGGTTTTTGCCAACACTTGCACCAGTTACAGTCCTGATGCGGATGGGCGGTCGCATGGGCGCACCGGTTCGGACATCGAACGCATTTTGGCCTTTCACCAATTCGGTCGCCGCGACCCAATCCAATACACTCAGCCTTGGGAAACGGTGTTAGCCCATGCCCTCCAATTAGAACAGCAGCAACCTAATCTTCGATCACGCGACTCCAAGCGCAATGCATCAGAATAAGAAGACCGGCCGTCAAGCAGGTTCCACTGACCATCGTGATCGACTGAGAAGTAACCCCTACTGGTCGTTTGATGCCTGCCCCCAAAGGCGTTCTGTTCCAAGGGCCTTACCAAAAATTGCAGTCCTTTGGAGGGGAAACAATGACTGCCTTTCGAAGCTCGAAATTTCTTCGTTCAATTCGGGTCTGACAGCGACAGGTGCACCAACGAAGTCTTGTTCGAAAAAATCTCTCGACCGTCCGGACCTTGAGCTGGATTCTGCCGATTGGATTTTGTGACACTTGAGATCTCATTACCGATTTTCGATCTGTTGGGAAGTGTTGCAGGGACACTCAAATCACCCCCACTAACCGCCGCTGAAAATAACGATCAACGTCGGGTTAGCTTCCAACAACGGTGAATTCTCCGATTGCGGAAGTCCTCTGGAACGGTATGCTTGCTGATCTCTTGGATGCAAAACGTTAGAAGCTGATCTTCGTAAAGCTTGAATTTCCGGAAGTTAGTCGAAAAATAAATCACGCCTCCGGGGTTGAGCAGTTTTGCGGTCGCGTTAAGCAAATCAGCGTGGCTTGTCTGTACGTTCCAATCGTCGTCCAGCCGTTTACTATTGGAATAGGTCGGCGGATCGACAATCACGATGTCGTATCTGCGTTTTGGTTGGTGGGATGATTCTTCGATGAACTGAACACAGTCTTGAGCGATGAATTCATGATGCGCACTGTACAAACCGTTAAGTTCGAGATTACGCTGAGCCCACTGTAGGTAGTTTTTGGAAAGATCCACGGTCGTAGTAGAATTCGCCCCGCCGGCCGCCGCATACACGGTAAACGAACCGGTATAGGCAAACAGATTCAACACCGACTTTCCCTCAGATTGCTCTCGAACCATTTGCCGTGTCACGCGATGATCCAAGAACAATCCCGTGTCCACATAGTCAGAAAGATTGACCCAGAACTTTAAACCATTTTCTGACACCTGTTTCATCTGCCGCGCGTCGGCAACTTTTTCGTATTGGTCGCCGCGTGAACGTTTGTGCCGCGACTTCAAGTGGACTTTTTCAATCGGGACCTCTAAGGTCGTAGCAGCCGTTTCCTTCATCAGCTCCAACCAAGCACTATGCCGGGCTAAATCGCGTTCGTGAGGCCGTTCGTATTCGGTGATGTGAAGCGCATCGTCATAGCGGTCTACCACCAAAGGTATCTCTGGCACATCACGTTCATAAATTCGAAAGCAAGTGATCCCGCGCCGCGTCGGCCAGCGTCGTAAATGCCGCGCACGTTTGACCAATCGACGGGCAAAAATTCCAGCCTGTTCGCGATCCTTTTCTTGAAGCCCCGCGAACACTGGTGCTGAAATCGGTTTGGCCGCCGGCGGTACCTCCGTCGCGGGCGTTCCAACTTCAGCATTGACGTTATCGGCGAATTGCTCGTCCACCGCACTGGCGCGCGGTGGACGCGGGCCCAGATATTGAAAGTAAGTGCACTCCAAACGACCGTTGAACAATTTTCGCCGCCGCGTGGCTTTCTTTTGTACAATCTTCTCAAACTCCAGCAAACTGGTGATCACAAACAACGACCAAGTTGGTAGTTGCTGCAGCACTGCGGGAAACTGCTGGTACAGCGTCCTCAATTGGTCCAACTCAAGCCGCTGTCCGTAGGGTGGATTGGTGATCAGACAACCATATTGTCGATCCGTTGCGGTATCCTCAAAAGCGCGTTGTTCAAAATTGATCTGGCGTTCTACACCGGCTAACTTTGCGTGATAACGCGCCATCTCCAAGGACTGAGCATCAACGTCCCCACCCGAAATTTCTAACTTTGACTGGTTGTCCTGACGGTCGAGCGCTTCGGTGACGGCGTCGTTCCAAAGTTTACGATCAATCTGCGCCCAACGCGCAGACACAAAGTCTCGATTGATCCCCGGCGCAATGTTCAGCCCCATCAGTGCCGCTTCAATCGCAATCGTACCGGTTCCACAAAAAGGATCCAGCAACGGTCGGTCGGGCTTCCAGACCGACAAATCAACCATCGCCGCAGCCAACGTTTCCTTAATTGGGGCCGGGCCGCTCAACCTTCGATATCCTCGTTTGTGCAAACTCTCCCCGGTGGTGTCGATCGTAACCGTGGCCACGTTCTTCAGCAGCGCGACTTCTACCTTATACGTCTCGCCCGATTCAGGCAGGCTTTCCACGCCATGAAAGTGCTTCATGCTCTCCACGATCGCGCGCTTTGTCGCCCGTTGGACCGCTGGCATGCTGGTCAATTGAGACAAACGCGTTTTTCCGGTCACCGGAAAACTTGCATCGACGGGAATGAATCGAGAATAGTCATGCCCCTTGATCGTTTCAAACAAAGCGTCAAAGTCGGGCGCATCAAAAGACTGAACTTCGATCAGCACCCGGTCTGCGATTCGCAACCCGACATTCGTTCGGCAAACATCGGGCCACTGGCCTTCGAAGGCCACACGCCCCGGTTGGGCAACGTGGGCCTCGTATCCCAACGCCAGCAATTCGCGCTTCACCAGCGCCTCGAGCCCGAAGGCGCACGCTGCAATCAATCTCAATTTGTCTTGGTTCATTGGTTGATTATTTCACAACCCGATACCAATCGCCATGACCGTAATCGTTGATTGCTTGAGGAAACCACCGAAAACAGCCCCTATAGACGCTCAAAAGCAGCCCCAAACCCAATTGCGATTCTCCAATGCAGGGGTCCAATCCGCCCGCCCCCACGGGTACCTAACACACTCCACGCCCTCCCTATCCGGAATCAACCTCTCTACCACCACATTTTACCACCATCCACGCCCCAAGCTTCCCTGCTCCCCCAACATTGTCTCTTTTGACATGGACGAGATGAAAAACAAACTCTAATCTTAATAGAAGGACAACACGAATACACACGCAGACGCAATTGCATAATTGCATAATTGCATAATTGCATTCGCAATCGTCACTCGCATTCGTCATTCGCAATCCAATTCATCACGACTGGGTATTGGATCCAGTATTACGTCAGCTACACGCGGCGACCATCGTTGACTCATGACAAAACGATTCTACTCATTGCCGATTCCGTTCTTCGGAAGCGTTGCGCTGTTAATTCTGTGCTGCGTTGCGTTCTTGGTGCCGTTCGCCGGTCGCGGGGCACGGTTGGCGATGGACGAAATGGTCAACAACGTTGCTGACTGGTTACCCGACGACTACCAAGAGACAAAAGAGCTTAACGAATTCAAAAAGTACTTTTTTGGAGGCGGCCAATTTGTGGTCGTCAGCGGCCCTTGGTGCAAGGAAGGCGATCCGACTTACGTAAATCTCAAACGCAAGATCCACGAGGAATCGTTGGACTATGAAAAGGAACTGATACAGCAGGGCCGAACCGAAGAACTACGGGCCCATCGCAAGGGCGACGAATTAGGCCTTTTGTTTGCCGACAAGTACCACCAGGACTGGGGTGAGCAAAACGAAAAATGGTTGCAGGGCCGCGACAAACAATGGTACTTCATCAACCGGCGTGGCGAATTGTTTCGCTGGGAAGGCCAATCCAATGTTGCCGAAGGTATCAGCCGTTGGTTCGAACGCAAACGCAACGGAAAAAACAAAGCGGTCGGGAAATATATCGACACCTTCGGTTTGGAACCCGACGATCGATTGGGGACTAAAAATAAGTTCTACGAAGACCCGTTGAAACTGTGCTGCCGCCCGTTTAAATCGGTAATTTCAGGCCCAGAGGTTTTCGACCAACTGGCCGGCCCTAATGGCTCGTTAAGAGTGCTGAAGATGGGCGAATCCGACCGATCGACCTTCGAAGCTAAAATGGAGGCCCACAATCGCTTAACCGGTGCGATGTTTGGGCCGACCCCTCACAAAAGCTTTGACTGGACGTTCGAATCGTTGCTACAACAGGTCGACACGGACATGAAAAAGACGCTGACTTCGGACGCGGTCTATCAAAGTCGTTTCGACGAGTTCATGAAAGCCAAAATCGCCGAAGATTTCAATGGAAATCTCGACAGCTTACTCAACACCGTGGCCGACAAACGATTGGCGTTGTGGTACCAGCTTTGGTTTCAATTAGAACTCGAAGCCCCTCCGCGCCAAACCTGCTTAGTGGTCACCCTAAACGAACCGGTAATGGAAGAACTGGCTCGCGCCGTGGGACGCCCGTTGCTGGGCAAACCGCGCGGCCGGTTATTGGAATTGGCCACCGGCAGTTGCGGCATCCTCCCGCAACATCTCAATATGGGCGGTCCGCCCAGCGACAACGTCGCGATCGACGAAGAAGGTACGATCACGTTGGTCAATCTGGTCGGATTGTCGGCATTGATCGGCATCACGTTAGCCTATTTCAGTTTCCGCAACGTGCGGGTGACGATTATGCTGTTCATTACCGGCGGCGTCGGCGCGATGGCGAGCCTAGCTTACGTTTGGTTCGGCGGCGAAAAGATGGACGCGATCATCATGTCCATGCCTTCGCTGATTTACGTTTTGGGGCTCTCCGGAGCGGTCCATATCGTTAACTACTATCGCGACGCGTGCCATGACCACGGGCATAAGACTGCCGCCGAAATTGCGATCGCCCACAGTTGGTTTCCCTGCACGCTGGCGGCGTTCACAACCGCCTTGGGTTTGGGGTCTTTGTATATCAGCAACCTTGCCCCCATTTCAAAGTTCGGCCTCTTTTCGGCCATTGCAACTGTTGCGACGCTGATAATTCTGTTTACGTTTCTGCCTGCGGCACTGACCGTTTTTAAACCCGGCTACCGCCGATTGAGCAAGAAAGAACTGGCTGCTGGTGGCAGCAGTAAAGGAATCAGCGCTCAAGTCACCAAATTTTGGCAGGGCGTTGGCCAGGTCGTGATGCGGAACTACACCGTGTTTTCAGTAATCGGCGTGTTAGCAATCCTGATCGGCGCGTACGGAATCTGGAACAAGATTGAAACCCAAGTCCATCTGCTGAAAATGTTTGACCCCGGCGCTAAAATTTTGGTGGACTATCGATGGTTGGAGGAAAACTTAGGCGAATTAGTCCCCGCCGAAATCGTCGTCAGCGTCGAACCGTCCGCCCAACAAGAAGTCTACAAAGAGACGATTGAACGCGACAGCAAACGCAGAAAAGAGGACGCGATCAAACGGGAATTCGATCGCGGAATCGAACGACTCGGACCAACTCCCGACTCAGATACTGCCGCAACCGAACCCGCAGCTTTCGAATTTGATGAACGCCAACAAAAAGAATACTCGACCCGTTTGTCGATGCTTGAACGGGTCCAACTTTCGGATCGCGTACGGACTCAATTGGAGCGCTTTTTCGGCCCCGATGGACTTGGAATTGTTGGCTCAGGATTGTCGACCGACGTCTTTGTTCCGCTCAACGAGTTCACCTCCTCCGATCCACTGACTCGTAAACTCTCTAGCGCCCAATTGTACAAACGGCGCGGTGAAATGCTGGAACAAGAATATCTCGCGGTCGCCGATCAAGGACAAACCCGTCCTCTAGAACAGCTCCAAGGACGTGAACTATGGCGGATCAGCATCCGATTGGCCGCGCTCAGTGACGTCGACTACGGTCGGTTTATCAACGACATGAAATCCGTCATCGAACCGATCAATAACGCTTACCGATACCGTCGTCAGATTTTGCGAATTCTCCAGGACACCCAAGAATCGGGCCGTGCCAAAGACGCCAACGTGCTGGTGTTGGGCGGGAAACCCGAATTCTCCGCGGGCGATTTGGACATCAAGTCGAAAGTTGTTGCCAACCTCGAACGTGACAAACTAATCAATCAAACCCACATATTCTCCACCACATTGAAGGAACTCTTGGCAGACCGTGGCATCTTCAAAAGCCCAAAATTGGTGTGGGTTGATCCCGAAAGGTACAGCCTTGACAATCCCAATTTAACTCCCAAAGAAAAACAGCAACTCAAAAACTTTTTCGCCTTGAAGGCATGGCGTGAAAGAATTCGCAAAAGCGATTGCGTTGTTCTGATCGAAGACGACGAACTGTTCGATATTGATTTGATTAAACAAAACGCCACCAATTTAGTCGATTGCCGTGACCACAAATTCCTGATTAACCCCGAAACCAAAGAACCTATTGCTGGGATGAAGACCGCCACCGAACGTAAAATGGCCGGTGAAGACGTTGACATTACGACCATCTACACCGGCATCATCCCCATCGTTTATAAGGCTCAACGGGCGCTGCTGTGGAGCTTGATTCAAAGCATCCTTTTGGCCTTTGTGATGATCACTTTTGTGATGATGTTGTTGTTGCGAGATTGGGATCGCCCCTTTGAACGAGGGAACTACCTCAACTTCCGAGGCGGTTTTTTGGCGATGATTCCCAACGTCTTTCCAGTCGTCGTCGTATTCGGCTTCATGGCCTATCGCGGCATTAAAGTGGACATCGGTTCAATGATGACCGCCAGCGTCGCGATGGGCGTCGCCGTGGACGACACGATTCACTTTTTGACTTGGTATCGCGAGGCCCTCAAAAAAGGGTTGGAGCGTTTGGATGCCATTAAGGTCGCCTACACCAAGGTCGCAACCGCAATGACGCAAACGACTTTGATTGCAGGATTCGGTTTATCCGCTTTCGCCTTCAGCACCTTCACCCCGACACAGCGTTTCGGAACGCTGATGCTGTTTCTACTGGCGGCCGCGTTGGTCGGCGACCTGATTATTCTCCCCGCAGTCCTGGCCAGCCCATTAGGAAAGTATTTTAGTAAAGTCCCGCCTGCATCACCCGGCGATCAAGACGCCTCCATCAGCACTGGCGATGATTCAGAACCAAGCCTCCGCGTGCTGCCCGATCAATCTTCGTTGACAGGATGAACAACCCAATTCCCTCCCCCGGATTCCGTGGTTAATTTTCTTTCGCACTCTCACTGTCGGTTTGGTTCAAACCTGCCGCAGGCGGGAGTGGAATGGGCCAGAATCTTATTCCAATCGCTCGTTTTTTGATTCCAGCGGCTTTCACGACCGTAATTTTGATCGCATTGGTTGTGTCTAATTCCGCACGTGTTCGCGCCGCAGAGGGCAAAACCCCGGAAACACCAACACGCTAGCACTTCCTGCCGGACATTCTTGCCTTGCTCCTGACTTCCCTTTGTTGTAATTACGCATCAGGAAACTCAACATTCGGGGCCAAGGATGGACCAAAAGACAGAAAACTTGCTCGATTTCAAAGCGCGTGATCGCTGGGATAGACTTCCACGTGGACATGAATCTCAGATCGTAATGTTATCCCAAACGCGTTCTGTGACGGTCGTAATTTGGATATTGTCGATTGCTATTTTGTGCTGCGGTTGCCGCACATGGCAACCGTGGAAGCAATCAGCGCTACCGGTTCCACCTCAAGTTCTTGAACAAGCGGATTTGCAGAATGTGCGATTCCAAGGGTCTGGTTCGCGCGGCGGTTCTCGCGGCCCCGAACCAGCCGGATCGCGTCCCAAGAAAATCGAAACCGACATCTTGCCCGACTACCAGCAGCTTGCCGAAGCCAACGGCGAAGCGCGTCCCGAAGTCATCAAAGACGTTCAGATTACCGGCAACCATAACCTGCCGACTCACCACCTGACGCGCAACATTCGCACCCGCCAAGGCCGATATTTTGATCCTGACAAACTTCAGCAAGACGTCAACTCGTTATGGCGACTGCCAGAAATCGCTCGTGTCAAAGGCCCATTTGTGGACCGCCAACCCGACGGCGTTGTGATTCGCATCGAAGTCGAAGAACGTAACCGTCTCTCCACCATTGAGTACATCGGCAACCGAGGCATTTCCGATCGAGCGCTCGCTAAAGAAACAGGTTTGAAAAACGGCGCTCCGATGGATGTGCATCAAATCAGAAATGCAAAAACAAAAATCGAAGAACACTATCGCGAAAAGGGTTACCCGCGCACACAAGTCGAAGTCCTCAACGGAAACAATAACGACGATTCAAAGGTCACTTTTTTGATCCATGAAGATCAACAACAACGCATCTGGAAAGTCAATTTCGAAGGCAATACGATCGCCACTGAAGCACGGCTTCGCCATATCGTAAGATCCAAACCCGGATACTTTAAAATCTTCGGCGGTCTGGCCCAACGGAATCTTATCGACCAAGACGTCGACCGTGTCACTGAATACTACCGATCGTTGGGATTCTTCAACGCTCAAGTCGGTCGCGAGATCAGCGAAAGCAACGATGGCCGGTGGCTAACGGTGCGTTTCATCGTTAACGAAGGGCCACGCTATCGAGTCCGGGACGTAAAATTTATCGGCAATCAATCGTACGAAGAAACCGAATTGAAAAAGTTATTGAAACTGACTCCTGGTGACGAAATGCCCGTGTTCGATTCCGCGTTTCTCAACGAGGATCTCACCGAAGTGCGCGACCTTTATGGCAGCCAAGGCTACGTATTTTCTAACGTGGAAGTCGAAACGCGATTCCTCGAAGAACCGGGTATGCTGGATTTGGTGTATAAGATCAAAGAAGGAAAACAATACCGGGTTGGACAAATCAACGTTCACTACGAAGGCGGGAACTCGATCACCAAACGCCAGGTGGTCCTGAATCGCTTAACCTTAAAACCGGGCGACCTCATCGACGTCCGACAGATTGAAAAAAGCAAAACGAAACTCTCCGGTTCTGAAATCTTTGCCACGGGGCAGGGCGGGGTCGGGGCGGGCCCTTCGATCGTAGTCAAACCACCCGAACTTCAGCAACTGGAGCAAATCGCCGGCGGCAGCGGTTCCCGCAATGCCGGCGGTTCCTCAACACGAAGCGCCAATCGTGGCTCCGGCGGTAGCGGATCGCGGTCCGGTGGCAGTGGATCACGTTCGGGCGGCTTTCGATAACAGCGATCACCATTGATTAACCACCAAACCGCACCAATGTTGGCCATCGAATAGTATATTTGACGAAATTTCCCCCTATCAAACTATGCAACTCAACACTCGCAAAATTAACTTCGGCGACGCGTCTTCCGATCCGAAACAATTGATCGGTATCGCAGCGCTGTTAGTTCTGCTGATCGTATCAACCGGATGCGCCAACGGTAAACTGGGGTCGAAATACGCGTCGCGCCCAATCGCAAAACCGCCCATGGCAGGTGACATCCCAACACCACTGCAATTAAAACTGCAATCGCAACGGACACTACAGAACGCCGATGAAGCGCGAACATCCGGCAACGTGGGTCCAGAAGAAGAGTTCACCACCGTAGCCTATCGCCCTGAATCTCCGCAGTTTCAACAATCACAAACCACTCACATCGGCACTCACAACGCCAATAGGAACCTCACCGTGCGCGGGCAGAGTCCCGACAACAGCGCTTTCGGTTACAGCCAAACGCCCAACCGTCCGGCCAGTCGAACCATCGCCCAACGTCCGCAGGTCGGAAACGCGATCTTTAATCAACCCGCCACACCGCGCACCACCGCGGTCCAGATTCCTGCTGTTTCCAATGGCGGTGCCAACACAATCCAACAGTCAGCCTATCAATATCCCGAACTTTCCACGCAAGGCCGCCCTTTTCCACCGGGCAACGGTCTTCCATCACCCGACGTTGGCGGACCCAACACCCTCAACCCACTGGTGCAGCCTTTCGAACGGGGCGGCAACGCAACGATACCTTATACTCCGGCAGTGGATTTCGCGGATTTGGACGTGACGATCGCGCAAACCAACACCGGACGCATCAACATCGGTGGAGCCTTTAATTCGGATAACGGCATCGTTGGACAATTTACCGTCGATGAGAAAGATTTTGACATTACGCGCTTCCCACGGAACTTTGGGGATATCTTAAACGGCACCGCCTTTCGAGGTGCCGGGCAGCAATTTCGACTGGAATTGGTACCGGGACAAGACATTCAACGGTATCTGGTCAGCTTCACCGAACCGTACTTTCTCAACACAGACTTCTCTTTCAGCGCCAGTGGGTACTTCTTCGACAGACGATTCTTCGACTACGACGAAAATCGACTCGGCGGACGATTTTCATTTGGCAGAAGGCTGTCACCCGACCTTTCCATCAGTGCAGGTTTGCGTTTAGAAAGTGTCGACCTCGACAACCCGCGAGTCAGTTCTTCGCCCGAGCTTAACGCGAACCTCGGCCAAAGCGACCTCTACATCGGTAATGTGGGATTGATTCGTGACACCCGCGATCATCCATTCTTGCCAACACAAGGAAGTTATTTGTCGGCCACATACAGTCAAGCGTTCGGAGACTTCGATTACGCCCGTGGCGATTTAGAGTTTAGGCGTTACCGACTGTTATACCAACGTCCCGATCGCTCGGGCCGTCACACGATCAGTTACGGTTCAAAGCTTGGTTTCTCTGGAGACTCTACGCCTATCTTCGAAAATTTCTTCGCGGGTGGTTTTTCAACGATTCGCGGTTTCGACTTCCGTGGCGCATCTCCTATCGAAGGCGGCGTGCGTGTTGGTGGGCAATTCCAATGGCTGAGCACACTTGAATACCAGTTTCCCGTTACCGCCGACGACATGATCAAAGGTGTTTTGTTCTGCGACTTTGGAACTGTGGAACGAGACATCGAACTTAATTCCGAAAACTTCCGTGTCGCCCCCGGTTTTGGTTTTCGCGTCCACATGCCGGCCGCAGGAATTGGGGCTCCACTTGCCTTCGACTTCGCCTTCCCCGTTTCGACTGCCGAAGGCGACGAAGAAAAAGTCTTCAGCTTCTACCTCGGCGTCCTGCGGTAATTTGACTTTGGTCCGACACGGTTTGAATCAAGTTCGGCGTGGCGCAACCGACCAACATCGTGCGTCAATCCCCTCTTAGCGAACGATTCTGCAAACTGACAAAGCCTCATCTGCCTAAGACTTGTCTCGCGCCAACGGTATTCAAAACACCAATGCCGGCATTTTGGATCTGCGCGCGGCGCGTATGCCTGAGAATTAACAGGTCTCCCGATCGAACTTGGATCCGTTGAGACCGATCGGTAAGGGCGCGGTCAATGTCAACTCGAATCGTCAGTTGATCCTGTCCTGGACGACGCCTGAAAATTAACAGCTCCGTCGGAGCCCGTTGTGGCAACACGCCAAACCCGGCCCGCTGCACCGCACCAAAGGACCGGCCCGTCGCTGCGATCGCCTCTAACACGTCGATTCCACGGTCGCGCGGCAGCGGAAACTCTCCCCCCCCGAGCAAGCCGCCGGTGTAGTAAACGTCGGTATCGCGCGACTCAACCACAACGACATCACCATCTTCCAAACGCACGTCGGTCGGTGGAATGTAAGTGCGGGTGCCCGCAGAACGGCGAGTCGGGACGATGGTCACGTTTTGTCCATTCGCCTGATACCCAACCCCTGATCCACCTCGACCGGTTTGTGCATAGGACGTACCTTCGATATTCGTCCTGGGGAAGGGTGAGGTTTGACCTCCTGGATTGGTGTGGCTTGTGCTGTTAGTGTTTGCTCGATAGCGACCTGCGTGGTGACGGTAGGGTAGGTCTCGGTATATTTTCACATCCGACTGCGCATTGACGCCCGGCAACCCACCGGTTCGAGAAAGCGCGTTTAAAAGATCGCTGTCCCCTGCCGGTAGCTGCAAACGGTTGGACCGCCGACTTCGATCAGAGCGCTGATTGACGGCACCGGTGCGGGAGCGATTGATTCCAGATGATTGAGATTCGTCACCACGTAAGACGTAGACGCTGACCGTCCGTTTCCGCATCAGCGAAACAAGAATTCGATTCTCAGCCCGCAGGATCGGACGTTTGCCGTCTAAATAACGTGCTTTGACCAACGCTTCGGCTTGGATGATCGTCAATCCCCTGACGGAAATCGGCTCTATCAGCGGGAGTGCAATGGTTCCGTCGGCCCGCACCGCGACCGGATATCCGAGACTCGGCGGCAGATCGCTGTTAGTATCAGGCAACTGGACTGGGGGAGTTTCATCTAAATCTCCAAGCACCCCTTCGACGAAGATCCCCAAAACGTCACCACCATCTAAAAAGTAGGTCCGGCGCGGGGGTGTCCGCAACATCGCCGCGTCAACCGGCGATGTTTCAATCCGTTGGGAATAAGAACCCGGCAAACGCTCCGCCGCCACCGCGGTAATCGGCTGATTTAGAACCTGCCCCCACCCCGGGTGCGCGTCGGCAAACAGCCCAACGGGCAGCAAAACGGCGATGAATATTTTTAGCATGCGTGAGGTATACAATTTCTATCCAATCCGATTTGGACGCCGTAAAATTTTGAATCAATGTAATCTTGAACCAATGTAATTCTGCCGCAATGTAATTCTGCCGCAACTCAATCTCAGGTCCCACAAAATCACACACAGAGTATACTAATCTGACGATGAAAACCCAAAATGAAAAAAACGAAGATGGGCTACCGGTGGTTCAATGCGGAGGGTGCGGCGTATGCTGTTTCCATATGGGTTACCCAGCCTTCATCATGCCTCGGCAACCGTTAACGTCGATTGAGGTCGACCGATTGGAAGTCGAATCCGGGAAACCCTTTACTGCCGTTCGCCGTCAAGAATTGCTGGCCGGGCATCCGGGCGAATCACACTGGCATCAGTTGCCCGACGACCTCAAACGCCAGTGGCAGGATTACGTCGACAACTACCAGCGCCCCAACTACGGCGCCACCCTAGACACTTTCGACGGTCCGTGTACATGGTTGGATCA
>CALDYR010000096.1 GCA_937944405.1 uncultured Pirellulaceae bacterium
ATTGAAAACTGCACCGTCGGTGTGCACTTGGCTTACTCGGCCCCCGGTTTTCAATGCCTCTTGGACAGCCGAATGTACTTGCCCCAGAGCCGGATTGAAGATGACGCGCGCGAAAAAAACTACATTCCCGACGGAATAGAGTTTCAAACCAAAACTCAAATCGCCATCGCCCAAGTCAAGCACGCGCTTTCCAACGGGATCCGGGTAAGCGCGTGGACGTTCGACGAACTTTATGGACGAGACACGAATTTCCTTGATGAGTTGGACGCATTGGGCGAAGCGTTTATCGGTGAAATACCCGGCAATTTCCATGGCTGGCTGACGCAGCCGAAGGTCATTCAAGGCAAACCGAAGTCTCCCAAGCCCGGTCGTCCCCGCCGCGTTCCACGAGTTGGGAAAGCTGATGTCAGCCGTCGCGTTGACAATCTTGCGACTTACTCATCGGTGTTCAGCGCTTAAAACTGGCAACGCTATCGCATCAAGGATACCGATCGTGGCCCCGAAGTTTGGGAAGTCAATTGGTCTTCTTTCTGGCGAAAGACGATCGACAAACTTCCAGCCTCAGCGGGATGGCGGCGGATGGCAGACGACGCTTGCTTCTTCTGCCAATGCTAGAAAGAAGCTGACGAGACCCCTTTGGACTCACAAAACTGAGCAATCGTCATCTGAAACGGTGCAAAACGTTCGAGCCGTTGAGACCAGAGGGCTGCGGTTTCCGATCGAGTCATGGAAATTCTCCATTGAGGAACGAGACAAAAAACACAAATCTGAAATACGCGCCTACAATGGTTATCGTGTGCGGTTACGGTGCGTTGGATTTATTTCAAGATTTATACGAGATTTAGAACAATACTTTTTCCCGACCGACGAAGGCTTCGGTGGTTACCGTATGTAGCCCGTCAAAACCTAATGCGTTTGGCATGGTAAATTCCACGTTCGATTGCGGCTGGGTAAACAGTCGTTTAAGGAGTAACTGATGATCGGATCTTATTGTTTGAAAATTCCTGTGATCTGTTTCTTGGCTGCGGCTGCGTCATCAGCTTGCGGGCAAGACCGCACGTGGACCAGCGACAATGGAAACTTCAAGATCGAAGCGGCATTGGTTGAACAGCTTGATGGAAACGTGAAGCTAAAGCGATCCGATAACGGTCGGGTTGTTAAAGTCCCCTTGGTACGATTTAGCAAGGCCGATCAGGATTATCTAAAGACACTCTCCAGTGGCGGTAGCTCCACTAAACCCGGTAGCGCGACCAAGTCCGACGGTAGCAAGCGCAAAGGTAGCAAGCGCAAAGGCAGTGGAACCAAAGGCAGTGGAACCAAAGGTAGTGGAACCAAAGGCAGTTCGTCCAAACTGGCGGCGTTGAATGTTTCGGGGCAGGCTCAATGGTCGCAAGATCATTCTTTCGGTGCCGATGGAAAAGAAGAGCCCCGCGCTTTGGAGTTGGTGATTGAAGCAAAAGGCGAGGCCGCAGCGAATGCTTTAAGTTACGGGATGGTTAAGCTGGAAAAATGTAAGACAGACAAAGGCGGGCTCAAGCTCAAGAAAGCCGAGTTCGTATTTAGAGATTTTATCAAAGAGTTCGTCGAGGTGCGGCGCAGTGACAACGAGTTTTTTAACGAGCATCCCAAAGACGGCGTGCGCGTCAAGCTGAAGTTTGATCATCCTAGTTCAACACCGGCAAAGTTCAGCACGGTCAGAGGTGAATTCAAAATCAAAACCGGTGGTAAAAGAGAAACGGTCGAGATTGATGACCTTCGCCAGAAACTTGATCGGAACATTCGGGATCGAAAATTGAAAGCACTGGATGTAAAGGCCAAACTGAAACTCGCCAACGGCGCCGTCGGAGTCACCCTAAAGGGCAATTTGGACGCCGTGATCAGCGTGCGTTTGCTGGACGCTGCAGGCAACGTCCCCGAAGAACTCGTAGGGACAAGTTCCGGTGGCGGGGGAGGTTTATTTAGCTACGACTTCCAGTTTGAGGGCGACGATTCGATTCCTGAGAAGCTGATGCTCGAGATAGATACGGTGAAAGACCTAGAGGAACTGACGGTTCCCTTTGATTTGCAGGACTTGGACATTCCAGCCGCATAGCATAGCCGGGCATTTAGTTCCCGTTGCTTTCTCACCCAATGTTCCGCCGCGTGGAACACCAATCGTTTCGGCGACGTTGAATCCGCGCCGGTGATTACTTCAAAGAATCTCATCTGCAAGTGGGCAGACCGGGGACAGGATGTTTTGATCTCCCACTTTCTCCCTCCTCGCTGTTCCCAGCTTTCCCCCAACCTCCGTCCAAACCGTACTAGAAATGAGAGGTTTAGTTCAAATTAGCCTGTCCCCGAGGCCCTCCTCCCCCGAGGTCCTCCTCCCCCGAGGTCCGAGGTCGTTCTTCCTTGGAGATCCTTGAGCTCAATCAAGGAGGATTTAATGCAGAAAAAGTACATCGTTCGGCTTTCCGAGCAGGAGTGCCAGCAACTCAACGAGACAGTAAAATCACTCGAGGGCTCATCTCATAAAGCGCGTCGCGTCCGGATCATGCTTAAAGCGGATGCCAAAAGACCGGGCTAAACTGATGCGAAGATCGCCGAAGCATTTGGCTGCACAATTCAGACCGTTGAGAACTTACGCAGACGTTTGGTAACTGAGGGATTTAAAATAGCGCTCAATGGCAAACCTCGCGAAAAGCCACCGGTCGCCAAGAAACTCAACGGAAAACAGGAAGCCAAACTGTTCGCGATGCATCTTGGCAAGCCTCCCAAAGGGTTTGCGAATTGGCCGCTGCGCTTGTTGGTAGAGCGTTTGTTGGTAGAGCGTTTGGTAGAACTGGGTTTGACAGACTCAACAGCCGCGAAACGGTTCGTAGGACGCTAGAAAAACGGCATGATCAATCGCAAGATTCAATACTGGTTAATTCCTCCGGATGCCGATGGCGAATACGTTGCCCGTATGGAAGAAGTCCAAGGTACCTGTGAAGAACCGTACAATCCGGCGAGTCCAGTCATCTGCATGGATGAACAGCCAGTTCAACTGCATCGAGAGATTCGCACTCCGATAGCCGCCACAGCCAAATCCCCACGCCGGGTCGAATACGAATACGAGCCTCGCGGCATGGCGCGTATCTTTATGTGCGCTGAGCCATTGGCAGATTGGCGGCAAGTGACGGTGAGTGATCGGCGCACGAAAATCGACTGTAGTGCTTTGGCTTGCAGGGGGGCCTGAAGGACTGCAAAATCGCGTTCGATCGTGGTGATGGTGTAGTTCAGACCGCCGACGCTCAATTCGGCATCGATGGTGCGTTGCCAGTGCACCCGTTCGGCGGAAGTGATCGCGTTGACGCGGTTAACGCTGGTGGTTGTTAAAGCCGTTAGTTGCGGAATCTGTGGGTAGAGCTGACGGGGAGCCGGTTTTCGAATAAGCTTTGGTGATGGGTAAAAACTTTCGACCTACCGCTTCGATAGAAATGTTGGAGCGCCGATCTGAGCTAACGATGGCGGTCCATGCGTTCTTCCAAGACCGCCGCTTCGTTCACGTGGAAACTCCATTGGTGTCGGGAGATACGGTGGTCGATCGGCATATTGAACCGGTGCCCATGCTTCAATCCAGCCTTACCGGTTCCACGTTGGATGATCGACCGATGTGGCTGCAGACGTCGCCCGAGTTTGCGATGAAAAGGTTGCTCAGTGCGGGGATGACGTCGATTTATCAAATCACGAAGGCTTTCCGCCAAGGGGAGCATGGCGCAAGGCATAACCCGGAATTTACGATGCTCGAGTGGTATCGTTGTGGCGACGATTTACAATCGGCGATGCAGTTATTGTCTGAGTTTGGGGCCGCGATTTTGAATCGTCCCGGCAGTGAAATCGTTCCCTATCGCGACGTGTTTTTAAAACATGCTCAGATCGACCCTTTCACAGCGTCGGATGCCCAGCTGGCAGCGCACTGTCGGTCAAACATTGAAATTACAAAACACTTTCTCGGCGACCAGCCTCGCGATTTCTGGCTGGATTTGATCCTTACGCATTTGGTCGAACCCAAGATCGGGTTCGACGTTCCGTGTATTGTTTACGATTGGCCGGCAAGCCAGTCGGCGTTAGCGATCGTACGAGATGGGCATCCAGCGTTGGCTGAACGTTTTGAGATTTATGTTGACGGTGTTGAATTGGCAAACGGTTATCATGAGCTTTTGGATGCAGATGAGTTATTGCGACGAAACAGCGTCGTCAATCGTCAGCGTTTGGCCGATGGCAAACGCGCGTTGCCGATGGACAGTCGGTTGTTGGGCGCCATGCGTGCTGGATTGCCACCGTGTGCCGGAGTTGCCGTGGGAGTGGATCGGTTACTGATGGTGATGACGGGCGCAAATTCAATTTCAGAAGTCATGGCGTTTGGTTTTGATGAAAGTTGAAATGAAAGCATTGAGAACATTGATCGTTATTCCGGCGAGGCTGCATTCGACGCGGTTGCCACGGAAGCTGCTGCTAAATCAGACAGGCAAAACGGTGCTCGAACACACGTACTTTGCGGCGCGCGAAAGCAAGTTAGCCGATGAGGTGATTGTCGCGGCCGATGATGCCGAGATTTTTGCTGCGGTTGAATCCTTCGGCGGTTGTGTAGAGATGACTTCTGCTGACCACCCCAGTGGTACCGACCGCGTTGCCGAAGTCGCCGGCCGCCATCCTGATTTCGATGTCGTGGTCAATGTTCAAGGCGATGAGCCCGAATTGCCAGGCGCCGCTATTGACCGCGCGATCACGATGTTGGTGGAAGATCAATTGGCTCAAGTGTCGACCTTGGCAACGCCCATTTCCAGTCTCGGTCAACTCAACGACCCAGCTTGTGTGAAGGTGGTGTTCGATCATCAGCGGCGCGCGATGTATTTCAGCCGATCGCCGATTCCCGCGGCGAAGGTTTGGAACGACAACCTATTGAAGGTGACTCCGGCGATTTTCTGGCAGCACATCGGATTGTACGCGTACCGCCAAAAGTTTCTTGCTGGGTATTCCGGCCTAACGACATCGCCTTTGGAGCAGGCAGAGTCTTTGGAGCAACTGCGGGTTTTGCAAGCCGGGCTAACTATTTCGGTCGGGCAGATTGACCACCCGATCGCGGGCATCGATACGGCCGAGGATTATCGGCTGTTTGTCAGTCGGCAGAAGTGATGCTAAACTACCGGGTTTGGAGGCGACCGAATGAAGCAAGCGTCCTCCCCCCCGTTCGGCAAGTTTGAAGCAAAGATTTTCATGACCAAGCATATTTTCGTGACCGGCGGCGTAGTCAGTTCTTTAGGGAAAGGGCTCACCAGTGCGTCGATCGGGATGTTACTCGAACGGCGCGGGTTAACGGTCCGCATGCAGAAGCTTGATCCTTACATCAACGTCGACCCCGGCACGATGAGCCCCTATCAGCACGGCGAGGTGTATGTGTTGGATGATGGAAGCGAAACGGATTTGGATCTTGGTCACTATGAACGATTCACCAACAGCCCGTTGACTCGCCAGTCAAACTATACCACTGGGCAGATCTATTTAAGCGTTATCGAAAAAGAGCGGCGAGGCGAATTTCTTGGTAAAACGGTACAGGTCATTCCTCACATCACTAACGAAATCAAACAGTGCATCAAAGGTATCGGCGGCGATGGTGTTGATGTCGTCATCACCGAGATTGGTGGCACCGTCGGTGATATCGAGAGCCAACCATTTTTAGAGGCGATCCGTCAGTTTGCTCATGAGTTCGGTAAAGAGAATTGTTTATTCATTCATTTGACCTTAGTGCCGTGGTTGAAGGTGGCGGGCGAACTGAAAACCAAACCGACTCAGCATTCGGTCGGCCAACTTCGTCAGATTGGCATTCAGCCCGACATTTTGATTTGCCGTACCGAACGGGAATTGCCAAACGAGGAACGCGCAAAGATTTCGCTGTTTTGTAATCTTCCCCAAGAAGCGGTAATCGAAGAACGCGACAAAGATTTCTCGATCTACGAAGTGCCCCTTAGTTTGGTCGAGGACGGTCTGGATGAACTTTGTGCCAAACGATTAGGGCTGCCGTCGGCGACGCCTGAAATTGACGATTGGCGTGACTTGCTGCATCGGTTGAGGAATCCCGAGGCTGAGATCAGTATCGCGGTTGTCGGTAAATATGCCGAACACAAAGACGCCTATAAATCGATTTACGAAGCGATCGATCACGCCGGGATGGCTAATCACATTCAGATCCGCATTGGCCGGATTCGGGCCGAAGCGGTCGAACGGGAGGGGCCAGAACGGGTTTTGGCAGGATATGATGGGGTTTTGGTTCCCGGTGGCTTCGGCGAACGTGGCATCGAAGGGAAAGTAGAAGCGATTCGATGGGCGCGCGAGCGCAAGATCCCTTTTTTAGGCATTTGTCTGGGGATGCAATGTGCCGTGATTGAGTTTGCCCGCAACGTGGTAGGTTTGGACGGGGCTCATTCGACGGAGTTCGATAAGAATTCTCAACATCCGGTGATCGCGTTAATGGATGAACAACAAAACATCGTCGACAAAGGTGGCACGATGCGGCTGGGGGCCCAGATCGCAGATGTTAAACCAGGCACCACGGCGATGGAATGTTATCAGGAAAACACGATCAGCGAACGGCATCGTCATCGTTGGGAGTTTAATAATACCTACCGTCAGCAATTAGAAGCCAGTGGTTTAGTCATCGCCGCGACCAGCAAAAACGATTCCTTGGTGGAGATCGTGGAGGTGGCCGATCATCCATGGTTTGTGGCGGTGCAGTATCACCCAGAGTTCAAATCGAAACCGACTTGTTCGCATAAGTTGTTTTCTGGATTTGTCAAAGCCGCCGCCAAACGAATCAGCCAGAGTCAATTTTCCCCAACCGCTTAACGCAATACAACAATTATTTAACCAGCGAATAAAAAGAGAGACCTCACTATGAGTGACGAAGAATCAAAAATCGTGGTCGACGAAGACTATAAAGCTCAGGTGCAACGCGAACGTGAGTTGCAGCGGCAGGCTGAAGAACAGGCCAACGCCGCTGGTGGAGAGGGCGGAACTGCGGGGCCAGGGGGGCAGGAAATTCCGCCGGCTTCCATGCCATTTTTGATTTCAATGCTTAGTTCCCAAGTGATGATGGCGATGGGGTTTCTGCCGACGCCCGATGGGCAAGAACCGGCTGTTGATTTGCCTTTGGCCAAACATTTCATCGATCTGTTGTCCGTTTTAGAGGAAAAGACAAAAGGTAATTTGACCGAAGAAGAGCAGTCGATGATGACTGAAAGTTTGCATCAGTTCCGAATGGCCTACGTGCAAGCGACACAGGCAGGTGAAGCGGTTGCCGAACAAGAAGCACCGAAATCGACAATCGAATTGCCATAAGTTCTGGTTTCCCGACGGTTTGGTGTAGTCAAACGTCTTTTACTTTGGATCACGATGAGCTCAAGGAAACAAGGTCGCGGTCGGTCTTCATCGAAGTCGTCATCAAAATCAAAACGGTCTGACGCCTATGGTCCAGCCAAAAGTGAGGTGACCAAAGGCAGATTTTTTCCAATGATGCTGGGCATGACGGTTTCGTTGATGTTGGTTCTTTGGATCATCAGCTTCTTCACCACAACTGCTAAGAAAAAAACGAGCAAGCCGAAAGATCGTCAAAGCGATGCGGCCATTGCAATGATTGAGTCAACCAGTTTTGGCCAGATCATCAGCAGTGGCGATCCTGATAAAATTTTGGCCAAATTAAACGAACTTAATCAGTCGAAATCGCTGGACGTTTCTCCGGTAGGGGTACGGGAAAACGAACAGCGGATCAAGCTTAGCCGCCGGTTGTTGGAATTGAATGCCGCTCAGTCGTACAAGAAGTTTGCGAAACTGAATTGGTTGGAAGCTCAGCGGTCGAATTACGGAATCGACTTTATAGGTAAATTGAAATCGCCAAAAATCGCGGCAGAATTCGAAGATTGCCTTACCCGGTTTCTCAACGACACTGATCCTGATGTCTACCGAGAAGCCCATCTGGCTCAACTGAGCTTAGTGCTGTTTGAGTGCATCAAAGGCAATCGAACCTCGGACGATGTTTCAAAACATCTCAACGCGGTTTTGGAGAAGTTTCCCAATGAGGACCGTGTGGCGTCCGCGATTCGCGTTCAATTTTCAGCCGCGGTAGAAGCTGATATCAATCTGGCCAAACAGATGGCCGAAAATGTATTGCGAAACGAAAGTATCCAAGGCGGACAGGCCGCAGGGTTCATGCAATTCGTGCTGGATCGTTATGAACTGCTGAAGGTCAATTATAACGAATTGTTCATCAATCGTTTTGTTAACGGCGATGTCGGCCTGCGAGAGCTTGAGAAAGCTTCCACGCAACTGCTGAGCAATCCGGAAAGCGGTACGCTGGTGGTGGACAAAGTTGCACAGATAGCGCGTTGGTTTGAGCGACGGAGGTCATTTGAGCACGCCAAAAAGATCTATCAGGCGATGCTCGACGCCGGCAATGAAGACCGTGCGGTCGCCGAAGCGAAAGAGATGTTGATTGAAAATGGAAATGCTGGCCTCACAAGAATGGAGCTTTTCGGCCAAGAGATTGTCGTTGCCGGCACGACTGCGGCTGGCAAAAAAATTGAGCCGGGGTATTTTAAAAAACGCATCGTTCTGATTCTTTTTTTCACGCCCAATGAACCCAATTCGATGAAATTGGTGAACAACCTGCAAAGGTCTGCGAAACAGTACAGTGAGTTCGGCTCCCCTGTCCGGGTCGTGGCTGTTGCGGCCAACGACGACGGATTCGAGAATGCGTTAAACGCAAAATTTTCCGAATCACGCGTTCACTTTTTGGGTTGGAACGATGGGCAACCCCCGGATTTGCTAAAAACCTTCCCGGTAATATCGTTTCCACGTTTAATCGCGCTCGATAATGAAGGCAAGTTGGTGCGATTGAATATCGACCCCAACCGGTATGAACTGGATGTAGAATTGCTGGTTGATCAGAGGTAGAGCTGCGGCGTTTGCTGTTCCTGGGGTGCAGTACCTTTTTGTATTTTTCAGGCGGGCCGGCACGTTGCGACCGTTTTAGTTCTGCATCGGGGGAATTGTGTTGGAACGCCGTTGATTGGGTCTGGGCGGCGTTGGTGCCAGATGATCAATGCGATTGGAG